>NZ_BAAACH010000025.1:15947-61561 GCF_039521405.1 Clostridium sartagoforme
TTCGCTTCAAATGTTAGTTTTTCACCAACCATTTTATTACCACTAATATTTATTGTTTGCACCTTTGCTTCTTGCTTCAATACATTTACATCTAATGACTTATAATCATCTTCCTCATTTTTATTGCTAGTCTTATGTTTCACATGAGCTACGAAAGTATAATTGCCAGCCTTAGTTGGAGTATAATCTACTATATTTTTAGTGCTCCAATCACTTAATAGTATCCATGTATTTGTACTTCTATTACACATCCATAGCCTATATAATGTATCTGTTTCTGGAGTGCCTTTTGCTTCAAATGTTAATTTTTCACCAACAATTTTATCACCACTAATATTTATTGTTGATATTTTGGATATAGTGTTTATTACATCCACATCTACTATTCTGTGGTCATCTACTATTGTACTGTTACCCCTAATGCTAACTTTAAACTTATATTTACCAGATTTTATTGGTGTGTACTCTATAGTATTACTTGATGACCAATCTCCTACGACCTTCCATACATTAGAGCCAGATTCAAGAATTTCAAATCTATAGTATATTCCACTAGATTTATCCGCTTGTGCTACTAAAGTTATATTATTACCTACTTTGGCTTGTCCACTAATTTTAAAATCAGTCAAATATGAATATTTTAATTCAGATGATTCGCTATTAACATTACTTCTTACTGATAAAAGTCTATATCCATATTCTTTAGCAGAAGCCCACCCTTTATAATTCGGATTCTCCTTTATACCTAAATATTCAACATATGGAGCACTTTCTCTTTGCACATAATTAAACCTTGGATCTACTAATCCCATTTTTAATGGTTCTGAAGATGCATAAGCCTTTAAATGTTGTACTACTGCTCTTATTCCAATTTGAATACTCGGAAAAGAATTTCCTGGTTCTCCATTTCCTGTAGCACCTATTCCAGCAAAGTTATTTTGTTCTTCTTTTACATCACCAGTAAATTTTAAAAATGCAGTTTCATTCATTATTTGTGAAAATAAAATATCATGATTAATACCTTCTAAAGAAGCTTCACTTATTACTAAATCTACAAAATTTAAAATATAACTCATAGATTTATCGGAATTATTCTTATGAAGAAAATTTGCCATTTGTTCTCTTTTTAAAATTCCAGCCCCCATTATACTAGTCTTACTATTATTAACAATAATAGTAACTATAGATTCTTTGCTTGTACCCTCGCTATTCGTCGCAACTGCCTTTAACTCGTGACTTCCATTAGAAATACCTCTTGCTGGAAATTCAAATCCACTATTTATAGAGTTAGGATACTGATACTTACTTCCTATATCACGCCTTTCTACCCCATATCTAGCTTCTCCAATTTTATTACCATCAATAAACACTTCAACCCTAGTAATTGAATGTGTAGAGACAAAGTATCCTTTTACAAAAAAGTCTCCTGTTAGCTTGTGTGGTGTAGTAATATTTTCTATCATTCCTTCAATCACACTTGAACTTTTTTCTTGGAAAATACTTGTGTTAAAACTTTGAAATTCGCTATTATAAATGGATTTATTATTCTCTAAATCATTATTTACGTTTTCATATTTCAAATTTTTTTCTTCTACATTTAATTTATTATTCTGATAATTATCAACTACCACAGTATTTTCATTATTATTTAGTATGTCTGCCATTGCATTTATAGATGGTGCTATGAAATTAATCGCCATCGTTATTAATAGTATATAAACATATTTCTTAAATTTCGACATAATCTACCTCCAATATTCTATTATTAGAAGTTATGCCAACTTATCAAATTTTGCAGTCTCTTAAATTATACAGCTTATTAAATTTTTAATCAATCTTTTACTACAATCTTTCTTATACTACAGTATTTTAATTGTTTTTATACTCATATTTATCCAAAATCTGATAAAATACAATTAACTTGGCTATCATCAAGATAGCCAAGTTAATAATAGTTTTAAATTTTATATTATATTTTACTTATTCCTTATTACATCGCATACTTTTCTTATTTCTTCTTTTGTAAGTGATACTGAACTTGGTAGATTTATACCTCTATTACTAATATCCATAGTGATTTCCATACTACCACATTTGCTACCAGCGTAAGGTTTCATATTATGTACTGGTAAAAAGAATGGTCTTGACTGGATTCCATTTTCTTTTAGCACTTCTAAAAGTTCATCCCTAGTAATCCTAAAATTATCCTCAACTAATATAGAATAAAGCCAATAAGAATTATTTATATGATTTGCCTTTTTTATTAAAGTTATTCCTTCCACATCCTTTAATAATTCATCATATAATTTAGCATTTATTCTTTTTGCCTCTAAATAATTATCTATATTTTCTAGTTGTGCTACTCCCATAGCTGCCAATAAATTAGGCATTCTAAAATTATATCCTATTTCTTCATGATCCATAGCTCCATTTTTCTTAATCGTTTTTGTTTGGTTGGATAAGTATTTAGCTCTTTTAGCATATTCATCATTATTTGTAATTAGCATTCCTCCAGCTCCTGTTGTAATTGTTTTATTGCCATTGAAACTGAAGCATCCTATATCTCCTAAAGTACCTGCTAATTTCCCTTTATACGTTGTTCCTAAAGCCTCTGTTGCATCTTCCACCACAAATAAATTATATTTTTGAGCTATCGCATTTAGTTCATCCATTTCTACTGAATATCCATAAATATGAACAGGCATTATTGCTTTAGTTTTTTCACTTATTAAAGATTCTACTTTATTAACATCCATTACAAATGTTTCTCTATCTACATCAACAAATACGGGTACGGCACCTATATATTTTATTGCATTTACTGAAGATATAAATGTCATTGAAGGAACAATAACTTCATCACCTTCTCCAATCCCTAAAGTTATTAATGCAAGTTGAAGTGCAGCTGTTCCATTCATAGTTACTACTGCTGAATTTACTTCATTATATTTTGCGAATTCTTCTTCAAATCTATCTACAAACTTTCCAACTGAAGAAACCCAATTAGTATCTAAGCATTCTTTTATATACTTCCATTCATTCCCTTTAATTTCAGGTACACATAATGGTATCATCTTTATCCCACCTTTTTATAAATTAATTAGGGCTGTTTTCACTTAGTGACAGCCCTACGAATTACTTTATTTATACATTATAGATATCAGTTTTATAATACCTCATATTTTCTTTAATCCATGCTACAGTTTCTGCAAGCCCTTCATCTATTGAGTATTTAGGAACCCAACTTGTAAGTTTTTTAATTTTAGTATTATCTGCCCATAACCTATTAACTTCACTTTTTTCCGGTCTTATTCTCTCTTCATCACAAACTATATTAACATCGGTTCCAATTATATCTATTATTTTTCTTATAGTATCTCCTATTGATATTTCATAATTTGAACCTGCATTTATAACTTCTCCTATAGTTTTATCAGATTCAGCAACTTTTACAAATGCTTCTACAGTATCCTTAACAAAATTAAAATCCCTTGTAGGACTTAAACTTCCAAGTTTTATTTCCGTTTTACCCGCTAGTATTTGTGATATGATGGTTGGAATAACTGCTCTTGCTGATTGCCTTGGACCATAAGTATTAAATGGTCTTATTGTAGTAATCGGCATGTTAAATGATCTATAAAAGCTTTCTGCCATTTTATCAGCACCAATTTTCGATGCGGAATAAGGTGATTGACCTTGCATTGGATGTTTTTCATCTATAGGTACATATAGAGCTGTTCCATAAGTTTCAGAAGTTGAAGTATGAATAATTTTTTGTACATCATGAGTTCTACAGGCTTCTAAAACATTTGTTGTTCCTTCCACGTTAGTTCTTACATAAGCCATAGGAGAAAGATATGAGTATGGAATTGCAATTAAAGCTGCAAGATGGAATACAACTTCTTTACCTTTAATTATCCTATTCATTCCATCCAATTCCCTTATATCTCCAGTTTCAACCTTAATACTATTTAAAACTTCCTTATCAAAAGTATCAATCCATCCCCAGTTATTAAAAGAATTATATTGAACTAAAGCAGTTACATCAGCTCCTAATTCAATTAATCTTTCAGTAAGATGACTTCCAATAAAACCTTCTGCTCCCGTTACTAGCACTTTTTTTCCTCTTAGGTCCATTTTACACACTCCTAGTCATTATTTTTTTCTTTCTCTTCTATTTTTTCAACCATTTCCTTCATTTCACTAATTTGCCCCATATCCATCCATGATTGTTCACTTATTGGGTAAAGTCCAATTCTTTCACCATTATCAATATATTTCTGTAATATATCTGGTAAATTATAAAACTCCCCCTCAGGTATATCACTAATTACTTCTGGTTCTAGGATATACATACCAGTATTAATTAGAAAGCTAAATTCTGGCTTTTCTTGTACTTTATCTATATTACCTTTATCATTAAGTGAAAACACTCCATATGGAATTGTAAAATTTTTTACTGAAGCGATAACAGTTACCTTATTTCCTCGCTCTTTATGGTATTTATATATACTTTCATAATCGCATTCTATTAAAATATCACAATTTGATACAAAAAATGTGTCTTTTATTTCACTTTTTAATAAATATAAACTTCCACCAGTACCTAGTGGCTTATCTTCTTCAACATAACTTACACTGTATTCTTTATCTAATTCATTGAAATAAGATTTTATCATATTCTTTTTATAATTAACTGTTAAATAAAATTCCTCAACACCAAAATCAACAAATTTATTAATTATTCTTTCTAATATAGGAGTATCTCCTATTGGAATAAGTGGCTTGGGAAGTATTTTTGTATATGGATATAACCTAGTTCCAAGTCCACCAGCCATTATTACAACTGGAATACTTTTCAAACTGTTTTTCTTAGTTCTTTTTATAAATTCATCTTCATAAAAAATAATATCAACAATTTTATTCTTATCATTCAATACAGGCAAAGCCTTTATTGAATTTTTCATCATAACTTCCTTAGCAATACTTTCTTCTCCACACCTTATACTTATGGGATTGATATTCATGACCTTATCTACTAATTCTGTTAAATCACCATTTTTTAAAATCCATCTTCTAATATCTCCATCTGTGATAGTTCCTACTAAAACATCACTTTTATCTATTACTGCAAGAAATCCCTTTGCTTCATAATCTAATTTCTCTAGAGCTAATTTGATAGTAATATCTTTATTTACCATCAAATTAGAAATATTTTTATTCATTCGATCAAATCCTTCGTTCCATTATAATCCGATTAGCTAGACATCTAATCTCTACTAAACAAATCTCTCGTATATACTTTATCTAATACATCTAATATATCTTCTGTCATTCTATTTACAACAATAACATCTGACATAGATTTAAATTCATTTAAGTCTCTGATAACCCTAGAGTTATAGAAGTTATCTTCGTTCAGAGCTGGTTCATATACAATGACTTCTACTCCCTTAGCCTTAATTCTTTTCATTACTCCTTGAATCGCTGATTGTCTAAAATTATCTGAATCCATTTTCATTGTTAATCTATATATTCCTACAACTTTTGGATTTCTCTTTAATATCATTTCAGATACATGATCTTTTCTAGTCCTATTGGCTTCAACGATCGCAGACATGATATTTTGAGGTACATCTGCATAATTGGCCAATAATTGTTTAGTATCTTTAGGTAAGCAATATCCACCATATCCAAATGATGGATTATTGTAATGATCTCCTATTCTAGGGTCTAAACATACACCATCAATTATTTGTTTTGTATTAAGACCTCTAATCTCTGAGTAGGAATCTAATTCATTAAAGAAAGCTACCCGCATAGCTAAAAAAGTATTAGCAAATAACTTAATTGATTCAGCCTCTGTAGAATTAGTATAAACAACTTTAATATCTTTCTTTAAAGCACCTTGTAATAATAACTCTACAAATACCTTTGCCCTTTCAGATTTTTCTCCAATTACTATTCTTGAAGGATATAAGTTATCATATAAGGCTCTACCTTCTCTTAAAAACTCAGGAGAAAAAATTATATTATTAGTATCAAACCTTTCCTTTATCTTTTCTGTATACCCAACTGGTATAGTAGATTTAATTATCATTATAGCATCTGGATTAATAGATAGAACACTTGCTATAACAGCTTCTACGGTCCTAGTGTTAAAATAGTTTTTTTCCGGATCATAATTTGTTGGAGTAGAAATAATAACATACTCAGCATCTTTATATGCTAAATAATTATCTGTAGTAGCTTTTAAATTTAAATCCTTATTTAATAAATAATCTTCTATTTCAGCATCTACTATAGGAGATTTTCTAGCATTTATCATATCCACTTTTTCTTTTATTACATCTAATGCAACTACTTCATTGTGTTGTGCCAATAATACCGCATTAGAAAGTCCAACATATCCAATCCCAGCAACTGTTATTTTCATTCCATATTCCTCCTATTTAATCTTAAACGTTTTTAATACACCCCAGCAACATATATGAAAAATTGATCTTATAACTGATAAATGTTCAATTTCTCTATAAAGTTTCCAATGATATTTAACTAAATCAAGTTTATTACTAGATATCGAATTATTTCGTATTCTATATTTCATTAGGATATCTGGCATCCCATAGATATATTTTTCTTTTTTTAATATCTGCAACCATAAAGCATCATCATTTCGTTTTCTAATATTAGGAACTACAAATTTCCCAAGTTTATCAACGCTATACATTACAGTTGAATTACCCACAGGACAACTTAATAAAATTCCATTATAATTTGTTTTCATATTTGTTTTTATAACTTTATTTAACGAGTTTCCAATTTCATCAATTTGTTCATATGCAGTACATGTAAAAGCATAATCGTTTTTTTTCATAAATTGTAATTGGTACTCTAATTTATGCGGCATCCATAAATCATCACTATCTAGAAAAGCTATAAAATTACCACTAGCTAATTCCATAGCTTTTGTTCTAGTTACTGCTGCACCGGAATTTTTTTCTAATAAAAAATACTTAATTCTTTTATCATGCCTAGATAACTTATCTATAACTTCCTTAGTATTATCAGTAGAACAATCATCTACTATAATCATTTCCCAATTTTCATGAGTTTGATTAATAACCGAAGTTATGGTTTCTTCAATAAATTCCCCGCAATTATATGTGGGTGTAATTATTGATACTAAATCATTCATTATATGTTGACCTCTCTTTCATTCAACAATCAAGATTATAGTTTATAAATCTTTTCCCTGTTATTAATAACTTCTTTTGTTGCATTTCTTGTATCGTAAACAACTTTAGCTCTCCCTACTACTTCTTCGTAATCATAAACACTATGGCCTGTTGTTATAACTACCATATCAGATTCGTCGATAACTTCTTTCCAATCTACTGAATAGTAAGTTTTACCTTTATATTTAGCTGTATCACAGAAAGGATCGTTAACTATAACTTCTGCACCATTCTTTTCCAATAATTCTATAACTTTAAATGATGGTGATTCTCTATAGTCATCAATATCGTTCTTATATGCTAAGCCCATAACTAATACTTTTGATCCATTTAAAGCTTTCTTTTGTTTATTTAATATCTTCATAATATTTTCTAAGACAAAATCAGGCATAGAATCATTTATGATTCCTGATGTTTCTATAAGTTTAGTATGATAGTCATACTCTTTCGCCTTCCACTCTAAATAGAAAGGATCTAATGGAATACAGTGTCCACCAAGTCCTGGGCCTGGGTAAAATGGCATGAATCCATATGGCTTAGTTTTAGCAGCATCTATAACTTCCCATACATCTATTCCCATTCTATTACAAAGAATAGCCATTTCATTCGCTAAACCTATATTTATATTTCTAAATGTATTTTCTAAAATCTTTTCCATTTCAGCTACTGCTGGTGAAGAAACTTTATGGATATCCCCCTCTAATACATTTTCATATAAAGCAGCTGCTATTTCTGTACATTCTTCAGTACATCCACCAACTACCTTTGGAGTATTTTTAGTATTATAGCTCTTATTACCTGGATCTACTCTTTCTGGAGAAAAGGCTAAGAAGAAATCTTCTCCACATTTTAATCCACTTTCTTCTAATATTGGTTTAAGTACTTCTTCAGTTGTTCCTGGATAAGTAGTACTTTCTAATATTACTATCATACCTTTATGTAAATGCTTTGCAACATCCTTTGTTGAATTTACAACGTATGATAAATCTGGTTGTTTATATAAATCAAGTGGAGTTGGTACGCAAATACATACTGTATCTACATCTTTTATAAAACTAAAATCTGTAGTTGCCTTTAAAAGACCCTTTTCTGTTAATTCTTTTAATTCTGCATCTACAACATCTCCAATGTAGTTTTGGCCATTATTAACCATTTCTACCTTTTGATCTTGAACATCAAAACCAATTGTTTGATATCCTGCATTTGCTTTTTCAACTGCCAAAGGTAATCCAACATAACCTAATCCTACTACACCAACTTTTGCAGTTTTATTATTTATTTTTTGTAATAATTCATCCTTTAAAACTGACATTAATATTCCTCCCTTTATTCAGTTCACAGTGTTCAGTGCACAATTCACAGTTTTATTTAAATCACAGTTTAAATTCCATGACCAATTCTTAATTTTAGAAACTACGTAGTAGTTTCATCTATAACTCTGAACTGTAAATCGTGAACTGTGAGCTAGAAAAATTGCATAGCAATTTCTTATTTTAAGTTTTGTATTATATAATCAACTTGTTCTTTAGTTAATTCTGGATATACAGGTATAGCAAAGGTTCTATGTGATAAATATTCTGATACTGGCATATCTCCTTCTTTATATCCTAAGCTTTTATAAACCTTTTGAAGATGTAATGGTACTGGATAGTAAACTCCTGTGGCAATTCCTGCTTCTTTTAGCTTAGCTAATACCTCTTCTCTATTTTCACTTTGTAGTATATACATGTGATATACATGTTCATTACAATCTTTTGCTGTTGGTGTTACTAAATCACTATTTTGTAAAGCTTTGTTATAAAGCTCAACTATTTCTCTTCTCTTTGAATTCCAGCTATCTATTTCTTTTAATTTAACACTTAAAATAGCTGCTTGAATTGCATCTAGCCTTGAATTATATCCTATTAAGTAGTTATAGTACTTAAGAGGATTATAAACAGTATCATTTGCTCCATCAACAGTTTTTACTTCTTCTTCTATATTATTTAAAAGGTTATATGCTTTTTGACCATTTTCCCCACTACCATGAGTTCTTAATGCTCTTATTATAGTAGCAATTTCATCATTATCTGTAACTATTATTCCACCATCGCCAGCACAGCCTAGATTTTTTGTTGGGAAAAATGAGAAACAAGCAACGTCTCCTAATGTTCCTATCTTTCTTCCTTTATACTTTCCTCCTACTGCCTGACAAGCATCTTCTATAACATATAAATTATGCTTTTTAGCAATTTCATTTATTTCATCCATATCTGCCGCTTGACCAAATATATGTACAGGCATTATGGCTTTTGTTTTTGATGTTATTTTTTCTTCTATTTTTGTTGCATCTATATTGAAAGTTTCTTTATCCACATCTACAAAAACCGGAGTTGCTCCTACTGCTGAAATAGTTTCTGCTGTTGCAAAGAAAGTGAATGGAGTTGTTATTACTTCATCTCCTTCTCCTATTCCCATTGCTTTAAGAGATATTACTAAAGCATCTGTCCCATTTCCAACTGATATTGCATGTTTAACTCCTATAAAGTTTGCAAAATCTTTTTCAAAGTCTATTACTGTTTTTCCCATTATATAATTAGCTGAAGATAGTATTCCTAAAGTGGCTTCATTTAATTCTTTTGCTAATGATTCATACTGAGCCCTTAAATCTATTAAAGGTATATTCATTGCTATAATCTCCTTTATGCTATAATTTAAATCTAAAACTATCATTAATATTTTACCACATTTATTATGTTATACAAACTTTTTAATATTATTTTAGTACAATATTTGTTTTTAGAATATACGATTTTAAAATTTTTAATACTTATGTAATAAAAATTTTATATATATAAATTTAATCTATATTTTTTTATATTCTTTTTATAAAAAAATATAGATTAACTTCTTAAATACACAAGTTAATCTATATTAAATAATATCTTAATTATTATGTTAGTTGTTTAAAATAGCTTTTATTTCCTTAACTAATTCTTCTGCTACATATTTTGCATCTTCTAGCGATAAGGTACTATATACTGGAAGAGTTATTTGATTTTCATATTGCTTATATGAATTTGGATAATCCTCCATCCTATACCCTAAACTTTTGTAAAGTTTAAACATCGGCAAAGGCTTATAGTGGACGTTAGTTGCTATTTCTTTTTCTGCTAATCTACTTATAAGTAAGTTTCTTTGCTCCTCTGTAAAACCTTTAATTCTATAGGTGTATAAATGATATGAGCTTTCTGTTCCATCTTCATTTTTATATATCGGTATTATTGAAAACTCTTCATTCTTTAATATATTTGTATATGTTTCAAAAATATCTTTTCTCTTCTTTAAAAGTCCCTCATATCTTTTTAACTGTACTCTTCCAATAGCTGCATTTATATCTGTCATGTTGCATTTAAAGCCATCTGTTACTATATCATATTCCCAAGCTCCAGCTCTCATTTTGGATAATGCATCCTTTGACTGTCCGTGAATAGCCGTAAATTTAAGATCTTGATATAAATTTTCTTTTCCATAAAAATTATTATCATTATAAACTATTGCTCCACCTTCTGATGTTGTGAGATTTTTAACCGCATGAAAAGAAAATGAGTGAAAATCACATTGTGTTCCTATTTTTTCACCTTTATACTTTGCACCAAATGAATGAGCTGAATCTACTGATATAATTATATCTTCTCTATTTAATTCTTTTAAAACTTCTTTTATTCTATCATAATCTGCTGGATATCCAGCATAATCTACCGGAGCTATAACTCTTGTTTTATCTGTTATTAATTTTTTCAATTTATCATAATCCATAAAAAATGAGTCTTTAGCAACATCACAAAATACAGGTTTTATTCCCCTGTGAATTGCTACACTTGCAGTTGCTGTATAAGTATAAGGAGTTGTTATCATTTCATCTCCTTCTTTTATATCTAAAACTTTCAGTATAAGTTCCATTGCTGCAGTAGCACTGTTTACTGCAACAGCTTTATTTGTATTACAATATTTTGCTAATTCTTCCTCGAATTTATCTAATATAGGCCCTGATGTTATCCAGCCTGACCTTAAAACTTCTATAACTGCATTAATCTCTAATTCAGTTATATCTGGAGGAGAAAATGGTACTTTTTTTAATTTATTCATATTTATCATCCCTTCAATATATATTCTATTCGCCTATTATGAAAATAAACCCCGTTTAAATTTTGTTTTATTTGCATAACTAATTATACATTTATAAATTATTAAATTCAATTGCTTATACTCTACCGTCTGATTGAAATAAAACTTAGTAATAACTTTTTTTGTTTTTTACTCTTTACCTTGCAGTAATATTTTATTATCTTTCTTATTATATTCTAACATTAAACTACTGCTATTAATTGTATAGGATGATACCATTTTCTTCTCCATTGGAGAATTTAATGTAAATGAATCCACTTAATCATAAACTCCATTTTAACATTATTCAACAAAACTTTCCCGTAATTATAATCTATATTTTAGTAAAATATTCGATTTATTATTATTTCTTTTTCCCCATTCATCAATTAAATAATTGTACACTTCTTCATTATGTACTCTTTTACCAATATAGAACTTAAGATATTCTTTAGAGAAACTACTTTTAAACTTAAACAGATTATCTTCTAAAGAATTAGTTAACCCTCCCCCAAGATGAAATATTTTCTTTTCCTTAGCATTAGAATATTTAATCGCTTCCCATAGTAGTAAGTTATTAGGTGCAAATTTTAAATATTCCTTCTTACTTCCCGCTAAATGATAATGAAAATATTCTTCATAACTCATAAAAATAGCTGATGCAATAGTTTCATCTTTATACTTAACATTCAACATAATATAATTTGTGTCTTTTTCCATTGCATTATAGTACTCATCTTTAAAATAATAATATCCTTCTGCATCAACTTTTCCCATAGTTTCCTCATATATATTCTTAAATGTATAATAGTCATTATATATTTCAACAGTAAGTCCATTTTTTTCAGACTTCCTAATCATATTTCTATTTTTTCCCTTTATATCATTCTTCCAAATTTCATCTTTACTTTTAGAAACATCTAATACCACAGTAGTTCTATTTTCAATAACATTAATATTATTATTAAATATTCTTTCATTTCTAATACATGGATGAAATCTTATAAATTCAGCAATTATATTACTTTCATTACAGAAATCTAAAAATTCATTTTCAAAACTTGTTAAAAATTCAGATTTATCTGTAGACGAAATAGGTCCACCATATCCATATGATGTTTGTATATCATAATAATTATCATCTAGATTATATCCTTCGATTTTATTCATTAAAAAAGGATATAATGCTACTTCACCATTTTCTTCATATATGAAAAGCTTCGCAACTCCATCTCCGTTATTTTCATACAGCTTCATATACTCCCGTGTAAAATATATGTCTCTCTTTTTTTTACTTAACCTCTCTATATATCCATTCCATTCAAGACAATTACTATCAAGCAATTTATACATTTATAACTTCTCCTCTTTATTAAATAAAACATACACATTTATATAATAATATTTACTAAAATTATATAGAATATCAACCATTAAATATCATCCCATAATATTAATTCATCTTTTTTTATATCTCTTTTAATTTTTCTCCCAATCAAATGCTTAACCATTTCTGGTTCAATACCGTAACCTGGCCTTTTAAAATCAACATTGTTTTTTCCTATAATTGTACCTTCTTGCATGTCTATTCCTGCAACTATACTTCTCCTAACTTCCCTCATAATAACTTTTTCTTTGTCGGTAGGTTTCTTTATACCATCGCCTAGAAGTTTCTCTGTATTTCTTATTAATTTGACAAACTGCTTAAATTCATTTGGTGGCATAGAAGCTTTATGATCCGGACCATCCATCTCCCTATCTAAAGTTATGTGTTTTTCTATAAATTCTGCTCCTAAAGCAACTGCTGCAATACCAGCTTCAAATCCCATAGTATGATCAGATAGCCCTACTGGAACCTTAAAGGCCTCTCTCATAGTAACCATAGCTAATAAATTAACATCTTCAATTGCTGTAGGATAATCAGTAACACAATGCATTATCTTAATATTTTCATTTCCAGTTGATTTCAATACATTTATAGCTTTTTCAACTTCACCTAATGTGCTCATTCCAGTTGATAATATTATTTCCCTACCTGTTTCTCCAAGTTGTTTTAAAAATTCTACATTAGATACCTCTGTAGAGCCAATTTTTATAATAGGTAAATTTAAGCTGACTAAATAATTTAAACTTTCTGTACCATCTGGTGTAGATATAAATAAAATTCCTTTTTCATTACAATAATTTTGTAATACTCTAAATTCTTCAAAAGGCAACTCCAATTTTCTTATCATATCAAGTTGGCTTTCTTGAATAGGCATGTTCTCCTTTTGGTACTCAGCTTTTTCAGCAAAAGCCCCGGTGCTCTCCTCCGCCTTAAATATTTGGAATTTTATAGCATCAGCACCACACTCAACAGCCATATCTATTAACTTTTTTGCAATCTCTAATTTACCATTATGGTTTACTCCCGCTTCCGCAATAATTAAAACTGACATAATATCAACTCCATATAAGTTTTTTCTTTAATAAATTTTCTCCAAGTTCAATATTTTTTAATACTTTAACTATTTCACTACTAGTATTACCTTCCCCATAGAGGCTATTCACATTTTTTGCAAAGGCTCTAAATTCTGAGCTTATGGCCTTATTTATAGCCATTTCTATATTATTAATTTCATAATCACAACTTAAAATATTCTCAGCCATAAGTCTCCCTTTTTGCCTATTACCTATATTCACAACAGGCTTTTTTAAGAAAGGTGCCTCTATTAATGCACTTGAAGAATTGCCAACCACAGCACCGCATAAGTTCATAACACTTAAGAATCTTAAACTTCCAAGATTCTTATATAAATGAACATTAGAATTTCTTTGTTTAAATCCTTCCAATTTATCTATTATAAGTTTTCCACCATTATCTGCATTTGGATAAGTAATTACCATTCTCTTATTTAGTTTGTCTAGTGCAATTATTAAATTATTTATTTGCCTGTCTAAATCATCCATTTCCAATGTAACAGGATGATAAGTTACTAATAGTGTATCTTCATTAACTTCTATGCCTAAATCTTGAAAAAGTTCTTTTTTATTTAAAAGTTTTGTTAATTTAATATTCTCTATTCCAGGATCTCCTACATTAAATACTCTAAAGTGTTCTTCACCCATTTTTTTAATATTTTCAACATAACAATCGGCACCTGGAAAGTGTATATGTGCCATTTTAGTTATAGCATGTCTTATTTGTTCATCCATAGCACCCTCTGTGACTTCTCCACCAGAAATATGAGCTATAGGTATATTCATAGCCATAGCAGTCGCTGCTGCTGCAAATATCTCATATCTATCTCCAAGAATTAAAAGTACACTCGGTTTTAATTTTGAAAATGCTTCAGATAAGTTGGTCATTAGTGCACCCATTTCCTTTGCAATACTATTACTATCATTATTATCTATCAAAATTGGAATTGAATAATCTATATTAAATCCATCTAATATTATCTCGTTTATTGTTTTCCCATATCTTTCTGAAAGATGAGCGCCTGTAACAATAAGCTGAAGTTCTAAATCCTTATCTTCATTTATTTTTTTTATGGTATTTCTTAAAACACCATATTCTGCTCTAGTTCCTGTTACAACTGCAATTTTACGCATTTGTATCACCTTCCCTTATCAAAATCTCAGCTACCTTAAAATCAAGAAAAGTATCTATATCTATAGAACTAATATCATCCATAATATATCCAGTTAAATTCTCTGGTTCAAATGTTTTAGTTTCCATAAGAACATCAGTTTTAATTATATATATAGCTCCATTCATTCTGTAAATATCCGGCAGTTCTTGTCTTCTTGTTATAGTTTTACCCTTTTCTAAAAAATATTCAAGTTTATCACCCTTAAATATATTACTCCAATAAGGATTTACTTCTGCCTCACATACCGAAACAACTGCATCCATATTAGTTTGTTGAAGTTTTAAAAAAGCTTCATCTATATGTTTTGCAGTTCTTAAAGGAGATGTACATTGAAGTAAACATATGTACTTAGGAAAATAATCATATTCTTGTTTTAGTTTATTAATTGTATATAAAATAGCATCTATACTTGGTGAACTATCAGTTGCAAGTTCATTCGGTCTTAAAAATGGTACGTATCCACCAAATTTAATAGCAACATCCTTTATTTCAATGTCCTCAGTTGACACAATAACTTTATCAATATATTTGCTATGCTTAGCTGCTTCTATAGTATATGCTATAAGTGGTTTTCCATTTAAATCTTTAATATTCTTTCTTGGAACTCCTTTTGAGCCACTCCTAGCCGGTATAATTGCAAGTATTTCTTTCATATAAAATTCTCCTTATAAAACTTTATAATATAATTGATTATATCAAGAATAACCCTATTTAATTTATCATAATTTCTGTCAATATAAATACTACCCTTGCTATCATTGGATTGTCAATATTTTTATGCAATATTGCTAGTCACTACATATAAACAATATTATGCATTATATCCTATTGTATCAGATTTTATGTATCTTATATTATTTTACTTTATAAATTAACATGTATTTATTTATTGCTTTTTCTGAAAATATGTTTTCCATTTTATTTAACATTATTATATCATAGCAGAATAACTTTTTTCTATTTATTGTAGCTCATTTATTACCACTTCATCCTTTATATTAAATCTTATACCTTTAAATATTTCTCATTACTAATTTTATTAACTTTTACATTTAATACTACTTATCATAGTTATTATCTATTTCCAATATATCTTTATTTTTGATATAATATATCTATATTTCAAAAATTGGAGGCTAATATATGAAAAAAATGTCAAAAAAGAAGATTGGACTTATTTCTGCAATTGTAATCCTTTTAATAATTATAGGTTCAATAGTATCTTATACATATTATCTATCTAGTAAAGTTGAAAGAGTTGAAGTTGATAGAACTGATGTTACTAATACAGGAAAGGAAGCCCCTAAAGAAGCTGATGATGTTATAACTATTGCTTTGTTTGGAAGTGATTTTTCTGAACTTTATGAAGTAAGTGCTGCAGATGCAACAATGATATTATCTATTGATACAAAAAATAATAATATAAAGCTTTGCTCTTTAATGCGTGATATTTACTTAGATTTACCTCAAGGTGGTAAAATGAATTTAAACTATACAATTTTAGATGGTGGGCCTAGTTCCATACTAAAAACAATTAACTACAACTTTAATTTAAAAATAGATAAGTTTGTGCAAGTTGACTTAGCAAGACTTCCTAAAATAATAGATGCACTTGGAGGCGTAGAAATAGAAATTACTTCTGAGGAATTAGAATATATTAATGGATATATTGATAATATAGATAAAAATAATGGAACAACTACCACCCATATAACAACTTCTGGTATGCAGCTTTTAAATGGAACTCAAGCTTCTGCTTATTGTAGAATTAGATATACAGCTGGTAGAGATTTTAAAAGGACTGAACGTCAAAGAGATGTATTAAATGCTTTATTTGTTAAATTTAAAGATATTAATTTAACTGAAATTCCTAGCCTTATAAATAATGTATTACCATTAGTTACAACTAACCTTTCAAACTCTGAAATTATATCAATTTCAAGTAAAGCTTTAGGAATGGGGTTAAGTAATATAGAGCAAGGAAGATTTCCTTCAGATGAAAATATAATAAGTGCAGGATTTACAGATATGTACCATACTAATATAGATATAGATGGAACAACCAAAGAACTTCATAAATTCATATTTTCCATAAATGAATAATGAAAAAAAGATTGGATGCAGAAGCGCCAATCTTTTTCCTATTTTAAATAAGTGTGCAACTTATTTCTTGATATCTTTCTTCATCTTTAGATACAATATATAAGTTAAAGTTATTTAGCTCTTTTATTTCAGATGTTTTTATAGAAAACTCGATATATTTTTCGTCATTTAAATCAATTATATTGCAATCTAATATTCTTCCATTAAAATTTGCATATACATATGATATATCATCTCCACTTATAGGAATTAAGTAATTGGTTAAATTACTATGTGCTTTACTAAAATTATTTTCTTCTATATATAAGATTGTCTTCCTTTCAATTTAACTTTTATTCTAAATGGTAATATTTTATATGCTAACTTAAACTTAAATTTCTATGCTATCATAATTTAATTATCACCAAATTAATTGAAAACTAAAATGTGTAACAAAAAATAAAAGATGCAATAAAAATTACATCTTTCATAACTAATTATTAATAATCTTTCCATATTAATCTAAATTTATACTATCTATAAACTTCTCTCTATCAATAAAATATCTATTAAACATCTCATTCTTTTCTATACATTCGTCAATTGCTTGTCCTAAAGTAAATGCATTAATTAATCCCTGTATTCCTTCTTTTGCGCAAATAACAAATCCACTTGCAAGCTTCTCTCCTGGTATGGTGATTCCTGTACACTTGCACATATTTATTGCTTTAACTATTCCCTTTCCCCCATTAGATGTTATTTTCTTTTCAGCCTTACCCTTAAAGCTTCTTTGGATAGTTTCATCATAGCCATAAATATCTATTGGCCCTTCATAAGTTAAAATAATATCTGCAACATCATTATCAAATATATTTTTTATTTCTTTTATAGCTATATTCCTTTCATATATATTCTCAAAGGAGTATTCTATAAATTCAAGCTTTATGACTTTTTCTTCAAGCAGATTACTATTCTTACTATCTAGTTCATTTTTTAATAGCCTGTCCTCAAAGTCTTTATCTTTATTTAGATTACTAATTACCTTATCTATTTCAACTCTCATATCAACGTCATCAGGTAAAGTAATTAAATTGCATTTAGGGATTACTATTCTTAATACAGTATCATTTATATTTTTTTCTTTATTTCTTGTTTCATTACTATTTTGAATTTCCTCATCCAAAATATCAAAAACTACATTTTTTAATATTGGAAAATTTTTAGAAATTATCCCAATACCACCTGTAAAAGATATACTATCTGTGGATAAACTTTCCTTTCCTGTGACTAATCCTACTCCTGATCCTATAAATGAATATAAGTTAGTACTAAGTGCTGGAGCTAAAACTGAACCTCCACCATCTGTTCCTATCCCAAAATCATTAATTCCTTTTAAAATATTAATAGCTGTTCCACTGCTTGAGCCTGTCATGCACCTGTAAGTTAATGGATTAACTAAATCAGTGTCTATACTTCTACCAAGATGAGACATCTTATCCACAGTTAAAAATAAATATTTAGAATTTTTTCTTAATTTATCCACTAAACCTTTAGGAATATCCACAGTATTTTTAACTCCAAATGTTAAAAAGTCTTTTTCTTTATTTTTTGATTCTTCTTCTAAGCTTTTATTTATAGATATAACAGACTTATATAAATTTTGGTCTGCTAAAATTTTAGTTTTATATAATTTTGTTTTATTATCCATTGAACTTACACTCCTAAAGTATAAAGCTTTTCCAGAAAGCTACTGCCATTTTCAGGAGCTTTTACTTTGAAATAATCTGCAACTGTTGCTCCTACATCTGAAAGTGTTTCTCTTACTCCAACTGTTCCTTCTTTTATATTTTTTCCATATATCATAAGGGGAACCATTTCCCTTGTATGCTTGCTATGACCAATTGTTGGATCATTTCCATGGTCAGCCATCACTAATAATATATCATCATTTTTCAAAGTTTTAGTAAGTTCACCTATAAGTTCATCTGCTATAAGAAGTTTTTCTGCATATCTATCAACATTTTCTGCATGACCTGATAAATCTGTTTCTTGTACATTGCAACATATAAATCCTTCTTCTACTTCTTTTGATATTTCTATTGTTCTTTTCAACACCTTTTCAGTATCTACCATAGGAATACTTGTGCCTTTTTCATTTATAACTACATCTGCTACTTTTCCTAATAAGTAAACTGGTACATTTTCTTCTGATAGTATTGTTGAAACTTGAGTTTTTGGATTAACTCCATATCCAAGATGAATACATTCATATCCCTTATTATAAACTCCTGATTTTGGTGCATTAATTCCTATATATCCACCATCTTTTTCTTCCTCTGCATTTAATATATCTTCTAAAGTTATTTCTCTTCCTCCAAAAGTTATAACTCTAGGAACTGTTGCAATTGATCTAACTATATGTCCAATATCTAACACCTTACTAAATGATATTAAATCCAAAGCTGAAGTTATATTAAAGGCTTGACCTAAATCACATTCTATATTATCTGCAACAGTAAGTGCCTCTTCTACTACTAAGTACTTTTCTTTTTTACTTTGCTTATATCTAACCTTATATCCAGCTTCCTTAATAGCATTATATATAGCTTCTATTTTATTTTTAATAGGTTCTCTAAATGGCATCTTTGGTTTTGTCCCCATTATCTCTTGATGTCCAAAAAAAGTATCTGCTCCAAAATGAGTTAACTTTGCCTTTCCAAAAGTTGCATGAGGATTTTCCTTCATTCCGTTTATTTCTGTTCCTAATATATTTATAAGACCTAACTTTTCAAGATTTGGCAAAGTTACATCTTTTCTTCTTTCTAATATATGAAGACAAGTATTTGAATTTATATCCTGAGGTCTTGTTTCTTTAACATCATCCATTTCTCCAATTCCAAAACCATCGAGTACAATTACAATAAATTTTCCCATATTACTTCCTCCTTCTTTTTCTGATTATAATTAAAAGAAACTTCAGCACAGGGTTATACTACTTCCATCCCCAGCATCCATTTCTTTTCCTCTAATTATTTATTCAATTTTATATAGTTCACAGTGCACAATTCACAGTTCACAGTTTACATTTAGTACTTGTTCCCTGATACCTGTTACTTGTTCCCTGATACCTGTTACTTGTTCCCTGATACCTCTGTTCCCTGATACCTGTTCCCTGTTCCCTGCTACCTGTTCCCTGTGCCTTGTTATCAATTAACTTCTCTTCCTTGTGAGTCATAAATTCCAACTATTTCTGGATTACCACTCTTTATTCCTTTAACTATTGCCACATTGCTTCTTGTAACAAAGATTTGAGTTCTAAATGCCATAACTACTGTATCTGATACCTTGCAGTTTTCTGATAATTCAAAATGGTAATCTATACTCTCATCTGTTGGTGGAATAACTTTTATAATCTTTGAATTTTCTAAATCTTGACCAACCAAAGCATTTTCCATATGAGATCTTCTATAATGGCCTCCTCCATAACAATAAGCTTTATCTTGTAAGTTATGTGATACTTCACTTACATAAACCATTGCTGGAAGTTCATCTCCATCATTAAATTTATGATATGGTGTACTTCCTGTTAATCCATGTCCAGGTTCTCCATGGGTCCCACCTTCTCTATATATCTTTTCGATAGAATTAACACAAGTAGCTGAAGGCATATTTAATTGATTTATTTTTATATTAAATTCTTTTTCTAATATTTCTTTAGCCTTCTTAATTGTATCTATATTATTTGTTCTTTTAATTTCATTACTTTCTTCATTGAATAAAAAGCATGGAAATGAAGTTACTCCTGATAAGTTTAAACTTTTAAGCTTAGTTAATTCTTCTCCTATACTTTTAAGTTCATTTAATTTAAATCCGCCATATTGTCCCGAATATAAATTATCATTTTCATCTAAGACTCTAAGCATTATATTTTGCTTTAGTCCGAGTTTTGAACAAACTTCATTTATTTCTTTTGCTTTTTCAATTGAATAAACTGTAATGTAATCTGGTCTAGACTTAATTACCTTTTCAATTAAAGTTTTAGGAATTTGAACTAGGTGTCCAACATGACCTATTTTTATATTGTTATCAATCATAACTTCAGCTTCTTTAAAATCCACTACTACAGCTCCATCATAGCCAAGTTTCATAAATTCCTTGCAAACAAGTGGATTTCTGCCTATTTGTTTACTCATAAAATAAAGCTTTATACCATATTTATCTGCTTCGTCTTTAATCTTTTTTGCATTTTCTATTAAAGTATCCAAGTCTATTAAATAAGTATCTGGCATTATTAATCCTTCTTTATGGAGCTTAAATGCAGCTTGAACTAACTTTCTGTTTCTATTTATTGTTTTTTCAAGAAACATCTTTACTCCCCCTTACTTTGCTTCTCTTTTAACGTCATCAATTGCGCTTTTTAAAATTCTTATTATAGTGTCTGCACCACTTCTCATTGGATTTACTCTTATCATTCTTTTTTCTAATGTAGGATCTGCTTCTCTAAAGGTTCCTGAAACTCTATACATCATTGGAGCAAATTCATATTTTGATTCTGAACCTACAGGATGTGATGCTGCTCCATACTTTGTAGTTAAATCTAATACATCTTCTGCTATGTTTTCATTTAACTCAACTAATAAAACCTTAGATTGAGCATTTGCAAGAAATGCATCCTTTACGCCTTCAACTTCTCCACTCTTTAATCTAGTTACAAGTTCTTCATTAACTTCTGACTGTATTGCTAATGCAACTGGAGCATAAACAAGTCCTCTTAAAGCTTCCATTGCTTCATGTCCTTGAACTTGACTTCCTCCTGAATAATTCAGTGAGTAAACTTTATCTATAAGATCTTTCTTACCTATTAATACTCCTACACCTTCAGGTCCTAATACTTTAAAAGATGAAAAACTTCCAAGGTCAGCTCCACATTGATTTCCTATTTTCTTTACTTTTAAAGCTGCATAATTATCATCTGTAACTATTTTTATATTAGGATTGCCTTCTTTAATAGTAGTTATAACTTCTTCTAAATCATACGAATCATCAATCTTTTGTCTTGTATTTTGTACTAATGCACCTTTTATTTCTGGATTTTTTGAAATCACATCTTTTATATGTTCTAAATTATTAAAGTTAGCTTTTATAACCTTAAGTCCCATAGTTTCAATTGTAACTTTTGAAGTTGGATATATTGGTGCATCATGAACCAATATAGTATCTCCACTTTTCATGAAACTAATTAACCCCCATCTTATTGCTCCTGTCCCTGCTCCCCTTACTAATATTGCAGCTTCTGCATCAAATACTTCCGCAAAAACATTTTCTACTTTTTTAGTATAGGTTGGCTTATTTAGACCTTTAACAACTCCTAAATCTCCTAAAGATAGGATTTCTCTCCCATCAAAATGCTTTGTTATAGTATCTATTACTTTAAATTGTAACTTTTTTGCTTCCTCTAAATCTATTGAATGTAATGGGTATGTTCTCATAAGCTATCCTCCTACTTTAGTTTATATATATTTTTTATATTATTAACTAACATATTTTCTATATGCTTGCTAGAAATTTCTTTTTCATATAATCTTGGCAAGAAGTTATCTATTAAATAACTATACCCAAGTCCACCATTCTCTTTAAAATGAGATTTTCTTGTAATATCCATAGATAGCACTATTTGATTGCTATATCCTTTATCACAAAGCATCTTTAACCATTCTGCTCTTTTTTCATCTGGCTGATAATTATTTTTCCCAATTGTATCAAAAGCTATATTTACTCCTGTATCAAGAAGTCTAACCATATATTCTAAGTCTCCACTTAAATCTATATGACTTAATGTAACCTTAGATAAATCAACATTAAAATTCTTAAATATCTCAATTTGCTCAAGTCCTAATTTCCCAAGAGTTGTATGAGTTATTATTGGAGCTCCTGTTTCAAGATGAGCTATACATGAAGCTTCAAATACCTTCTTTTCCATTTCTTCTATCTTATTTAAACTAGTTCCTATTTCACCTATAACAGATGCCTTTACTGATGTTTCATCAATTCCATTTATTATTTCATCTACTAAAATCTTAGCCATTTTTTTCTCATTTATTTTATAAACTTCTTCTGGAAGAAATGGCTCTTTATAATATCCAGTTGATTGAAGAATATTAATTCCTGTTTCATCAATTACTTCAGCTACATATTCAGTACTTCTACCCATGCCTCTATTTGTAACATCTATAATTGTAGAAACTCCTTTAGCCTTTAAATCTTTAAATTCTTCAATAGTTTGCTTTTTATTATTTAAAAAACAATCTATATCCTTCTTTACTCCAGACAAATCTATTGTAATATGCTCATGTGCATAAATAATTTCCTTATTCATAAAAACACCACCTTTGTTTAATGGGAAGAGTGAAAGAGTGAAGAGTAAAAAACTTGTCTGAGTTGTTTTCTTAACTTTTTCACTTTTTCACTCTTTAAAACTCTGCTTGCCTGAGTTACTTCCTTAACTCTTTCACTCTTTCATTCTTTCACTTTTCCAATTCCTACTTAGGTACTACATATAATCCAACTAAGTATAATACGTTTATTAATATACCCACTGCTATTGCTCCTACTGGACCAACCGCCATGTCTACTATTGGTTTCTTTGAAGTTTTATTTAATACATATAATCCAACTACTACGAATAATCCAAGTCCTGGTGCCATAGCTTGTGCAGCCATCATACCACCTATTAATAAAGCTACTTCTAAAACCTTACTCATTGCAGTTCTTATGTTGTCTCCACATTTTCTAACTCCTGGGAACTTGTCCATAAGCTTAGCTAATCCATCTAAGAAATAAATTTCTAAAGCCATTACTGCTGCTCCTGCAACAAATGCTAATATTGGGTTTCCTATTAAGAATCCAACAACAAATACAAATGTCATACCTGCTGGTGCATATACTCCAGTTGAAATTGCAGTAGTTGCAACTAGTGGTATAAATCCTATACCTCTTGCAAATGCTGTCATTGCAGCTTCAGTTGTCTTTCCTTCTGCTAAAAGATTTAAGCTTATTGGGTCTCCAGCTACTAAACTAAGGCTTGTTGCTGCTGATACTAATCCACCCATTAATGCTAATATAGGTAAATTCTTTTTAATCTTCTTAACTCTTTCAGCAAAAATTGCTGCTAAATCAATTTGTGGTGCATTTGGATCTGCTTTTTCCTGCATCGCGAAAATTATCATGATTATCATACCTGCAAGTAATGCCATACCTTCTTGATCTAATTTAATCTTAGCTGCACCACCATTTACAGCAAAAGTTCCATAAATTGCAGTAATTTGTCTTACTAATAAAGCAATTATTCCTGTAAGGAAACCTTTTTTAATTCCAAATTGATAAGAAACAACAAGTGCTGGGAATACTGCAAAAGCAACTGTTATTGGAGTTCCAACTTGTCCTAATGCACCTAAGAAATTAACTGGTAACTTTGCAAATAAATCAACTACAATTTGTAGTCCATAAACTATACCTACTCCATAAAGAGCTCCTACTACCCCTGATATAACTAGTCCTTTTTTGCCACTTGGACAGAAAGAACCTATAATATCAGTACCTAATAATATACTGTGAATTAATATAATGGATGCAGCTATTGATACTGGAATACCAAAACCTATAACTAATCCAAAGCTAATTGCAAAAGATGTTGCTGCTAAAGCTTTCTTGTCCATTCTTCCTTCTAAGTATTCTGGAACTATAGCTCTAAACCCATCATTGAAAACAGCTATACCTGCATTTGCTAATATTGCTGCTAGTGCACCTAAAAGTGCTACAACTACGTATTGCATAAATAATACCTCCTAAAATTTTTTATAATAAATTTAAATGAAAACTGATTGATTTTTATAATTTACTTCTATAGTAAATACTTAAGTATTACTGGTATAACTTCTTCTGCATGTTGTGCTGTAAATCCATATGCTTTTTTTCCTGCTTCAACTTCTGCTTTTATTTCTGCTTCACTTCTAATATTTCCTGGCATTGATACAGTTGCACATTGGTTCATTCCAAGTAATGCTATTGCCATTGCAAGTGCTCCACCGCCACCAGTGTTACATGCACCTAAATAAAAATCTGCTGTTCCTGTTTTTATTGCCATCGCTGCTTCTATATCACTTTTGATTTCAATTGTCACTTTGTCTCCTGCTACTTTGGCAATTATGTCTGCTACTCTTTGTTTGTCTATTTGTCCGCCTACTACTATTCTTTTCATTTTTTATTCCTCCCATATTTTAAAATTTCTCTTTTTAAGTTTTAGTATTAGCTTTTGCATTAAGTTTATTTATTATTAAATTTTTCTATCTTGTCATACATTAAGTTATTAATTAAAGTAAAGTACAAACATGCATTACTATAAAATCAAACTCTGATTCTGGAATTTCGCCTAAGATATTCTCTAAATCCCTTGCTACTAACACAGCTTTTTCATAATTTTTATCTTCCTTTAAAGATTGCGCTACAACCTCTTCTAGCTTATTTACCAAATCATTATTTTCAATTCTTGATAAAGCAGAGCACAAATGAGTTATGAACATAGCTGAATTTTCTTCTAAAAGCTTTATTCCCCTTTTTTCTTCAAAGTATTCTATAACTTTTATAACTTTATCATAGTTATCTTGTGATAATTGTCCTGCGTCTCTTAGTATGTTTAATCTTAATGTTAAATCCATCTTCAAACCTCCAATGTACATTTTTTTGTATTTTGATGCTTACAATACCCCTAATATTGAGGCATTATTTGCTTGTCTATAACTGATTTTTGATATTCCTTCACATATTCTACATTTAATACTCTAGAAAAAAGTGCTGGAACTATAGAATTTCTTCTGTTAGAAATTATAACTGCTTCTGTATCTTTAATATTTTTACTTTCTCTATTTATTGGAATAAACTTAATATCATCTTTTCTATCTTCAATATCATCTAAATTCCAAATTGCTGCATCTATTTTATTTTCCTTTATAGCTGTCATAAATTGACTGTAGCTTAGAGGAATATATTCTACTTCTATTTCATCAAAATATATTTTTGTTAGCATAAATTGGTCTATAGATGAATTATCTATCCCAACTCTTGTTCCTTTTTGGAATTCACCTTTAAATTCCTTTGAAACAACTATTATATGTTCATTAACATAACTAAAATCTCCAAAGCTTTTAACTATTTGGATTTGTTTATTATTCTCTAAATAATAATCTGCTGTTAACCTTGAAGTTACTGCAAAATCATATCTTCCATCTTCTAATGCCTTTAATCTATGATTAGATCCTCTCATAAATGCAAGATTTGTATTTACTCCATTATCATTTAAACATTTATAAATTCCAGTTGCCAATCCTTCATATCTTTTTGAATATGGTAATGGCATAACCCCTACTAATGACTTTATACCTGTAAGTTCTAGAAGTCTTATATAGTCTATATTCTGAATAAAAGTTCCTAAATGTCCTCTTGATTCTAAAGTTATTGCACCATGCTCTTTTAAGAATTTTAAGGCAGATTGTATTGTTCCTCTTGCTGTATCATAGCTTTCAGAAAGTTCTGCCACAGTTTTTATTCTATCACCTACATTTAAGGGTAAAAATTCAACTGCTAAAGAAGTAATTGCTATTCCAAGCTTTTGCATAAGCTTATTATGAACATCCACCTAATCACCCCCGATTTAACGTACAATATTTTGTATATTTATAATATAGCACCTTTTGATTACCTTTACAAGAGTATTTTAAAAATATTTTCATTTCCAATTTTTTGAACTCTGGAGGTAATGACAATCACCCCTAGAGTCCACTTTTTCAATCACTTTTCTTGTTTATTCTTTTATAGGCAGCAAAATTGTAACTGTTGTTCCTTTATTTAATTTACTTTTTATTTCTATTCCATATTCATTCCCGTAAATAAGCTTAATCCTGCTATCAACATTATTTACTCCTATTCCACTAAAATGCTCATTTCTTGTTTCTCTCTTTTCTTTAACCTTTTCTAAAGTTTCTTCTTCTATTCCAACTCCATTATCATATATCTCTATTTTTATATCTTCACCTTGTTCTTTTATAAACACCTGAATTTTTCCTTCTTCGTCAGATGGAAAGCCATGAAAAAATGAATTTTCGATAAATGGTTGTAATATTAGCTTAGGAACTAAATAACCATTACATTCAGGCATTATAAAATATTCCACCTTAATCCTATCCCCATATCTAATATTATTTATAAAAACATAATTTTTTATATTTTCTATTTCTTCTTCTACTGTTATAAACTCATCTGTCTTACTAATGGTATTTCTAAGCAAGCTAATAAATGAATCAAGTGCTGATATTGATTTTTCATTACTGCCTTGCCATATAAGCCATTTTATACTTGATAATGTATTAAAGATATAATGTGGATTTATTTGCATTTGCAAAGCATGAATTTCTGCTTTTCTTTTTTCCTTTTGAACTTTAACAAGCTCATTAACATATCTATTTAAGTCCTTTATCATATAATTAAATGTAGATGAAAGTTCTTTAACTTCTCCTGGTCCCTTTACTTCTATATATTCATCAAAGTTTCCATTTCTTACATTAGACATTTTTTCAGTAAGCAAATATAAAGGCCTTGTCATTTGCCTAACGATTAAAAATATTCCTATTAAAATTCCTAAAGTTATTACAACGCAAATCAAAACTATTTTACTTACATCATACATTTTTCCTAGTGCTTTATAATTATCAACTGTTCCACATATGGTTAAATTACAATATGGCAATCTTTGAATTAATATTGTATTCTTTTTGTTATTATAACTCTTACTAAGTTCCTTCGATAACACTAACTCATCTATATTACTTCTAAATGATTCTTGAACTTGTCCGATATTCTCTTTTTTATTTGAAGATAAGACTTCATTATTTTCATTTAATAAAACTATATCATTTATTTCTAAAGTAAAATAATCATAGAATTTTTCAAAATCTTTTTCTTTTATTGTAAAATATATAATTCCATAAGGTTCCCCATCTTTCAAATTTAAAGCTTTTGTTATGACAATTACTCCTTCATCCTTTGTTGATGATGTAAAACCTTTTTCTAAATAGTTATATATAATAGTTTTACTATTTTCTAATGCCTTCTTAGAAATATCCATATTCAATATTTCTTTTGGCCTCATAGTTAAAATTTCTGATCGATTAAAATAAGATTTTTCATTTAATCCTACTACTAAGACACTCATATCATAAGTGTTAGTTGATAAAGCTGATTTCATTTGATTTTTAACACTATATATAGTTGAAAAATTTTCTTTTGTTGATAAATCATTTGCAGTGAAAAAAAGTCTAAATGCTCTATGTGAATTTACAGAATTTATTACTTTTACTAGTTCACCATGAAAATCATAAAGTTCATCATTTATCTCTTCAAATATTTTCTTTTGAGAATCACTATATGTATCTGTAAAAATATTCTTAGATATATTAATTATAATGTAACTAATAGAAGCTGATACACAAATTACTCCTGCAACAACAACGCATAATATCTTAACAAATAGACTATTCTTTATCAGCTTCTTTTTCATTACATTTCACTCTCCCTTGATTTTAATCGTCTGTAATTGCTTGGTGTATATCCTGTTATCTTTTTAAATACTCTACAAAAATAACTATGATCTGAATATCCAACCATATTGCTTATTTCAGAAACATAAAACTTGTTCTGGAATAATAAATCACAAGATTTTTCTACTCTGATTCTATTTAAATACTCTGAAAAACCTTCTTTACAATGATTGTTGAAATAATATGATAAATAATAATAATTAAAATTAAATACTCTTGAAATATCACTTAACTCAAGAGGTTCATTGTAATGATCATTTATATACTCTAAAATTTCCTTAATTTTTTCTTCTTCAATACTAACTCTTTTAGAAATAATATCTTTAAGTTCTAATATTATTTTATCTATTTCTTTAATAAAATCTTGAGAATATGAGGTATTATCTATTCTTTTAAAATAACCTTGCCTTAGCTCTTCAGTTTCAATCTTATAATTTTCTAATGTTACTAAAACATTATATAGCAAGTTCTTCACAAGATTCTTAAGCTTATATTCATCCATTTTCAAATTCACAGCATAATTAACATACTCATCTATCATATTAATTGCTGAATTGAATTCCTTATTTTTTATATAGCTTGAATATCTACTAGAATCAAATTTTTCTAACTTTTCTGTAGTCTTTAATTTCTCTGTGTTTAATAATATATCATTCTTATGGTAAAACTTATGAGACAAATATGGTATAAATTTTTCATTGTAAGCTTCTTTAACCTTGTAAATGTTATCAAACTTAGGGGTGATTATAAAAAGAACATTTTCTTTATTTATAATATTCTTCTCAAGATATTTTTCAATATTTTTTTCTATTTCATTTTCTTTGCTTATCTTGTAATTAATTATATTTAGAAAGATTTCATCATTTATCATTATCCTTAGATATTTGTAGCTCTTATTATTTAAGTAAAAATTCTCGGTTACTGTTTTTATTCTTTTTATATCATCTTTATTTCTTCCACAAGCATGCTTTAAATTTATACCAAATATTCTAAAAGAGCTATATGGAAATATATCTATAAATTTATTGCTATCTAATTTAGAATCAAAACCAAGTAAGTATCTTTCAATTAAATTATTGTAATAAACTTCTTCATTTTTAACCAATTCTAAACCTGGAATTCTATCAACAGCCTTTTTTAATGTTGCTAACAATTGACTTGGATTTAATGTTGGCTTTAAAATATAATCCACTGCTCCATTTAAAAGAGTACTTTTTACATATTCAAAATTATCATAGCTACTTAAAATAATGATTTGTAAATCTGGATAATCCTTTTGTACCATTTTCGAAAAATCAACACCATTTAATATAGGCATAACTATATCACAAATTATAATATCTGGTCTTAAAATTCCAATTAATTCCAAGGCTTCTTGCCCATTGCTTGCTTCTCCAACTATTGTAAAGCCTTCCTTCTCCCACTCAAGCATATGCTTCATTCCTTGCCGCATAATAAATTCATCTTCTACAATTAAAACTTTACAATAACCTCTTTTCATAATACCACTCCTCAAAACCTTCCATACTTTTTTGGAATTTTTTGGACCCCAGGGGTCCAATTAATTGGTTCCCTGGGGTTCAAAAATTTAATTCTTTGATATAATAAAGCTTAAGTTTATATCTTCTTTAGATGAAACTTTATATTGATCATGCACTGGAGCTCCCCAGCTATCATCTCCACCTACACCCATTTGTTTTGCAATTATACGTACCCATGTATAATTAACAGGTGGAAGTTCTTCTATATGCATTGCATTTTCAAGTTCATATGCACTATATGGTAATACACTTAACTCAAATGGTGTATCAACATATTTAAAGCATAATCCTTCATCATTGCTATTTGTAACCTTTACCCATCTTACTTCTGTTCTATTACCACATTCTTGTGGAATTAAATATCTGGATAAATTATTTAATACTGTATTTTTAAATCTTCCAAGCATTGCGCCATTATTACGATCTATATAATTTTCTTCAGGACCATATCCATAATACTCAAAATTGCTTAATTCTTTTTTAAGCTTAAAATCCATAGAAAATAACGGTAATTCAGGTAATCCTTCAACACCTTCATAGTGTAAATCGATCTTTAAGCTTCCATCTGGAGTCACTGTATAAGTTACTGTATTAAAAGTTTTAACACTAACTGGCATTTCAAATTTATAAGTTAAAGTTATCTTATCTTTTTCTTCTATATATTTAAAATCTACTAATATCTGATGCATTCCTGCTATTTGCCACTGTGCTGTTCTAAAATTATGATTATTTCCCTTATCATTATCTGTTGCTGCTCTAAAGAAAGATGTTCTTGGAACTCTTGTTATATATTCTTTTCCATCATATACAAGAGATATTAAACCAGCTTCTTGTTTAGAGAACATCATTGAAAAGTTTTTACCTGTAACCCCTATATTCACATCACCATGAATTATTTTAAATGTATTTTGGCTGTCTAAAGTGCAAACATTACCATCATCATCTACAATTGTACAAGCTTTACCTTCAATTTTCAATCCTCTTGTTATGCCAGCTTTACTTTCAGCTTTCAAGTCTTTTATTATACAATCATTATTACTAACTATGCTATAAACTTCTTGTCCAAAAGCAACTTCATGTCCCTTTTCTCCCCATAATGTATCTTCACTTAATCTCATAGAAACATTATAAGTATATTCTCCATTTTCTTTTATGTCTGGATAATCTATTTTGATATACTCTTCACTACTTGCCTTAACATCAATTTTTATTGTCTTTTCAAAAACTTTATTTCCTTCCTTTTCTATATACACAACAAAATCATAACAACCTGTACTTATAAATAAATTATCATTTTTTATTGTTACTCCTTTATTATCTGGAGTAAGTTTAACATTTGCATAAAGCTTTTTAACTTCTTGAACCTTTGGAGATATTGTCCTATCTGCATAAATAATTCCATCTGTACAGAAACAGTAATCTGTTGCTCTATCATCAAAGTCTCCGCCATAAGTAAATACTCTTTTTCCATCTTTAATTATTTCTATAGACTGATCTATATAATCCCATATAAATCCACCTTGATACATTGGATATTTATCTTCAAGATCTGTATATAGCTTCATTCCTCCACAGGAATTTCCCATGGCATGCATATATTCACAGCTTATATACGGTTTTTTAGGATTATTATTTAAATATTCTTCTATATCTGCTGGTTTTGCATACATTCTACTTTCCATATCAGTTATTTCTTCAAAATCTCTATTCCAAACTACGCCTTCATAATGAACTAATCTAGTGTCGTCTTTTTCATGGAAATACTTTGTCATTTCTAAAATATTACTTCCTGCATAAGATTCATTACCACAAGACCATATTAAAATTGATGGATGATTCTTATCTCTTTGAAGCATAGATTCTGCCCTATCAACAACAACATCTCTCCACTCTGGAAGTGATCCTGGCACATTCCACTCTGGATCGCAATCTCCCATCTTTTGCCATGAACCATGACTTTCTAAATTAGCTTCATCTATTAAATAAATTCCATATTCATCGCAAAGGTCATACCATAAAGATTGATTTGGATAATGAGATGTTCTTACTGAATTTATATTATTTTGCTTTAAGAATTTTATATCCCAAAGCATATCCTCTTCTGTTATTGCTCGTCCATTAACAGAGCTAAATTCATGTCTATTTATGCCTTTAAATATTATTCTCTTTCCATTTAAGTGCATTATATTATTTATCATTTCAAATCTTCTAAATCCAAGCTTTTGTGGAACTATTTCTAATAAATTTCCTTCGCTATCTAAAAGTTCAATATAAAGAGTGTATAAATATGGATCTTCAGCACTCCAAGATTTAATATCACTTATATCTGCACTAAGAGTAACATTAGCTTCATTTAGACTGTCATTTACATCAATATTTTCGAAGCTATAAATTAAATTATCATCTCTATCCTTTAAATAAGCTTTCATTTGGAAATTTTTGGACCCCAGGGGTGTAAATTTTACCAAATTCATATTAACCTTTAGTTTACCATTATTATAGCTATCATCTAAGTTAGCTTTTACAAATAAATCCTTTACATGAAACTCTGGAACTGCATATAAATATACATCTCTAAATATTCCTGAAAATCTCCAAAAATCTTGATCCTCTATCCAGCTTGCACTACCTCTTTTATATACTTCAACTGCAAGTTTATTTTCTCCTTCTTTAAGATATTCTGTTAATTCAAATTCTGATGGAGTAAAAGTATCTTCACTATACCCTACAAAACTTCCATTTAGCCAAACATAAAATGCTGTTTCAACCCCTTGGAAGGATATATATATTCTTTTATTCTTAAGTTCATCTTTTACTTCAAAGAAATTAACATAACTTCCTACTGGATTGTAATCCTCTGATATGTGTGGAGGCCTAAGTTCTTCTACTCCATCCCATGGATACATTGTATTTATATATTGGCACTTATCATATCCTTGCATTTGAATATGTCCTGGGACTTTTATAAAATCGAATCCACTACAGTCATAATCTTCTTTATAGAAATCCTTTATTCTACTTCTTGGATTAACTGCATAAGAAAATCTCCATTTTCCATTTAAACTTTGCTTAAGAGGCATATTATAACCTAATGCTAAATCTTCTCTATTCTCATAAAACAAATGGTCTGAATGAGCATCTATTCTATTAACTCTAAAAATTTCTGGGTCTGATAGCCAAGCTAAACTAGGTTCAATAGTCTTGTTCTTTTGATTTTGTGTGTTTATTGACTTTAACATAAATCTCTATACACTCCTCTTTATATTAGTATTTTAATATTTTTATCCCTTTACAGATCCTGTCATACCAGCAACAAAATGCTTTTGCATTAAGAAGAATATTAATGCTGTAGGAAGTGTTGCAATTACAACTGCAGTCATAATCATTCCATAGTCTGGGGTATATGATGATCCTAAAGCTGATATAACAAGTGGTAAAGTTCTTTTATCTGGTGATTGTAAAGCTATAAGTGGCCATAAATAATTATTCCAACTAGCCATAAATGTAACTATTGTTGCTGCTGCATAAGTTGATTTCATAGTTGGCATGTAAATTCTAAAGAATATAGCAAATTCTCCAAGGCCGTCTATTCTTGCTGCTTCTATTAAATCCTTTGGAAAAGTCTTTGTATTTTGCCTAAAGAAAAATATCAAAAAGGCTGTTGCAATTGAAATAATAATTACTGCTCCATGAGTATTTAATGATATTGTCTTTAGTCCTGGCACATTATTAAGCTTGCTAAATAATCTAAATAAAGGAACTATTAAAGCTGCAAAAGGTACCATCATAGATAGTAATATAAAATTAAATACTTTATCTCTAGTTTTAGTTTTATATACTTCAAATGCATATCCTGCTAGTGAAGAAACTATCATGGCTAAGACTGTTGTAAGAACTGCAATTATTAATGAATTCTTAAATGCTGTCATATATTTAAGATCTGATCCTAAAAGACTTTTTAAGTTTTCAAAGAAATAGCTTCCTGGTATTAAAGTTCCTCTTGTTACATCAACTGATTTATTAGTTGTAGCTATAATCATCCAAATAAATGGGAAAATTGATACAAAAGATAAAATAGTTAAAAATGAATATTTCAAAAAATTTATTACTCTGCTTTTTCCACTTTTTTTACTCATCTTTATCTCCTCCTGCTTTTAATTGAATAAATGATAGTATTACTATTATAAGAACTATTACATATGAAATTGCTGCTGCATATCCAAAATTCGGCGAATATTTAAATAATAAGTTATATATATATTGTGAAATAGTTATTGTTGCATTTGCTGGGCCTCCATTAGTTATATTCACAGTTTCATCAAATAATTGTAATGTTCCTATTGTTGAGTTTATTGTTGTAAACAAGATAATAGGCTTTAATAATGGAAGTGTTATACATTTAAATCTCATAAAAGCATTTGCTCCATCAATTTCAGCTGCTTCATATATTGAATCATCAATTGATTGCATTCCTGCTAAGTAAAAGACCATATTGTAACCTGTCCATCTCCATGTTATTGCTATTATGATTAATAGTTTAGCCCATATAGGATGAGTAATCCATGCAATTGGTTGTGATATCATGTTAATTTTCATTAAAAATACATTCACAAATCCATCTGTTGCAAATAAACTTTTAAATATAATTGAATATGCTACAAGTGATGTAACACATGGAAGAAATATTGCTGTTCTGAAAAATCCTCTTGCTTTTAATTTTTTATCATTTAATAGAGCTGATATTACAAGAGCTAAAATAATCATGATTGGTACTTGAATCACTAAATATAATACCGTATTAAATAATGCTTTTTTAAATGTTGAATCTGTAAGCATTCTTTTATAATTATCTATACCAACAAAACTTAGATTATTACCCATTCCACTTTGTAATGATGTTATAAAGGCTTGTATCATTGGATAAAACACAAATACAGTTACTAGTATGATACTTGGTATAACAAATAACCACGCTTTTCGATCTAATTTATAATTTATACTTCTATTGTTATTACTCCTCTTCAAGTGTACTCCCCCTATACAAGAAATAGCCATTTACTAATTATCTTTTAATAAATGGCTATTTTTTATTATTTATGAATTTATAGACTAATTACCTATTTTTATTAAGTCTGTGATGATATATATTATATTCTGGTGACTTGGAGCCTGCGAGGTCTCAAGGAATATAATATTTATCTCTTATCCTTATTGTGCTACTGCTGATTCAATTTGACCTTGGAAAGTTTTTAATGTTGAATCAATATCTGCTCCATTAACTATAGCTTGAACAGCTTCAGTCATGATATCTTCTATAGCATAAGTGTGTAAACCATAATTTACTGAAGGTACTTTACCTGTCCAATCTGCAAAATCTGCAAATATTTCTTGTCCACCAAAGAATTCATTTGGTTTTGAATAATTTGAAGCTTGTGCTGCTTTATTTAGAGTACTAACTAAAGTTATAGAATCTGCTAAATCGTTCATTAAATCTGCATTTGAAGCAAATGTTTTTCCTAGGAAATCTTTTGCCATATCTGTATTTCCAACATTTTTAAGAACATACCAACCTGCTCCTCCTATTGAAGATGCATTAACAGATTTAGAGTTGCTTGCCATTTTAGGGAATGGTGCTATAGCCCATTTTCCACTTTGATCTTCAGCCTTTTTAATTGAAGGTCCAATCCAACAACCAGTAACTACTGATGCAACTTCGCCATTATTAAATGCTCCTACAAATTGATCCCAATCTGCTGTTTGCTTTGTTATTCCTGATTTTACTAATTCATTATATACTTTTATAGAATCCTTTAATGCTTGATTGTCTGCAATTGAAACTTTTCCATCAGCATCTGTGTACCATGCTCCTGCACTTTGTAACATCATTCTAATTTGTCCTATATCACTAGGATCTAATGTACACATTGCAACTCCAGTTTTTTCTTTTACAGCCTTACCTATTTCAATGTATTTTTCCCAAGTTAAGTTTTCCATATCTTCTTTAGTGTATCCAGCTTTCTCAATTAAATCTGTTCTATAAAAAGTTGCTGCTACTCCACTATCAAAAGGTACTCCATATAATTTACCGTCAATATAATTTACACCTGTTTTATATTCTGCAAAGTCATCTTTTTTAGCTACTGATGATAAGTCTGCAAACTCATCCTTGTATGCTGTTAGATATCCTTGAATCTTATAATCTTCAATTAATACAACATTAGGAAGTCCTTCATATGATCCTGAGGATAAACTTGTATTTAATTTAGCTACAATATCATCTTGAGCCATTGTAACAACTTCAATTTCTGCATCTGGATTTTCTTTCTTGTATATTTCTTTAGCTTTATTTGCTGCTACTATGTTGAAAGCTTCATCCCATGCCCATATTGTTATTTTCTTGCTTTTGCTGTCTTCGTCCTTCTTGCCTGTGCTTCCACTATTACTTCCACAAGCTACTAGACCTAAACTTAACGTTGCTGCCAATAAAATCGATGCTAATTTTTTGATTTTCATTTAAACCCCTCCATATTAAATTACATGTATAATATTTTATTAGTATTTAACCTCTAACACATATAGTTTACATTTATATAAACTTCTTCTTAAATCGACGTAAACTTATATGTTACTTTCTTTTGTAATGCTTTACACCTTATGTATTTATATTATCACATGATCCTTAATTTAATTTAGAAATATCTTTATGTAAGTTTTTAATATTTTTAGATTTCCTTTTTAAAATAACTAAAATATTACGTAAAGCTTGGACTTTTTTAATAAAATTGGATTTTTTTAGCTTTAATTTACTACCTCTGAGGTCCAAAAATTCAGAAATAAGTAAAAGCGCTTTACAAATCCATTAAAATAAATTATCCTATAAGAGAATTTTAGACATTAACTTTACTTTGAGGTAACTATAATTCTTCAGAGTATTTTTATGCCTAATTTTAAGGAGGATTAAATATGATAGTTGGATCTTTAAAATTAAGAAGATAGTGCACAGATTGTGACTATCATTAAGTAAAGTCATGCTCTGTGCTATTAAACTAATTTGAAATAAAATTTAATAGTATTAAGGAGATTTGACTTATGGAAAAGAAATTAAAAAATAATGAAATTAACAATTGGAAAAAAGTATTTTATATAATATCAGCCGGACAATTTTTTTCTATTATAGGAAGCAGTATGGTTCAATTTGCTATAGTTTGGTGGTTAACAATGGAAACAAACTCTGCAATTGTTTTAACCATTGCATCAATGGTTGGTTTTCTGCCTCAAGCAATTTTAGGACCTTTTGTTGGAGCAATTGTAGATAGAAATAAGCGTAAACTTATTATGATTTATGCTGATATAGCAATTGCAATGGCAACATTAATTTTAATAATTGCATTTTTTATTGGCAGAGAATCTTTAAGTATAATTTATATTGTTCTTATTATTAGATCTATAGGCAGTGCATTTCATATGCCAGCAATACAAGCATCAATCCCTATGATTGTCCCACAGGAAAATTTATCAGTTGCAGCAAGTGTAACTCAATTTATTCAATCTGCATCTAATATTTTTGGACCAGCTTTAGCAGCCTTTATGCTTGGTTTTGTTTCTATTGAATATGTTATGCTTGTAGATATTATTGGAGCTGTAATAGCTTGTATATCAATAACTTTTGTAAATATACCTAATCCAATAAAAATAGAAGAAACTAAAAATGAAAGCTTTATTACTGAAGTTAAATATGGATTTAAAGAACTAAAAAAACATAAAGCATTGTTTATATTAACCATAATATTATCAATGGTTGCTGTGATATATATTCCTATAGGATCTTTATTTCCTCTTATTGTAAGTTCGCATTTTAATGGTGGAGCTGTTGAAGCTGGATTTGCTGAGATTGCTTTTGCAGTTGGAATGCTTATTGGTTCTACATTAATCGGAATTATAGGAGAACGATACAAAAAGGTAAAAATAATAGGTTATTCTGTCCTGCTATCAGGTATTGCTTTAACTATATCTGGACTGCTTCCAAGCAATATATTCATAGGATTTCTTGTTATGTCAGCCCTAATAGGATTAAGCGGACCCTTATATAGTGCTTCATTTTATGTATTAATCCAAAGTTCTATTGAACCTAGCATTTTGGGACGAGTTATTGGAATAGTAAATAGTATAATGTTATTTGCTACACCTATCGGATTATTAATTGCTGGACCAATGTGCGAAATAATTGGAGTAGATAAGTGGTTTTTATTATCAGGAGTATTAACTAGTCTAATTTCTGTAGTAAGCATTTTTAACTCATCTATAAATACTTTTAAGTTATAAAAGTTTTATGAAAATAAGCTTTATAAGCAAATATATAAGAGAGCTCTTAGATGGAGCTCTCTTAATTTTATTGCTGAAATAAATTGAAATTAAGTTGTTTATTTGCTTCTTCAACCTTCATTGGTAATACTTTAGTTATTTCTTCAATATCTTCTTCAGTTATTCCCATCTGCTTCATAACACTTTTATTTAATACATATTTAGTATTCAAACATAATAGTCTTTCATAATATAAAGAACTAATTGAATCTGCTATGCAAAGAATATAAACTTCTTCTTTATAATTTTTAGCCATTAAAGGTGTATGATGATGTGATACAATTTCTTTAATATCTTCAGGTAGTCCCCATCTTTCACATTGCCATTGCCCAAATTGCTCATGTGTAGCTCCCTTCATTACTAATCTTTCTGCTATTATTTGATGAATTCCCTTTTGTTGCGCTATTACAACTTCATCAACTATATGTGGAACACATATATCAAGTAATGCTACTCCTAAATCATGAATCAATCCATAAGCAAAATATTTATATTTATCCTTTTTGCCTATCTTTTCAGCCAATAATGTAGCTGAAATTGAAGTACCTAGACAATGTTTCCAATACTTTTCCCTATTTAGCTCCTTTGATCTTCCCATCTCATTAGGAATTAAATACTTTATTAAATATGCTATTATTAACCTTTCAACAGTCTCCATTCCTAAATATACTATTGCATCTGATAAAGACTCTATTTTTCTTGCCAATCTAAAATACCCAGAATTGACATTGCTTAATAATGATTCTCTAAGATTACCACAACTTCCTATTTTCTCCGCAAGATCTTCTATGTTTATGGTATCATAATCACTAATCATATTTATTATATTAGTTATTTCACTACTCATTACTGGTAATCTGTCAGACTTCTCAATGATATCAATAATCTCTAAACCATTCATATTTAATTCCTCCAATACACTCTCATTTCCCCCATATTTAAACCATCTTTTATTAAATTTATCGATTATTATATCAATAACTTAAACTATAAATAAAATCTTCATTTATATATTTACTATCATTTCTTACTATTTTCTACTGCTGCTACCGCTTCAATTTCTACCAATTGATTGGTATATCCTAATACTGTAACTCCAGATAATGTACTTGGAACATCATGATTTCCAAACTCTTTTCTTATTGCATCCCATGCAGTTACCAGATCTGCCTGATTTTGCGATGCTACAATAACTCTAGTATATGAAATGTCTTCCAAGGTTGCCCCACAATCTTTCAGTGCTTCTTTCAAATTTTCTACACAAAGTTTTGCCTGAAGCTCATAATCATTCAAATAAGGCACTTCTCCGTCTCTATTAATAGGGCATGCTCCCGCTAAAAATAATAAGTCCATTCCGGAAGGTACACGTCCAGCATAAGCATAATCTACTGGAGCTAAATTTTTAGAATGAATTAATGATATTTTTCTATTCATTTTAACTCTCTCCTCTTATTCTAATATTTACGAGAAAATTTATAAATTCATTTTTAAAATGAATTTCATGTTCAATATCATTTTAAAGCTTCTATATTTTTAAAAAAAGATAATAATCATTTCTATATCATTTTTTGCATAAAAACTACCACCCATACAAGAGTGGTAGCTTTAACCTATTTATTCTTTTTATATACAATTTTCTTAATACTACTATCTGAAAGGAAGAATTCTTCAGCTAAATTGCTAATTGATTTTCCACCTATATATTGCTTTAATATCTTTGCATTTCTAGCTTTTATATAATCTCTACTTTTAGATTTTTCACCCCATCTTTTTCTCTTTTCAGGAGGGGAAGGGACGTATATATATTGACCTTGAATATACTTTTGAATTTCTTTAACTAAATCATCTGGTAGTATTCTATCACTTCTTACATATTTCATAAAGCTCACTTCCTTAAACCTATTATTTAATTAAGGAAACAAAGCCTGTAGATATATTAATTTATTTGTTAAAAGCGACTAAATATCTATCTCTGTGCAAATTGTCGCCTAAGCTCATACATACAGACTTTGCACAGAGTGCTTTAAGCATTTTTCTATCCATGAGATTAATATTCATGATATCACACTCCCTATTTGTACTAAATCAATTATATTATTTATTGATATTATATGCAATTTCTTACTATTTCAACTTATTTAATAGTAATTAGTTGGAACTAAAAAATACTGCATATCCACTTTTAAATAGCACAGTATTTTCTCAAGTTAATTATTTAATTTATTATATAGACCAGAATTTCCTAATCTTCAAATCTTGTTCTAATTAAATAAATTGCTTTCTTAATAAATTCCATTAATGCTTCTTTTTTATAATCATTGTAATATTCTTTCATGACTTCGTAAGGTGGCTTTAAGTTATACATGCTCTTAACTTCATATTTATCCATATTTTCGTTTAACCATTTCAAATTAAATTCACGATTATCAATAAAAGAATTTTCATCTTTTAAATTTTGTAAATATAAGAAAGGATAATCCTTATTAAGTTTCCATGTACCTTTACCTTTTATATTTTTAGAACCATTAAAATATATTGGTACAGGCATAAAATTAGAAAAAGAATACATCAAATCACAGTATTCATCAAATAACTTTCGCAATTCATCATAGCCATAAAAAATATCATCTAAATACAAATACATCAATTCATATAAATCTTTTCTCAAAATACCATCATATAAAGGATAATAGCATTCGTTCACTTTGGAAAGCTCAAACAATCTAAATACACAGAAATCTTTTAATGGCATCAAAGCATTAAAAATTGTATCTGATGAATTAGGGATACAACCATCATAAAAAATTTCATATGCATTTTTTACTAATTCAGAAGAATCAATCTCATTACAAGGAAGAATCTTATATAATAATACAGTTTCGATTCCCCTTTTATTCTTCAAGCTTGGATAAATAATAGGTATAAGATTCTCTAGTTTATTTTCTATTGCATAATTACTCATTAAATTATTCTCCATTCTTTATAATTTCCACAACATTATATTTAAAAACTATATCTCTAAGAGAAATATAAATCCTAAAATTAAAACAATCATAAAATAATTTGAAATTTATTATTATGAGTATCTTTTTGATTTCATAGAATATATGATTGTAGAAATCAATGCAACAAGTATCAAAATGTGAAGAACAATATGGTACACGTCGGGAATATATCTTAAATCAGATTTAATAAACTTTATTGATCCTTCAAAAAATCGTATTTTTTCTTCCCCGCCACCAACAATAGTGTACCATTCATGAGAAATAAATTGGGTTAATAACCATAATGATTGCCATATAATTAATATATATTTCCCGACATTCTCTTTTAGCAAAAATAAAATTAACGCACCAAGAAAAATGATAAAAAAGATTCCATCATCACGCCATGAACGTGTAACTAGATGATTGTTCTTAAAATATACTCCTACCATATCTAAGAAAAACCATGCCAACAAAATCACATTCGCAATTAAACAATACTTCCTTTTCACTTAGCAACCCTCCAGTAAATTCCTATTTATCTATCTCATATTATAATTATAACATATTTTGTAAATACCGTACTATTCAATTTTCAAGGAACACCTTTATATAGAATATATTACTTATTTAATCCACGCATAATATTTCTGAATTGCCAGCTAAAAAATACCGTACACTCTTTTGAATAATACGGTATTTTAAATATATACTGCTTAATAATAATTTTATCCTATTTTAATAAATATACCTTCCTCAGACTTTTTTAATGCCTTCTCATTTAATATTTTCACAAAACTTGACTTTTCTGAGGTTTTATAGCGTTTCCCACCAATATTTATAGTTGGGTCAATTATCCTTATCTTATTTTTTTGAAATATGTCATATTTATCTTTATTTTCTATTAATCTTACTTGACTATTTATTGATTCAATTAAGTTTCTTACTTCTTCTGAACTAGAATTCCTTAGTAAACTATATACATATCCATCTTCTTTTAATAAGTCTTCTAAAGTAATTTCATGTAATCTAATTGCTATTTCTAATGCTTTAGATAATCTATCATAAGCATATACATTTAATGGATTCATAAAAAATCCTATAACCTCTTTATAATATACATCTACAAACCATTCAGAAATCTCCACAGAATTAACTACGATCTCTCCTTCAACTACAGATAAATTACTTAGAAATGTCTTAATTTCATCTTTTGATATAAACCCATAATGATACATATCTCTTAATGTATAATCTATTCTATCTGCACATAATTTAGGTGCTCTCTTTTCAAGTATTGTCCACTTAGACTCATTTAAAAGTATATCCTTATAATCATATCCATTAGTTGATAGTATTTTAGGGATATTAGAAGATTCAATAATTTCATCATATATTTTTTCATGATAATCTTCATTACTATTTTTAAAAACAAAGTCAATAACGTGTGAAAAGGCAGTGTGAGAAATATCATGTAATAAACCTGCTATCTGTTCCTCAATACTCCCCCCCATTATTCTTATAAACAACATTGTACCAACAGAATGTTCATATCTAGTAACATTCCATTCAATATTAATCAAATAACTTGCTCCACCCTGATGAATTCCCTTTAATCGTTGTACCTCTTTTGTTTTTATAAGTTCTTCTAAAATTGGTTCAACCTTAAACTCACCATAGATACTATCTATAATTTTCATAATTTCTCCTCCATATTTTATTACAACTATATTATGATTTTTATAAACAACTCATAATTATCTACTAATTTAATATTTTATTCATGATTTACAGTAATTTTAGATTTTGAATTTATTAAAATACAAAGAGTTTTTTTGTATCATATTCTTTACGTTGAATTGAAATATCTTTTAACCATTCATCTATTTGCTCTTTATAAAAATATAATTTATCATTTACTATAAAATAAGGAAACATAATACCTGTATAACTTCCTCTTGATTCTAACATATTTTTTTCTGTATTAATTATTCCTTGAACTTCTTCCTCTGTCATTCCAAGATAGTTGGCAACTTCAGATATATTCATAACACTACTATTTACAGCAGCATTTTCTACTTGTATATTACTTCCCTTTTGTATTGAGTATCCAAAATAAATAGAACTTAAAAGCATACCCAACGCAAGTATAATTATTGATATTGATAGTAATTTATTATTTTGCAAGATACACCCACCTTTTTATTATAAATAACTATTATAGTACTTTTGTATTCTTATTAACTTATATTTAATTTTAATCTTGTAATTTGAATATTGTGAATTAACCTAACTTAGTATATGCTTATTTTACTTAGTGTTACTTTTGTACTTCTTTAAGAATACAAAGTTGCATATTAGTGAAATGATAAACACTAAGATAAATATATATCCCATTGGTATTAATGCGAATGGCTCAACCAATGTTCCATCTGGCATAACTTTTGCACCTATAACATTATAGGCGATGAAACAAATTATAGCTGCTAAAGCAGAAATAAACATGGAACCCTTTGTAAACCAAACTTTCTTATCCCTTTTCCATTTTAACGCAATATTTTCTATTACTTGTATCTCTCCATCTGAAACAATTGGTTTTTCTAAATTCAGTTTAAGTTTTTGCAATTCCCCTAAGCATTGCGGACAGTCAACTAAATGATCTTCTATCAACGAAGAACTTTCTTTACTGCAAACTTTATCATAATACAATGGTAACAAATCTCTAATAACTTCACATGATAATCTCATATTAATTTCTCCTTTAATTTTATTCTTGCACGATGATGAGTGACTCTTGCCCAGCTTTCTGTTTTGCCAAACAATTCAGCTATTTTTAAAAATGATAGATCTCCAAAAAAACGCAAGGTAAAGACTTCTTTATATGGTTCTTCTAAATTGTGGAGTAGTTTATGAATTTCAAATGTACTTTCATCATCAACTATTTTTTGTTCAAAATCAGCGTCAAAAACATCAACTATATCTTCAACTCTTTCAAAATTATTTTGTTCTTTTTTTAAATACGAAAAATATAGGTTTTTAGCAATTTGACAGAGCCAAACACTCATTTTACAATTTCCTTTAAAACTATTAATATTTTTTAATGCTTTAAAAAATGTCTCTTGTGTTATATCCTCGGTAATACTCTTATTTTTAGTGAGACATAACACATATCTATATACATCCTTGAAATATTCAGAGTATATTTCTTCAAATTCAGTCACATTCTCACCACCTTTCATATATAAGACTATCAAAATTATATTTCGTTACAACATTCCACAAAAATTTTTTACTCTACTTACAAAACCAAGTAGTTAAATAAAGATTATATACACTTTATTTCGCATTATATTATATTACATTCTAAACTTATTATTGTATATCTTACAAAATACCGTACTATTCACTTTTCAAAGATAATACTTTTTAATTAGTTCGCTATATATTTAAATTGCAAACTGAATTATCATTAAAAATCTACATTATAAGCATAAAAAATTTTTTTTATCAAAAAATAAAAAATAAAGGAGAATACAAATGATGATAAAAAAAATATTTTTAGCAATAATAATACTTATATCATTGACTAACAGTGTTAATGCAAGTACAACATCTAATTATGCTGAACCTGTACCAACTATTTCAAAAACCTATACAGAAGGTTTTTATAAATTTGATAATAAAAATGATGTTGATATAGGAATAACACTAATTACCAACACCCCTACTAAAATTATGATTCTTGATGAAAATATGAATGTTCAATTTATTAGCTTAATACCATATAACACTAAATTTTATCTCCGTAATATTGCACCAAAAAAAATAATAGCAATAATTGGTGACGGAGAAGTAGCACTATCATTTGATAAAATTTAATTAATTTTTATTATAAATTTATTAAAATACTGGTAAGCGGTTCAGAAAATAGCGTATTTTAAAAATAAATAAATTACTATATAGTTAAAAGGAGCTCGCA
>NZ_BAAACH010000026.1:0-15165 GCF_039521405.1 Clostridium sartagoforme
GCCAGGAGACCACATTGACATGAACGTTGAATTAATCACTCAAGTAGCAATGGATGAAGGATTAAGATTCGCTATCAGAGAAGGCGGAAGAACTGTAGGTTCTGGAGTTGTTACTAGTATAATAGAATAATATATACTAAGTAATATATATTATTAATATATATAGGACTGGGTTTCATTACCTAGTCCTTTACAAAGGCTTATATATTGACATAATACATGTTTTATGATAATGTGTTTAGGTAATTAACGAATTAATTAACATAAGTAATAAGGTTTTATATTATTTACGGTAAACTGGAGGTGCAGACTGTGAGAGTAAAGATAACTTTAGCATGCACAGAGTGTAAGCAAAGAAATTACAATTCAATGAAAAATAAGAAAAACAACCCAGACAGATTAGAAATGCATAAATACTGCAAGTTCTGTAAAAAACATACACTTCATAAAGAAACTAAGTAATTAGCTGATATAGTGATGACATATACTCACAAAGATTAAGGATGTGAAGTAATGGCTGTTAAGGAAAATGTAAATTTAACTAAAAGTTCACCTAACAGAGGTGGCATATTAAAGTTTTTTAGAGAGGTTAAGGCAGAAGTTAAAAGAATAACTTGGCCTTCTAAAAATGACACTAAAAAAGCGTTAATTGCAGTTGGCGTAGTCGTACTAATATATATAATATTAGTAGGCGGGTTAGATTATATTTTTCAAAACCTCTTTGAATTCATTTTAAAATTTAAGTAAGGAGGTTTAGGTGTTAGTCGCCTATAAGAAAATATGAGCGAAAGAGCAAGATGGTATGTTGTACACACATACTCAGGCTACGAAAACAAGGTTAAAGCAAATCTTGAAAAAACCATTGAAAATAGAAATCTTCAAAACTTACTTCAAGACATCCAAGTGCCTATGGAAGAAGTTGTAGAAGAAAAAGATGGGAAACAAAAGATTTCTCTTAAGAAAAAGTTCCCTGGATATGTGTTAGTAAAAATGCTAATGACAGATGAGTCATGGTATGTGGTTAGAAATACTAGGGGTGTAACAGGTTTTGTTGGCCCAGCTTCTAAACCAGTTCCACTTACTGATGAAGAGGTTGAATCTATGGGAGTTCAAGAAAGTCCTGTAGAAATTGATTTAGAAGTAGGGGAAAGCGTAAGAGTTATCTCTGGACCATTAAGAGAGTTTATAGCAATAATTCAAGAGATAAACTTAGAGAAACGCAAAATAAAAGCATTAATTGATATGTTTGGCAGAGAAACTCTAGCCGAATTAGAATTTACACAAGTTGAAAAATTAGTTTAATATAAGCTAATGTTTTAATAAAGTGGGAGGACTAAGGTCCGTATTACCACAGTATAGGAGGAATAATACATGGCTAAGAAAGTAACAGGAATGATTAAACTTCAACTTCCTGCAGGTAAGGCAACACCAGCACCACCAGTAGGACCAGCATTAGGTCAACACGGTGTTAACATTATGGGATTCTGTAAGGAGTTCAATGCAAAAACTGCTAATCAAGCTGGATTAATAATACCAGTTGTTATAACAGTTTACCAAGATAGATCTTTTAGTTTTATACTAAAAACTCCACCGGCAGCAGTTCTTATAAAGAAGGAATTAGGAATCGAAAGTGGTTCAGGAGTTCCAAACAGAACTAAGGTTGGAAAATTAACAAAAGAACAAGTAAGAAAGATTGCTGAATTAAAGATGCCTGACTTAAATGCGGCTACTATCGAAACTGCTATGAGCATGATCGAAGGTACTGCAAGAAGTATGGGAGTAACTATTGAAGAGTAATTCGTAATAAAGTGGGAGGTAAAAACCGCTAATACCACAAAGGAGGCAAATTATGGGAAAGAATTATATTGAAAGTGCAAAATTAATTGATAAGAGTGCGTTATACACTCCAGTAGAAGCTTTAGATTTAGCAATAAAAACTGCTAAAGCAAAATTTGATGAAACTATAGAGTTACATGTTAGATTAGGGGTTGACCCAAGACATGCAGATCAACAAGTAAGAGGAGCTGTTGTTCTTCCAAATGGAACAGGTAGAACTGTAAGAGTTTTAGTGTTCGCAAAGGGAGATAAGGCTAAAGAAGCTCAAGAAGCTGGAGCAGACTTCGTAGGAGCAGAAGAATTAGTTCAAAAGATTCAAAGCGAAAACTGGTTTGAATATGATGTAGTAGTAGCTACACCAGATATGATGGGTGTTGTTGGTAGAATTGGTAGAGTTTTAGGACCTAAAGGATTAATGCCAAACCCAAAATCAGGAACAGTTACATTTGATGTTGCAAAAGCAATTGCTGAAATAAAAGCTGGTAAAGTTGAATATAGAGTAGATAAAACTGCTATAGTTCACTGCCCAATTGGAAAGAAATCATTTGGAGTAGAAAAACTACAAGAAAACTTCCATGCTTTAATGGATGCTTTAGTAAAAGCTAAGCCAGCAGCTGCTAAGGGACAATACGTTAAATCAGTATCTGTTTCAAGCACTATGGGTCCTGGAGCAAAGGTTAACCCAACAAAAGTTTTAGATTAGTATTGACATACAAAAAAATATGTAATACAATGTTACATGTTGTTAAAGAAAATACTGATTCCAAAGACAGTAGGTGCCGAAAGGTTTAAAATAATTGCCTACCGAGGAACACCAAGGTAAGTAATTATTTGGTCTTCCTATGTCTATGGGAAGGCCTTTCTTAATATAAATTTGCAGTTAAAAACTGTGAGGAGGTGGACACACAGTAATGAACAAGAATAGACAAATTAAAGAAGCTAAAGTTGCTGAGATTAAAGAAAAATTAGAAAAGTCTCAATCTATCGTTTTAGCAGACTATCAAGGTTTAACAGTTGAAGAAGATACAACTTTAAGAAAAACTTTAAGAGAAGCTGGTGTTGAATATAAGGTTTATAAAAATAACCTTGTAGCATTAGCTGCTAAAGAATTAGGAGTAGAAGGTCTTGATGCATATTTAGAAGGACCAGTTTCTATAGCATTTGGATATGAAGATGCTACTGCTCCAGCAAGAGTGTTACACACATTTGCTAAAGATCACAAGAAATTAGAATTAAAAGCTGGTATGGTAGAAGGAACTTTATATAATAAAGCTGAAATAGAACAAATTGCTACAATACCATCAAAAGAAGTTCTTATCGCAAAACTTCTTGGAAGCTTCAAGGCTCCATTATCAAATGTTGCATATTTATTAAATGCAATTAAAGAAAAAAAAGAATCAGAATCAGCTGAATAATAACTGATAAAAATTTGGAGGTGCAATTAAAATGACAAGAGAAGATATAATTCAAGCTATAAAAGAAATGACTGTTTTAGAATTAAACGAGCTAGTTAAAGCTTGTGAAGAAGAATTTGGTGTAAGTGCCGCTGCTCCAGTAGCAGTAGCAGGAGCTGTTGCAGGTGCTGCAGCTGCAGAAGAAAAGACTGAGTTTGATGTAGTTCTAGCTAGCGCTGGATCACAAAAAATCAAAGTTATCAAAGTAGTTAGAGAATTAACTGGATTAGGATTAAAAGAAGCTAAGGAAATAGTTGATGGAGCTCCTAAGACATTAAAAGAAGGCGTATCAAAGGAAGAAGCAGAAGATATGAAAGCTAAATTAGCTGAAGTTGGAGCTGAAGTAGAAGTTAAGTAATTAACTTTTAAATTGAAAAGGTGCTGTTAAAGGCACCTTTTTAATTGCCTAAATGAAACTATATAAAATATCAAAGTCCTGGGATACTTTATATAGTTTTATATAAAAAACACTTGAAAAATGGTAAATGCATAGATTAACATAAGTTATGTAATAAAATAATTGACATTAAAAGAATATTATGATAGTATCATTAAATGTACTATTCAATATGGGTAGGTATATACTCATATGAAAAAAATGTATAATCGAACAAAAGATGGTTATACTAATAAGTGATGCTGTCCGAAAGCATAAGTCCTTAGGGAAAGTGTGCTTTTGGTTATTTTAGTTTTATACAAGGGGTGAAAATTCATGGTACATCCTGTCCAAGTCGGAAAAAGAACTAGAATGAGTTTTGGTAAAGTTAAAGATGTAACTGAAATGCCAAATCTTATTGAGGTACAATTAGATTCATATCAGTGGTTTTTAGATGAAGGTCTTCATGAAGTTTTTGAAGACATTAATCCAATCACAAACTTTACTGGAAATCTTGTTCTTGAGTTTGTTGATTACAAGCTTGATATGGATAATATTAAGTATTCAGTGGAGGAGTGTAAAGAGAGAGATTCAACTTATGCTGCACCACTAAAAGTTTCTGTAAGATTACAAAATAATGAAACTGGAGAAATTAAAGAACAAGAAGTATTTATGGGTGACTTCCCGTTAATGACTGAACAAGGTACTTTCATCATAAATGGTGCTGAAAGAGTTATTGTAAGTCAATTAGTAAGGTCGCCAGGTGTTTATTACAATTTTAATGTTGATAAAACTGGTAAAAAGTTATATTCATCAACAGTTATTCCAAATAGGGGAGCATGGTTAGAGTATGAGACTGACTCTAATGATATTATCTATGTAAGAATAGATAAAACAAGAAAACTTCCAATATCGATTTTAGCAAGAGCTATGGGATTCGGAAGTGATCAAGAGCTTTTAGACTATTTTGGAGAAGACGAAAGATTTAAAGCTACAATAGAAAAAGATAATACTAAAACTAAAGAAGAAGCTTTACTAGAGATATATAAAAGATTAAGACCAGGTGAACCACCAACGGTTGATAGTGCTATATCTCTTATAGATTCACTATTTTTTGATGCTAAAAGATATGATTTATCAAGAGTTGGTAGATATAAGTTTAACAAAAAATTAGCATTAAATTTAAGATTAATCAATCAAATAGCTGCTACTGACATAGTTAATCCTCAAACAGGAGAAATTATGATAGAGCAAGGTAAAAAAATTAGTAGATCGTTAGCAGAAGAAATTCAAAATGTTGGTATTAACTCAGTTGATATATTAGTTGAAGATAGAGTGGTTAGAGTAATTGGTAACCATTTTGTTGACATTAAAAAATTTATATCATTTGATATAGAAGATTTAAATATCAGAGAATTTGTTCACTATCCAACACTAAAAGAAATATTAGACAATTATGATGATGAAGAGACTATAAAAGAAGAAATTAAGAAAAACTTAAATAGACTTATTCCTAAACATATAATAAAAGATGATATATTTGCAACAATAAGCTATGAATTAGGATTACCATATACTATAGGTTATGTTGATGATATAGATCATTTAGGAAATAGAAGATTAAGGTCTGTGGGTGAATTGTTACAAAATCAATTTAGAATCGGTTTATCAAGAATGGAAAGAGTAGTTAAAGAAAGAATGACTATTCAAGACCAAGAAGCTATAACACCTCAAATGTTAATTAACATAAGACCTGTTGCAGCTGCAATTAAAGAATTCTTCGGTAGTTCTCAATTATCACAATTCATGGATCAAACAAATCCTTTATCAGAATTAACTCATAAGAGAAGATTATCTGCTTTAGGACCAGGAGGTCTTTCAAGAGAAAGAGCTGGTTTTGAAGTTAGAGACGTTCACCATTCACACTATGGTAGAATGTGTCCTATAGAAACTCCAGAAGGACCAAATATAGGGCTTATAAACTCGTTAGCAACATATGCTAAGGTTAATGAATATGGATTTATAGAAACTCCATATAGAGTTGTTGATAAAGAAAAAGGTATAGTAACAGATGAAATTAGATATTTTACAGCAGATGAAGAAGATCAATATCTAGTAGCACAAGCTAAAGAACCTATCGGAGAAGATAGAAAGTTTGTTGATAGTAGAGTAACTGTTAGAATCTTAAATGAAATTCTAGTTGTAAATGCAGAAGAAGTTGATTTAATTGATGTATCACCAAGACAAATAGTATCAGTGGCAACAGCTATGATACCTTTCCTTGAAAATGATGATGCCTCAAGAGCACTTATGGGATCAAACATGCAACGTCAAGCTGTTCCATTATTAAAACCTCAAGCTCCAGTAGTTGGTACTGGAATAGAATTTAAAGCAGCTGTAGACTCTGGGGTTCTTCCAAAGGCTAGAAATGCGGGTAAGGTAGTTTACGTAAGTTCTAGTGAAATAAGAATTAAGAGAGATGTAGATGGTGGAGTAGATACTTATAAACTTCTTAAGTTTAAAAGAAGTAACCAAGGTACATGTATAAACCAAAGACCTTTAGTAGATAAAGGTGAAATAGTGTTTAAAAATCAAGTTTTAGCTGATGGACCATCAACTGATTTAGGAGAAATAGCATTAGGTAAAAACATCAGAATGGGATTCATAACTTGGGAAGGTTATAACTATGAAGATGCTATGCTTATTTCAGAGGAGTTAGTTAGAGAAGATGTATTTACTTCAATCCATATAGAAGAATATGAATGTGAAGCTAGAGATACAAAATTAGGACCAGAAGAAATAACTAGAGATATTCCTAATGTAAGCGAAGATGCATTAAAAGATATAGATGATAGAGGAATTATAAGAATTGGTGCTGAAGTTAGATCAGGAGACATTCTTGTTGGAAAAGTAACACCAAAGGGAGAAACTGAATTAACTGCAGAAGAAAGATTATTAAGAGCTATATTTGGAGAAAAGGCTAGAGAAGTAAGAGATACTTCACTAAGAGTTCCTCATGGAGAGGCTGGAATTATAGTCGATGTTAAAGTATTTACTAGAGAAAACGGAGACGAATTAAATCCAGGAGTAAATGAACTAGTTAGATGCTATATAGCTCAAAAAAGAAAAATATCTGTTGGGGATAAGATGGCAGGACGTCATGGTAACAAAGGGGTTATCTCAAGAGTGTTACCAGAAGAAGATATGCCATTCTTACCAGATGGTAGACCACTACAAATATGTTTAAATCCATTAGGGGTTCCATCACGTATGAATATAGGTCAGGTATTAGAAGTTCACTTAGGATGGGCAGCAAGTCAATTAGGATGGCACATAGCTACTCCTGTATTTGATGGAGCTACAGAAAAAGATATAGAAGAATGCTTAGCAAAAGCAGGATATAACGCAAATGGTAAAACTGTTTTATATGATGGTAGAACAGGAGAAGCTTTTGATAATGAAGTAACTGTTGGTATAATGTATATATTAAAACTAGCTCACTTAGTTGATGATAAGATACATGCTAGATCTACAGGACCATATTCACTAGTAACTCAACAACCTCTTGGTGGTAAAGCACAATTTGGTGGCCAAAGATTTGGAGAAATGGAAGTTTGGGCTTTAGAAGCATATGGAGCAGCTCATACACTACAAGAAATATTAACTGTTAAATCAGATGATGTTGTAGGTAGAGTTAAAACTTATGAGGCTATTGTTAAAGGTGAAAACATACCGGAACCTGGAGTTCCAGAATCATTTAAGGTTCTAATTAAAGAACTTCAAGCTTTATGTTTAGATGTAAAAGTATTAAATGATGAGAATCAAGAAGTTAAGCTTAAAGAGTTTGCAGAAGAAGATATGGAAGATTTAGAAGTTAACATTGAAGGAACAGAAGATGTTATTTCTGATGATGTAAATGTAGATGATAGTTATACAATATCAGAGGAAGAAGTTGAAGAAGAGGTTGAGTTTGATAACTTTTCATTAGACGGATTCCATGAAGAAGATCTAGAACTTGATGATTTTGTAAATGATGAACACTAAATTTGAAGGGAGGATATACCCTTGTTTGAATTGAATAATTTTGATGCTATACAAATAGGTTTAGCTTCACCTGATCAAATAAGAGAATGGTCAAGAGGAGAAGTTAAAAAACCAGAAACTATAAATTATAGAACATTAAAACCAGAAAGAGACGGTCTATTTTGTGAAAGAATATTTGGACCTATAAAAGACTGGGAATGCCATTGTGGTAAATATAAAAGAGTTAGATATAAGGGCATAGTTTGTGACAGATGTGGAGTTGAAGTAACTAAGGCAAAGGTAAGAAGAGAAAGAATGGGGCATATTGAACTTGCTGCCCCAGTTTCTCACATTTGGTACTTTAAGGGTATTCCATCAAGAATGGGATTACTTTTAGACATGTCACCAAGAGCTTTAGAAAAAATACTATATTTTGCTTCATATGTAGTAATAGATCCTAAAGAAACAACGCTATTAAAGAAACAGTTGTTAAATGAAAAAGAATATAGAGAAGCTGTTGATAAGTATGGTGAAGAAAGCTTTGTAGCTGGAATGGGAGCAGAAGCTGTTCAAGGATTACTTAAAGAAATTGACTTAGAAGGTCAATCAAGAGATCTTAAAGAAGAATTAAAAACAAGTACTGGTCAAAAAAGAGTTAGAATAATAAGAAGATTAGAAGTGGTTGAATCTTTTAGAAAATCAGGAAATGATCCAAGATGGATGGTTATAAATGTCATTCCTGTTATTCCTCCGGATTTAAGACCGATGGTTCAATTAGATGGTGGAAGATTTGCAACTTCAGATTTAAATGATCTATACAGAAGAGTTATTAACAGAAATAACAGATTAAAGAAATTATTAGACTTAGGTGCTCCGGATATCATTGTTAGAAATGAAAAAAGAATGCTTCAAGAAGCGGTGGATGCACTTATAGATAATGGTAGAAGAGGTAGACCTGTAACAGGACCTGGAAACAGACCACTTAAATCATTATCAGATATGTTAAAAGGTAAGCAAGGTAGATTTAGACAAAACTTACTTGGTAAGAGAGTTGACTACTCTGGTAGATCAGTTATAGTTGTTGGCCCAGAGTTAAAAATGTACCAATGTGGACTTCCAAAAGAAATGGCTTTAGAATTATTTAAACCATTTGTAATGAAGAAATTAGTTGAAGATGGAGTAGCACATAATATAAAGAGTGCGAAAAGAATGGTTGAAAGAGTAAATAATCAAGTATGGGATGTACTTGAAGAAGTTATTACTGATCATCCAGTTTTATTAAACCGTGCCCCTACTCTACATAGACTTGGAATTCAAGCGTTCCAACCAATTTTAGTAGAAGGTAGAGCAATAAAACTACATCCACTTGTATGTACAGCATATAATGCTGACTTCGATGGAGACCAAATGGCTGTTCACGTTCCATTATCAGTTGAAGCACAAGCTGAAGCAAGATTCTTAATGCTTGCAGCAGGAAATATTATGAAACCTTCAGACGGTAAGCCAGTTTGCGTACCTACACAAGATATGGTACTAGGATCATATTATCTAACTATGGATAAAGATGGTGCTAAAGGTGAAGGAAAAGTATTCTCTTCGAAAGATGAAGCTATTATGGCTTATGAAGTAGGAGAAATAGATATTCATGCAGCAATACAAGTAAGAATGTTTAAAGAAATAGCTGGAGAAAAGAAGTCAGGTATAATAAAGACTACAGTTGGGAAAATAATCTTTAATGAGTCAATTCCTCAAAATTTAGGATTTGTAAATAGAGATTTAAAAGAAGAAGAATTTAATTTAGAAGTAGATTTCTTAATAACTAAAAAGTCTTTAGGAAAAATTATAGATAGATGTTATACAGTACATGGTCCAACTAACACATCAATAATGCTTGATAAGATCAAAGCTTTAGGTTATCATTATTCATCAATAGGAGCTATAACAGTAGCTGCATCTGATATGATAGTACCAGATGCAAAGTATGTATTACTTAAAGAAGCTGATGAAACAGTTGATAAGATAGAGAAGATGTATAAAAGAGGATTCATATCAGAAGAAGAAAGATATGAAAGAGTTATTGAGAAATGGACTAAAACAACAGAAGATGTTGCCGATGCACTTATGGAAAGTTTGGATAAATTCAATCCAATATTCATGATGGCAGACTCAGGAGCCAGAGGATCTAAATCTCAAATTAAGCAATTAGCTGGTATGAGAGGGCTTATGGCGAGTCCAACTGGTAAGATTATAGAATTACCTATTAGAGCATCATTTAGAGAAGGACTTGAAGTTTTAGAATATTTCATATCTACTCATGGAGCTAGAAAAGGTAATGCAGATACAGCTCTTAAAACTGCAGACTCTGGATATTTAACAAGAAGACTTGTTGACGTATCACAAGACGTTATTGTAAGAGAAATTGATTGTGGAACAACAGAAGGTATATATGTTTCAGAAATAAAAGAAGGAAATGAAGCTATCGAAGGATTAGCTGAAAGACTTTATGGTAGATACACAGCAGAGCCTATAATTAATCCAACAACAGGAGAGGTTATGGTAGAAGCTGATCAATATATGGAACTAGATGTTGCAGAAAAAGTTGCAGCTTCAGGAGTTAAGAAAGTTAAAATTAGATCTGTATTTACATGTAAGTGTAAGGTAGGAGTATGTTCTAAATGCTATGGAATGAACATGGCAACAGCTCAAAAGATAAATATAGGTGAAGCTGTTGGTATTATAGCAGCACAATCAATTGGAGAACCAGGAACTCAACTTACAATGAGAACATTCCATACAGGGGGAGTTGTTGGAGCCGATATTACACAAGGTCTTCCTAGAGTTGAAGAGTTATTTGAAGCTAGAAAACCTAAAGGTTTAGCTATAGTAAGTGAAATAACAGGTACAGTTAGAATTGAAGAAACTAAAAAGAAGAGAACTGTGTTTGTAGTGTCAAACGATGGAGAAGAACGTAGCTATGAAATACCATTTGGTTCAAGATTAAAGGTATCAAATGATGAGTTTATTGAAGCAGGAGATGAAATCACTGAAGGTTCAGTAAATCCTCATGATATAGCAGCAATTAAAGGTATTGATGGAGCTAGAAAATATCTATTATCTGAAGTTCAAAAAGTTTATAGACTTCAAGGTGTTGATATAAATGATAAACATTTAGAAGTTGTAGTTAGACAAATGACTAGAAAGATTAAGGTATTGGATTCAGGAGATACTGATCTATTACCAGGAACTATGATAGATATGTTTGATTTTGCAGAAGAAAATGCAAGAGTGAGAGAATTTGGTGGAGAAGAAGCTAAAGGAGAGCAAGCGTTGTTAGGTATTACCAAAGCTGCTTTAGCAACAGATAGTTTCCTATCAGCAGCATCATTCCAAGAAACCACAAGAGTTCTTACAGAAGCGGCAATTAAAGGAAAGATAGATCCTTTAGTTGGGTTGAAGGAAAATGTAATTATTGGTAAGTTAATACCAGCAGGTACAGGAATGATGAAATATAGAAACGTGAAGCTAGATGTTGACGATGTTTTAGTTGAAAATGAAGCAATAGAATCAATTGAATAATACAATGCAATTTTATTGACATGTGTATGCTTAAATGATAAAATACGAATTGTGTGATTTTAAAGCTACACTACAATATAATTGTCTACATGAATTCATGGAGGCAAAGTCATGAGCTGCGCCTCTATGAACTTTTATATAGGGAGTGATTTCATGATAGATAGAATTGTAGGTAATAAAGTAATTGGTATAAAGCAATGTACTAAGACCATTAAAAATGGAAATGGTTATGTTTTATATGTAGCTAAGGATGCAGACAAAAACTTAACAAAAGATTTAATTGAATTAGCAATTAAAGAAAATGTTAAAATTGTTTTTATAAATACAATGAAAGAATTAGGTAAAATGTGTGAAATAGATGTTAGTGCATCTTCAGTACTAGTTTTAGATTAATTCATTAATAAGCTTTTATCTTAAATATTAGATATATAGATAAAAAAATTTCAGGAGGTGAAAAAATGCCAACTATTAGCCAATTAGTAAGAAAAGGCAGAAAAACTGTTATCAACAAGTCAACAGCACCAGCACTTAACGAGTGTCCACAAAGAAGAGGGGTTTGTACAGTTGTTAAAACAACTACTCCTAAGAAGCCTAACTCAGCTTTAAGAAAAATAGCAAGAGTAAGACTTACAAATGGATTCGAAGTTACTGCATACATTGGTGGTGTAGGACACAACTTACAAGAGCACAGCGTTGTTCTTATAAGAGGTGGTAGAGTTAAGGACCTTCCTGGTGTTAGATACCATATCGTAAGAGGAGCACTAGACTGTGCTGGAGTAGCTAACAGAATGCAAGGAAGATCAAAGTACGGTGCTAAAAAGCCGAAGGCAAAGAAGTAGTTTAAAGTAAACTACAGTAGTGCTTGTCTTCAGCATTTACATAGATTTATAAATTAAGTTTATATAGATGAAGAAGTAAAGCACTTTACGGCAATGTAATAATTGCAGAGTACCAATGAACTTAAATTTATTATGTTAAGGAGGGAAGAAAAGTGCCAAGAAAAGGACATATCGCAAAAAGAGATGTATTACCAGATCCAATGTACAACTCAAAGGTTGTTACAAAGTTAATAAACAATGTAATGGAAGATGGTAAAAAAGGAGTAGCTCAAAAAATATGCTACGACGCGTTTGAAATAATGGCGCAAAAAACAGGCAAAGATGCTTTAGAATTATTTGAAGAAGCTATGAACAATGTAATGCCTTTATTAGAAGTTAAAGCTAGAAGAATAGGTGGTGCTAACTACCAAGTTCCAATAGAAGTTAGACCAGAAAGAAGACAGACTTTAGGTCTAAGATGGCTTCTAGATGCTTCAAGAAAAAGAGGCGAAAAGGTGATGGCTGAAAGATTAGCTGGAGAATTAATGGATGCAGCTAATAATACTGGCGCAGCTGTAAAGAAGAGAGAAGATACTCATAAGATGGCTGAAGCAAACAAAGCATTTGCTCATTACAGATACTAATATACAAAACTGTTTTGGCTTTTGCTAAAACAGTTTTGTCGAATTTAAAATTACTCGTTGAGAGGAGGAAATACAAATGGCTAGAAAATATCCTTTAGAAAAATTCCGTAACTTTGGAATAATGGCTCATATAGATGCAGGAAAAACTACAACTACTGAGCGTATATTATTTTATACAGGAAGAAGTCACAAGATTGGAGAAGTTCATGAAGGAGCAGCTACAATGGACTGGATGGTTCAAGAACAAGAAAGAGGTATAACAATTACTTCTGCTGCAACAACATGTGCTTGGAAGGGTCATGAATTAAATATTATAGATACTCCAGGTCACGTAGATTTCACAGTTGAAGTTGAAAGATCATTAAGAGTACTTGATGGAGCTGTTACAGTTCTAGATGCAAAAAGTGGGGTTGAACCACAAACTGAAACTGTTTGGAGACAGGCAGATAAATACGGTGTTCCAAGAATGATATATGTTAATAAGATGGATGCTACAGGAGCAGATTTCTTTAGATGTATAAACACTGTAAGAGATAGATTAAAAGCTAACGCAGTTCCAATACAAATTCCGGTTGGTTCAGAAGATCAATTTAAGGGAATGGTAGACTTAATAACTAACAAGGCAATTATGTTCTACGATGATTTAGGAAAAGATGTTAGAATAGAAGAAATTCCAGCTGATCTAGCAGATCAAGCAGAAGAATATAGAATGGCTCTACTTGAAGCAGTAGCAGAAACTAATGAAGAATTAATGGAAAAATATCTTGAAGGTGAAGAATTAACAGAAGAAGAAATAATGGTAGGACTAAGAAAAGCTACTATAGCTAATGAAATAGTTCCATGTATTTGTGGATCATCATATAAAAATAAGGGTGTTCAACAAATGATTGATGGAGTTGTTGCGTTCTTACCATCACCTTTAGATATACCAGCTGTTAAAGGAACAACATTAGAAGGTGAAGAAGCTACTAGAGAAGCATCAGATGAAGCACCAATGTCAGCTTTAGCATTTAAAATAGCAACAGATCCATTTGTTGGAAAACTTGCATTTACAAGAATTTATTCAGGTGTTATGCAAAGTGGAACATATGTGTTAAATTCAACAAAGGGTAAAAAAGAAAGAATAGGAAGACTTGTTAAGATGCATGCTAACTCAAGAGAAGAAGTTGAAGCATTAGAAGCAGGTGAATTAGGAGCTGTTATAGGATTAAAGAATACTACAACAGGAGATACTCTTTGTTTAGAAAATGATCCAATAATACTAGAATCTATGGAATTCCCAGAACCAGTTATATCTGTAGCTATAGAGCCAAAGACAAAAGCTGGTCAAGAAAAGATGGGCTTAGCACTAGCTAAGTTAGCTGAAGAAGATCCTACATTCAAGACTCATACTGATCAAGAAACTGGTCAAACAATTATTGCAGGTATGGGAGAACTTCACTTAGAAATTATAGTTGATAGATTAACTAGAGAATTTAAAGTTGAGTGTAATGTTGGAGCACCTCAAGTTGCATATAAGGAAACAATTAGAACAGCTGTTAAAGCAGAAGCTAAATATGCTAAGCAATCTGGTGGTAAGGGACAATACGGTCATTGTGTGATCGAAATGGAACCTACTGAAGGAGAATACGTATTTGAAAATGCTATAGTAGGAGGAGCTGTTCCAAGAGAATATATTCCTGCAATAGATAATGGTATTCAAGAAGCTGCTAAGAGTGGGGTTGTAGCTGGTTATGAAACTATAAACTTTAAGGTTAAATTAGTTCACGGTTCATACCACGAAGTTGACTCATCTGAAATGGCATTTAAAATTGCTGGTTCTATGGCATTTAAGAATGCAATGGCAAAAGCAGATCCAGTTTTACTTGAGCCAATGGAAAAGGTTGAAGTTACAGTACCAGAAGAATACATGGGAGATGTAATGGGAGATCTTAACTCAAGAAGAGGAAGAATTGAAGGAATGGAAGCTATAAACGGAGCTCAAATAATAAGAGCTATGGTTCCACTTTCAGAAATGTTTGGATATGCAACTACTTTAAGATCAAGAACTCAAGGTAGAGGTACTTATTCAATGGTATTCGATCACTTCGAAGAAGTTCCAAAGAGTGTTCAAGAAAAAATTAAAAGTGAAAGAAATTAATTCACTTTAGTTATAAAATTTAGTAATGTTGCTCATAATTTAGTTATGAGTAGCATTACATAATATGAATTTTTATTATTATAAATTTAAGAGTGAAAATTTATATAGACCTAGAAAATTAAAGATAAATTAGATATAATAACTAAGAAGGTTAATATAATTAATTTCCATAAAGGAGGATTTTACAATGGCAAAGCAAAAATTCGAAAGAAGCAAACCACACGTAAACATTGGAACAATCGGTCACGTTGACCACGGTAAGACAACTTTAACTGCTGCAATCACAACAGTTTTAGCA
>NZ_BAAACH010000027.1:0-34258 GCF_039521405.1 Clostridium sartagoforme
GCCAGGAGACCACATTGACATGAACGTTGAATTAATCACTCAAGTAGCAATGGATGAAGGATTAAGATTTGCTATCAGAGAAGGTGGAAGAACTGTAGGTTCTGGAGTTGTTACTAGCATAATAGAATAGTAATAAAAATAATATAAATTAAGTAATATAAATTGAATGTGATCACATTAAGAGAGTAAGGGGACGCCTTTGCTCTCTGTTTTTTTGTTTAATAATTATTTATTGTAAATGATTAATATATTATAATAAGTTAATAATAATAATGAGGCAAATATTACAAAAAAAAAGTTGTTGATAATTTAATAAAAGCAATATAAAATATATTAGCAAAGGAAATAATATTTTCGATATAATAATAAAACATGCTTTAAATTTTATCAAAAAAGGCCAAAAAACTCTTGAAAAGGCTATGTAAACATAGTATAATAAAGAAGTTGTATAGCAAACAGCGATGAGTCAGGAGGTTGCCGGACTTCCGGGTTAATTCTTGATGAGTATGTTAGGATCTAGAATCCAACGACAGGGGTTTTGTAAAACTGTGTGATTAAGTATGAAACACGTGGAGCAGTTTATAGAACATCCGCTGTTGTGCGTTAGAAGTAAAGCGTACATGAAAAGGAGGGAAACCAAGATGTCAAAACAAAAAATAAGAATCAGATTAAAGGCTTTTGATCACAATATATTAGATCAATCAGCTGAAAAAATTGTTGAAACAGCAAAGTCAACAGGAGCTAAAGTTGCAGGACCAGTTCCGCTACCAACTGAAAAAGATGTTGTTACTATATTAAGAGCTGTTCACAAGTACAAAGATTCAAGAGAGCAATTCGAAATCAGAACACACAAAAGATTAATCGATATAGTTAATCCATCACCAAAGACAGTTGATGCATTAATGAGATTAAACTTACCAGCAGGTGTTGATATCGAAATAAAGCTATAGTTAATACTTATTAAATAAACAGTTTGAACGGTTAAGATTGTTAAACAATCCGCTGATACGTTTAGGAGGTGTAAATACATGAAAAAAGCTATATTAGGAAAGAAAATTGGGATGACTCAAATTTTCGATGAAAATGGAAAAGTTGTTCCTGTAACAGTAGTAGAAGCTGGCCCATGTGTTGTTGTTCAAAAGAAAACTATCGAAAAAGATGGTTATGAAGCAATACAAGTAGGTTTTGGAGATGTTAGAGAAAAGTTAGTTAACAAGCCAAAAAAAGGTCACTATGCTAAAGCGGGAGTTTCATTAAAGAGAAAGTTAAGAGAATTAAGATTAGAAGACTGCTCAGCTTATGAAGTTGGTCAAGAAATAAAGGCTGATTTGTTTGAAGTTGGAGAAAAAGTTGATGTATCTGGAGTTTCTAAAGGAAAGGGATTCCAAGGGGTTATCAAGAGATGGAATGCTAACAGAGGACCAATGACTCACGGTTCTAAATTCCACAGAGCAGTAGGTTCTATGGGAGCTTCATCAGATCCATCAAGAACTTTCAAAAACAAGAATATGCCAGGGCATATGGGAGCTGTTAACACAACAGTATTAAACTTAGAAGTAGTTAAGATTATAGCTGAAAAGAACTTAATACTAATCAAGGGTGGTATCCCAGGACCTAATAAAGGTACAGTAGTAATAAGAAATGCAGTTAAAGCTTAATTTCTGTAGAAAGGAGGAAACAGGATGCCTACAGTAGGATTATTTAATCAAGAAGGAAAACAAGTTGGAGATATCCAATTAAACGATAATGTGTTCGGAGTTGAAGTTAACACTGATGCTATGCATCAAGTTGTAGTTGCTTTATTAGCAAACAAGAGACAAGGAACTCAATCAGCTAAGACAAGAGCTGAGGTTAGAGGAGGCGGAATCAAGCCTTGGAGACAAAAGGGAACTGGTAGAGCAAGACAAGGTTCTATTAGAGCACCACAATGGATCAAGGGTGGTATAGTGTTCGCACCAAAGCCAAGAGATTATAGAATGTCAGTACCAAAGAGCATGAGAAGAGTAGCTATGAAGTCTGCTTTAACTAGTAAAGTTCAAGACGGACAAATGGTAGTACTTGAAACATTAGCATTCGAAGCTCCAAAGACTAAGAAAATGGTTGAGGTTTTAAAAGCATTTGATGCTAAGAAAACTTTAATAGTAACTGGAGAAGCTAATGAAGTACTTTACAAATCAGCTAGAAATATTGCTGACGTACAAATTATGCCAGTTAACAACATCAATGTTTATGATTTATTAAAGTTTGAGAAATTAATCATAACTAAGGATGCTGTATCAAAAATCGAGGAGGTGTACGCATAATGACAAGCTACGATATAATAAGAAAGCCTGTTATCACTGAAAAAAGTATGACTGCTATGGCAGACAAAAAGTACACTTTCATAGTTCAAATTAATGCAAACAAAGTTCAAATTAAAAAGGCTGTAGAAGAAATCTTCGGCGTTAAGGTTGAAAAAGTTCAAACAATAAGAACTATGGGAAAAACAAAGAGAATGGGCGTACATGTAGGAAAGAGAGCAGACTTCAAGAAAGCTGTTATCACTTTAACAGAAGACAGCAAGAACATTGAATTCTTTGAAGGAATGCAATAACGCGAATAAAGCGTATTATTGGTATTTAAATACCAGAGAAGCTTAAAGTAAGGAGGGAATTTACATGGCAGTTAAAAAGTTTAGACCAACTACCCCATCAAGAAGAGAAATGACAATGGCTACTTTTGAAGAAGTTACAACAAGTACACCAGAAAAATCACTTGTCGTTTCACTAAGCAAAACTGGTGGTAGAAATGCTCAAGGTAAAATAACTGTTAGACACCACGGTGGTGGAGCTAAGAGAAAATATAGAATAATAGATTTCAAGAGAAATAAGGATGGTGTTCCAGCAAAGGTTGCTACAATAGAATACGATCCAAATAGAACAGCGTACATTGCATTAGTTGTATATGCTGATGGTGATAAGAGATATATAATAGCTCCAGTTGGATTAAAGGTTGGAGATGTTATAGTTTCAGGTCCAGATGCTGATATTAAAGCAGGAAACGCTCTTCCATTAAAGAACATACCAGTAGGTACTTTTGTTCATAATGTAGAATTACAAATCGGTAAAGGTGCTCAAATGGTAAGATCAGCTGGTACTACAGCTCAATTAATGGCTAAAGAAGGAAATTATGCAACGCTAAGATTACCTTCAGGCGAAATGAGATATGTAAGAATAGAATGTAGAGCTACAATCGGAACTGTATCAAATGCTACTAACGATATAATAAATATCGGTAAAGCAGGTAGAAAGAGACATATGGGATGGAGACCTACAGTTAGAGGTTCTGTAATGAACCCTTGCGATCACCCTCACGGTGGTGGAGAAGGTAGATCACCAATTGGTAGACCGAGTCCAGTTACTCCATGGGGTAAACCAGCACTTGGATACAAGACAAGAAAGAATAAGAAGTATTCTGACAGATTCATAATAAAGAGAAGAAACGATAAGTAGCATGAAGAGAATAAAAATTTCTCTTCATGGCTTGTCAGCCTAGAGATTATGAAGGGAGGCAAATTATAGTGAGTAGATCAACAAAAAAAGGACCTTTTGTACATGAAGGACTTTTAAAGAAAATTGAGGAAATGAATGTTAGTGGAGATAAGAAGGTTGTTAAAACTTGGTCAAGAAGTTCAACAATATTCCCACAAATGATCGGTCATACAATTGCTGTTCACGATGGAAGAAAGCATGTTCCAGTTTTCATAAGTGAAGACATGGTAGGACATAAGCTTGGTGAGTTCGCTTTAACAAGAACTTACAGAGGACACGATTATGACGAAAAAGCAGCAAGAAAAAGAAAGTAATCCCGGAAAGGAGGAACATAAATGGAAGCTAGAGCTATAGCTAAATATGTTAGAATGTCTCCAACAAAAGTAGGAGTAGTTCTTGATTTAATAAGAGGAAAAAATATTCAAGAGGCTTTCGCTATTTTACAATATACTCCAAAAGATGCAGCTGTTGCAATAAACAAAGTTTTAAAATCAGCTGTTGCTAATGCAGAAAATAATCATGAGATGGACGTAGAAAGATTATATGTAGCAGAAGCATTCGTTGGTGCAGGTCCAACACTAAAGAGATTTAGACCAATGGATCACGGAAAAGCATTTAGAATTAACAAAAGAACAAGTAACATTACACTTGTAGTTAAAGAAAGAGCTTAGAAAGAAGGAGGGAAATCAAGTGGGTCAAAAAGTACATCCTCACGGACTTAGAGTAGGAGTTATCAAAGATTGGGATGCTAAATGGTATGCTTCAAAGAAGAATTTTGCAGACAATCTAATAGAAGATAACAAAATCAGAGAATTCGTAAAGAAAGAACTTTTCTCAGCTGGTATTTCAAAGATTGAAATTGAAAGAGCTGCTAAGAGAGTTAAGTTAAATATATATACTGCTAAACCAGGTGTTATCATCGGAAAAGGTGGAGCAGGAATAGAAGCTTTAAAAGCTAAATTAGCAAACTTAGTTAATAATAAAAATTTATTAATTAATATAGTGGAAGTTAAAAATGCTGAAGCTGATGCTCAATTAATGGCAGAAAATATTGCTGCACAATTAGAAAAAAGAGTATCTTTCAGAAGAGCTATGAAACAAAGCATTCAAAGAGCTATGAGACTTGGAGCTAAAGGTGTTAAGACAGCTTGCTCAGGTAGATTAGGTGGTGCTGAAATAGCAAGAACTGAACAATATCATGAAGGAACAATTCCACTACAAACTTTAAGAGCAGATATCGATTATGGATTTGCAGAAGCTGATACAACTTACGGAAAGATCGGTGTAAAAGTTTGGGTTTATAATGGAGAAGTTCTTCCAACTAAAAAAGTTGAAAAGAAGGAAGAAGTTAACGCGTAAGAAAGGAGGAATTAGTCATGTTAATGCCTAAGAGAGTTAAGCATCGTAAGGTACAACGTGGTAGAATGAAAGGAAAAGCTACAAGAGGTAATTTCCTTGCATATGGAGATTTTGGTATTCAAGCTACAAATTGTGGTTGGATAACTAGTAATCAAATAGAATCTGCCAGAATTGCTATAAACAGATATATCAGAAGAGGAGGAAAACTTTGGATAAAGATTTTCCCAGATAAGCCAGTAACTGAAAAACCAGCTGAAACAAGAATGGGTTCAGGTAAAGGTTCACCAGAATATTGGGTAGCAGTAGTTAAACCTGGTAGAGTTTTATTCGAGTTATCAGGAGTTAATGAAGAAGTTGCAAGAGAAGCTATGAGACTTGCATCACACAAGCTTCCTGTAAAGTGTAAATTCGTTACAAGAAGAGATTTTGAGGAAATGGGTGGTGAAGAATAATGAAGGCTAGAGAATTAAAAGAATTAAGAGCAAATAATCCTCAAGATTTAAAGGTTAAATTAAATGACCTTAAGGCTGAATTATTCAACTTAAGATTTCAATTAGCTACAGGTCAATTAGAAAATCCTATGAGAATAAGAGAAGTAAAAAAATCTATAGCCCAAATCAAAACCATCATAAGAGAAGAAGAGATCAGGGCTTTCGAGCAGTAAATCTGAAAGGAGGTAACTCTTAATGGAAAGAGGATTAAGAAAGAAAAAAATAGGTAGAGTTGTTTCAGATAAAATGGATAAGACAATAGTTGTCGCTGTTGAAACTAAGGTTAGACATCCACTATATGGAAAAACTGTTAATAGAACAACTAAGTTTAAGGCTCATGATGAAAACAATGAAGCTAAAATTAATGATAGAGTTTTAATTATGGAAACTAGACCATTATCTAAGGATAAGAGATGGAGACTTGTTGAAATAGTTGAAAAGGCTAAATAGGCTTTAAGACTGAAAGGAGGGTAATTCAATGATACAACAACAAACCTTATTAAAGGTAGCAGATAACTCAGGTGCAAAAGAAATCATGTGCATAAGAGTTTTAGGCGGATCAAAAAGAAAGTTCGGTAACATTGGAGATGTAATAGTTGCTAGCGTTAAAAGTGCAACACCAGGCGGAGTTGTTAAAAAAGGAGACGTTGTAAAAGCTGTTATAGTTAGATCAGTTAGAGGATTAAGAAGAGCTGATGGTTCATATATAAAGTTTGATGAAAATGCAGCTGTTATTATAAAGGATGATAAGCAACCAAGAGGAACTCGTATCTTCGGACCAGTTGCTAGGGAGCTAAGAGATAACGAATTTAACAAGATTTTATCATTAGCACCTGAAGTTCTATAATAGAGGAGGTGTCTCATTTGAAGGTACATGTTAGAAAGAACGACAAAGTTGTAGTTGTTTCAGGTAAAGACAAAGGAAAAACTGGTGAAGTTTTAAAAGTATATCCTAAGACAGGCAAAGTTATTGTTCAAGGAGTTAATATAGTTAAAAAGCACCAAAAGCCAACTAGAGCTAATGCTCAAGGTGGAATCATAGAAAGAGAAGGAGCTATATACAGCTCAAAAGTTATGTTATACTGCACAAAGTGCAAAAATGCTACAAGAGTAAGCAATAAAATCTTAGAAGACGGTACTAAGGTTAGAGTTTGTAAGAAGTGTGGAGAAACATTCTAGAATCTGAAAGGAGGTACTAATTATGACAACAAGACTTCAAGAAAAGTATCAAAAAGAAGTAATTCCAGCTATGATTGAAAAGTTCGGATATAAAAATATAATGGAAGTTCCAAAGCTTGAAAAGATAGTTATCAACATGGGAGTTGGAGAAGCTAAGGACAATCAAAAAATATTAGAAGCTGCAATGAATGATTTAACAATAATTGCAGGTCAAAAGCCAATCTTAACTAGAGCAAAGAAATCAGTTGCTAACTTTAAAATAAGAGAAAATATGGCTTTAGGATGTAAGGTTACATTAAGAAAAGCAAAGATGTATGAATTTGCTGATAAATTAATGGCTATTGCTCTTCCAAGAGTTAGAGATTTCAGAGGAGTTTCAAGCAAAGCCTTTGATGGTAGAGGAAACTACTCACTAGGAGTAAAAGAGCAATTAATATTCCCAGAAATTGAATACGATAAAATCGATAAGGTTAGAGGAATGGATATCATCTTCGTTACATCAGCTAACACTGACGAAGAAGCAAGAGAATTATTAAGATTCCTTGGTATGCCATTTGCTCAATAATAAGGAGGGAAAACCGTGGCACGTAAAGCTATTATTGAAAAGTGGAAAAAAGAACCTAAATATAAAACAAGAGCTTATACAAGATGCAGAATATGTGGAAGACCACATTCAGTATTAAAGAAGTTTGGTATTTGCCGTATATGTTTTAGAGAACTTGCTTACAAGGGTCAAATCCCTGGTTGTAAGAAAGCAAGTTGGTAAAAAACTGATGTAGTGAAAGGAGGCACATTAAATGGTTATGACAGATCCTATCGCAGATTTGCTAACACGTATTAGAAATGCAAATGCTGTAAGACATGAAGTAGTAGAAGTTCCTTCATCAAATATGAAGAAGGCTGTTGCAAATATATTATTACAAGAGGGATATATTAAAGAATTAGAGGAATATAACGATGGTGTTGTTCCAATGTTAAGAATATCTCTTAAGTATGGCGCAGATAAAGAAAGAGTTATAACTGGTATAAAGAGAATATCTAAACCAGGACTAAGAGTTTACTGCAAGAAAGACGAAATTCCAAAGGTATTAAGCGGACTAGGTATCGCTATAATATCAACTTCATCAGGTTTATTAGTTGATAGAGAAGCAAGAAAAGCTGGATTAGGCGGAGAAGTAGTTTGCTACGTTTGGTAATATCCAAGGTAGAAAGTAAGTAAATTAACATATATCAGAACAAGTAAAACAGGAGGTGCGATTATGTCAAGAGTAGGTAGATTACCTATAGCTATACCTGCAGGCGTAACTGTAGCTGTTACAGCGGAAAATGTTGTTTCAGTTAAGGGTCCAAAGGGCGAACTTGTTAAAGCTATGAATAAAGACATGAATATAGCAGTTGAAAACAACCAAGTTGTTGTAACTAGACCTAGCGATCAAAAAGAGCACAGAGCTCTTCATGGTTTAACTAGAGCATTAATCAACAACATGATAATCGGAGTTGAAAAAGGATTTGAAAAGAACTTAGAATTAATAGGTGTTGGTTATAGAGCTCAATTACAAGGCAAGAAGCTTGTAATGAACTTAGGATATTCACATCCAGTTGAAATAGAACCAATCGAAGGTGTAACTTTCGAAACTCCAGCTGCAACAAAAGTTGTTGTTAAGGGAATCGATAAGGAAAAGGTTGGAGCAGCTGCGGCTGATATAAGATCATGGAGAAAGCCTGAACCATATAAGGGTAAGGGAATTAAGTATGATAACGAAGTAATCAGACGTAAAGAAGGTAAAACTGGTAAGAAATAATAGAAAGGAGTGAAACCTTTATGTTCAAGAAGGTAGACAGAAAAGCTAGTAGAGAAAGACGTCACCTAAGAGTACGTAAGAAAATTTCTGGTACTCCTGAAAGACCAAGACTTTCAGTATATAGAAGTGAAAAAAATATATATGCTCAAATTATAGATGATGTTAATTCAGTAACTTTAGTTGCAGCTTCAAGCTTAGATAAAGCAGTAGATGTTAAAGTAGGCGGAAATAAAGAAGCAGCTAAGTTGGTTGGTGAATTAATAGCTAAGAAAGCTTTAGAAAAGGGAATTTCAGAAGTTGTATTCGATAGAGGTGGATACGTATATCACGGAAGAGTTCAAACTTTAGCTGAAGCTGCTAGAGAAGCAGGCTTAAAATTCTAATAAACAAGGAGGGAAATACATGAGAATCGATCCTAGCACACTAGACCTTAAGGAAAAGGTTGTTAACATAAACAGAGTAACTAAGGTTGTTAAGGGTGGTAGAAACTTCAGATTCAGCGCTTTAGTAGTTGTAGGTGACGAAAACGGACACGTAGGCGTTGGAATGGGTAAGTCAATAGAAATCCCAGAAGCAATTAAAAAAGGAATAGAAGATGCTAAGAAAAACTTAGTAAGTGTTGCAATAGTTGGAACAACTGTTCCTCATCAAATATATGGAAAGTTCGGAACTGGAAAAGTTCTTATAATGCCAGCTAAGGAAGGTACAGGAGTTATCGCTGGAGGTCCAGCAAGATCTGTATTAGAATTAGCAGGATTAAAGGATGTTAGAGCTAAGTCATTAGGTTCAAACAATCCTAAAAACATGGTAAGTGCTACAATCAACGGTTTAGCAAACTTAAGAACAGCTGAAGATATAGCTAAATTAAGAGGCAAAACTGTAGAAGAAATTTTAGGTTAGGAGGGAAAAGCAATGGCAAAGATTAAAGTTACTCTAGTAAAGAGTTTAATTGGAAGAAAAAAAGACCATATTGCTACTGCACATGCCCTTGGACTTAAGAAGATCGGTAAGACAGTAGAACATGAAGAAACTCCTCAAATCAGAGGAATGATCAACAAAGTTGACTACCTACTAAAAGTAGAAGAAGTTTAATAAGAGGAGGTGCATTGAGTAATGAAACTTCATGAATTAAAACCAGCAGAAGGAAGTAAAAAAGCTCCAAAGAGAGTTGGTAGAGGTACTGGTTCAGGTTTAGGTAGAAATGCCGGAAAAGGTGAAAAAGGCCAAAATGCTAGATCAGGCGGCGGAGTAAGACCAGGATTTGAAGGCGGTCAAATGCCATTATACAGAAGACTTCCTAAGAGAGGATTCACAAATATATTTGCTAAACAATATGTTAGTATTAACGTTGATAGATTAAATATATTTGAAAATGGAACAGAAATAACACCAGAAGTTTTACTTGAAAGAAGAGTAATAAGTAAGGTAAAAGACGGAGTTAAGATTTTAGGAAATGGGACATTAGAGAAGAGCCTAACTGTTAAAGGATGTAAGTTCTCAAAATCAGCGGCTGAGAAGATAGAAGCAGCTGGAGGAAAAGTTGAGGTGATTTAGTATGCTATCAACCCTACGTAATGCCTGGAAGGTTCCCGAATTAAAAAAGAGATTTTTATGGACTATATGTTTAATTGCAATTTTCAGGATAGGAACGCATATTCCTGTTCCTGGAATTAGCACTGATGTTCTAAAAGATTTAGCTAGTAGCGGAACTATATTTGGTTTCTACGATTTATTATCTGGTGGAGCATTTAGACAATTTAGTATATTTGCTTTAAGTGTAACGCCATACATTAACGCTTCGATTATAGTTCAATTATTGACTATAGCGATACCATCTTTAGAACAACTTTCTAAAGAGGGTGAAGAAGGAAGAAAGAAGATACAAAAGATAACGAGAATATTATCTATATTTATAGGATTTATTCTTGCTTTTGGAACATATAGTATGGTTGCCGCAAAAGGTGCAACAGCTGGAATGCAGTTTACTTCTGTAATAGTTGTATTAATAGCACTAGTTGCAGGTTCAACATTCTGTATGTGGTTAGGTGATCAAATCACAGCTAAAGGTTTTGGAAATGGTATATCCATATTAATATTCGTGAATATAGTATCTCAGTTACCTATCACTTTAATGTCATTATTTACATTAAAGGATCAAGGAAAAATTACTATAATTGAAATTTTACTATTTGTAGTTTTTGCAATTGTATTATTAGGAATCGTAATATTCTTCTCATTAGCAGAAAGAAGAATTCCAGTTCAATATGCTGGTAAAGCTGTTGGAAACAAAGTTATGAGAGGGCAAAGTACTCACATACCTTTAAGTATAATTGGATCAGCTGTTATAGCAATAATATTTGCTATGTCAGTTATGATGTTTCCTAGAACCATTGCAGAATTTTTCCCAGGTCATGATTGGGCAGTATGGATAACAAGCAATAAATATAGTATATTTAATGAAAAAACTTGGATGTATCCAGTTGTTTATTCAATATTAACTATATTCTTTACTTGGTTCTATACACAAATCACATTTAAACCTGATGAAATGGCAGAAAATCTTCATAAGTCAGCAGGATTTGTACCAGGAATAAGACCGGGAGATGCAACTGAAAAGTATTTTGAAAAGGTACTTACTAAAGTATCACTAGTTGGAGGATTATTTGCTGCAATACTAGCAATATTACCAATTGTTATTTCAAATACACAGTTACAAGGAATTCAATTTGGTGGTACATCATTATTAATTATGGTTGGGGTTGGGCTTGATTTTTCAAGACAATTAGATTCACAATTAGTAATGAGACATTATCAAGGATTCTTAAAATAGATTAATAATGGAGATGATGCCCGTGAAGATAGTATTATTAGGTCCTCCTGGAGCAGGAAAGGGAACACAGGCAAAATCAATTAGTAATAGATACTCAATACCACATATTTCAACAGGAGATATATTCAGAAAAAATATTTCTGAAAACACTCCGTTAGGAATAGAAGCTAAGAAGCACATCGATAAAGGACAGTTAGTACCAGATGAAGTTACTATTAATATGGTAAAAGATAGGCTGCAACAAGATGATTGTAAGAATGGATACTTATTAGACGGGTTTCCAAGGACAGTTAATCAAGCAGAAGCACTTCAAGAATTTCTTTCATTAAGAAATGAAAATCTTGATACAGCGTTACTAATTGAAGTACCTACTGGATTTATATTAGAAAGAATGACAGGTAGAAGAGTGTGTCCATCATGTGGAGCTAGCTATCATATAAAATTTAATCCACCAACAGTTGCAGGAAAATGTGATGTTTGTGGAAGTGATATAATCCAAAGAAAAGATGATACAGAAGAAACTGTATCTGAAAGACTTGATGTGTATGAGAGACAAACGCAACCACTGATTGATTTTTATAAAGAAAGAAACTTACTTTCAATTGTAGAAGGAACAAAAGCTATTAACGAAGTATTTGAAGGTATCTGTAATATATTAGGGAGTGTTGAATAATGATAATCATTAAAAACAACAAGGAAATTGACCTAATGAGAGAAGCAGGTAAATTAGTAGCAGAAACATTACTACTAGTTGAGGAAAAAGTAAGACCAGGAATAACTACTGCTGAAATAGACAGGATAGCAGAAGAATTTATAACTAAGCATGGAGCAAAGCCATCATTTAAAGGCTTATATGGTTTTCCGGCTTCACTATGTATATCTGTTAACGAGCAAGTAGTTCATGGGATCCCAGGAGGTTATGTATTAAAAGATGGAGATATAATTAGTATAGACTGTGGGGCTTATCTTAATGGCTTTCATGGAGATGCAGCAAGAACACTTGCAGTAGGAAATGTAAGCGAAGAAGCTAAGAAATTAATTAAAGTAACTGAAGAAAGTTTCTTTAAGGGCATAGAATATGCTAAGATTGGTAATAGACTTACTGATATATCACATGAAATACAATGCTACGTAGAAGCTTCAGGTTTCTCTGTAGTAAGAGATTTCGTAGGACACGGTATAGGTAGAGTTGTACACGAAGATCCAGAGGTTCCTAACTTTGGTAAGTCTGGTAAGGGACCAAAATTGGTTAAAGGAATGACTTTAGCTATTGAACCTATGGTTAACATAGGTAATTATAGGGTTAAAACATTAAGTAATGACTGGACTGTAGTAACTAGTGATGGAAGTCTATCTGCACACTACGAAAATACTATTGTAATTTTACCAGATGGACCCGAAATATTAACACTAATTAAATAAGTGTTGCTTAGTTATAAATTCGCATGATACCAAAAGGTGGCTTGTAGATTTATGGCTAAGGTAATCATCGAGGTGAAAAGTTTGCAAAACAATGACTTAATTGGGAAGGTGGTTCTTTCAAAAACAGGAAGAGATAAAAATCATTTATATGTTGTAATAGGGCATTTAAGTGATAATTATGTAATTCTTAGTAATGGGAGCACTAAAACAGTTCAGATGCCTAAAAAGAAGAGTTTAAAGCATATAGATGTTTTAGATGATGTAGATGATGAGATTAAAGAATCTATCATATCAAAGGATAGAGGTACTGATTTAAAAATAAAAAAAATTCTAAAACTTAAAGGCATTGTTAAGGAGGGTTGATTACCTTATGTCAAAAGATGATGTAATAGAAATGCAAGGTACAGTACTAGAATCTCTACCAAATGCTATGTTCCAAGTTGAACTAGAGAGTGGTCACAAGATTCTAGCACATATATCAGGAAAATTAAGAATGAACTTCATAAGAATTCTACCAGGAGATAAGGTTACTATAGAACTTTCTCCATATGATTTAACAAGAGGTAGAATTACATGGAGAGCTAAATAACAGTGGAAAAACTACCACGAAGTATTACAAGGAGGGTTAGCGATGAAAGTAAGACCATCAGTTAAGCCTATTTGCGAAAAGTGCAAGATTATAAGAAGAAAAGGAAAAGTAATGGTTATCTGTGAAAATCCTAAGCACAAGCAAAAACAAGGCTAATACAATAAAAGTATAGGCAAAAAAGTATTATTTTACTATGTAAAATTTATTGACTTTTAACTTAAAGTCAAATATGATTATATAGGCATTTAATTAAGTAGATAAATTTTAGGTGCGGCTGACAGTAGAGTAATTCTCTACTGACCTATAATTTTATTATATAAATACACACATATAATTAAAGTTGTATGCATTTCAATATCAGGAGGTGTAAGTTTTAATGGCAAGAATTTCAGGAGTAGACCTACCAAGAGAAAAAAGAGTTGAAATAGGTCTAACATATATATATGGTATAGGACTTTCTACTTCACATAAGATTTTAGCAGAAACAGGAGTTAATCCTGATACAAGAGTTAAGGATCTTACTGAAGAGGAAGTAACAAAAATCAGAGAATACGTAAAGACTTTAACAATTGAAGGTGACTTAAGAAGAGAAGTTGCATTAAATATTAAAAGATTAGTAGAAATTGGATGTTATAGAGGAATTAGACATAGAAAAGGTCTTCCAGTTAGAGGACAAAAAACTAAGACTAATGCTAGAACTAGAAAAGGTCCAAAGAAAACTATCGCAAATAAGAAGAAGTAGTGAGGAGGGAATTCGATGGCTCAAAAAGTTAAAAAGACTAGAAGAAGAAAAGAAAGAAAGAACGTTGAGCATGGTGCTGCACACATCAAATCAACTTTCAATAACTCAATAGTTACTTTAACTGATGCAGTAGGAAATGCTTTATCATGGTCAAGTGCGGGAGCTTTAGGCTTCAGAGGATCAAGAAAGAGTACTCCATTCGCAGCTCAAATGGCAGCAGAAACAGCAGCTAAAGCAGCTATGGAACACGGATTAAAAAGTATAGAAGTGTATGTAAAGGGACCAGGTGCTGGAAGAGAAGCAGCTATAAGATCTTTACAAGCAGCGGGATTAGAAGTAACTTTAATTAAAGATGTTACTCCAATTCCACACAACGGATGTAGACCACCAAAGAGAAGAAGAGTCTAGTATTCATATAGGAGGTGTAATTAATGGCAAGATATACTGGAGCTACATGTAGATTATGTAGAAGAGAAGGTATGAAGTTATTCCTTAAAGGGGATAGATGTTATACAGATAAATGTGCTTTTGTTAGAAGAAGTTATGCACCAGGACAACATGGAGCAGCTAAGAAAAAATTATCTAACTACGGCGTACAATTAAGAGAAAAGCAAAAAGCTAGAAGAATATACGGAGTATTAGAAAGCCAATTCAGAACTTATTATGAAAAGGCTGATCATATGAAAGGTATCACTGGTGAAAACTTACTTAAGTTATTAGAAATGAGATTAGATAACGTTGTTTATAGATTAGGTTATGGTGCATCTAGAGCTGAAGCTAGACAATTAGTTACTCATGGACATTTCTTAGTAAATGGTAAGAAAGTTGATATTCCTTCATACAAAGTTTCTGTTAACGATGAAATTTTAGTTACAGAAAAGAGTAGAGGAACTGAAAAATTCAAGACATTTATTGAAAATCCAAAGACATTACCAAAATGGTTAGAAGCAAATGTTGAAAATTATTCAGGTAAAATAGTTGCTGAACCATCAAGAGAAGACATTGACGTTCCTGTTAATGAAACTCTTATCGTTGAGTTATACAGCAAGTAATAGTTTAGTATTTGTATTGTTAAGATTATTCTTACAATACAAATATATAAGCAGTTGCCCTCAGAATAATGTTGCCATTTAAAATATAAGGAGGGTTTGTGCATGTTAGAAATAGAAAAGCCAATAATAGAATGTATAGAAGCAAATGAAAATGGTACTTATGGTAAATATGTAGTTGAACCGTTAGAAAGAGGATATGGTATAACGCTTGGAAATGCTCTAAGAAGAATATTATTATCATCACTACCAGGTGCAGCTCCAACTTCCGTAAAGATAGATGGAGTACTACATGAATTTTCAACTGTACAAGGTGTTAAAGAAGATGTTACAGAAATTATATTAAACATCAAATCTTTAGCATTAATTATGAATGGTGAAGGTCCAAAGACGATATATATAGATGCTCAAGGACCTGGAGAAGTTACAGGTGCAGATATTAAAACTGATGGAGATGTTGAAGTTGTTAGCAAAGATCTTCATATTGCAACATTAGATGATAATGGTAAGTTATATATGGAGATTACAGTTAATAGAGGAAGAGGATATGTTACTCAAAATAAAAATAAGAGTGAAGATCTTCCAATATCAGCTATTGCTGTAGATTCAATTTATACACCAGTAAAGAGAGTTAATTTTACTGTTGAAAATACAAGAGTTGGTCAAATTACAGACTACGATAAATTAACTTTAGAAATCTGGACTAATGGAACTATAAAAATAGATGAAGCTATAAGCTTATCTGCAAAAATTCTTATAGAACATTTCAAACTATTTATGTCATTAGGAGATAGTACTAATGATGTAGAGATTATGATAGAAAAAGAAGAAGATAAAAAAGAGAAAGTACTAGAAATGACTGTAGAAGAGTTGGATTTATCAGTTAGATCATATAACTGCTTAAAGAGAGCTGGTATAAATACAGTTCAAGAGCTTGCTGGAAAGTCAATGGATGATATGATGAAGGTAAGAAATCTAGGAAAGAAATCTTTAGAGGAAGTCGAAAGAAAGCTTAAGGAATTAGGCTTAGGATTAAGACTAAACGATGAGTAAGGAGGTAAATCCACATGGCAGGTTATCGTAAATTAGGTCGTCCTACTGACCAAAGAAGAGCTATGCTAAGAAGCCTTGTTACAAGCTTTTTAAAGCATGGTAAAATAGAAACAACTGAAACAAGAGCAAAAGAAACTAGAAAATTAGCTGAAAAGATGATTACTTTAGCAAAAAGAGGTGATCTTCACGCTAGAAGACAAGTTTTAGCTTTTGTGAATGAAGAAGAAGTAGTTCAAAACCTATTTGACAATGTTGCTCCAAAGTACGCTGAAAGAAATGGTGGATACACTAGAATGTACAAAAAGGGCCCAAGAAGAGGGGACGCAGCAGAAGTTGTTATACTTGAATTAGTGTAATATTGAGGGGATTAAGTTAGTGACTTAATCCCCATTTTACATTATAAATTTAAATATTGTATAAGAAATTATAAATTTATTATTAAAATAATTGTAATTAACTAAATGTATATTATAATATTCTTATGTTAATGTATATACACATATGAATTTTTATACAATATTTAAGATTGTAGGATAAGTAATAAGAGGAGGGCTATATATGGAAGAAACAATGATTAAATGTAATAATGTATCTTTTAAATATAGATCACATGAAGGAGAAGAAGAAAGATATGCTGTTAATGGTGTAACTTTTGAAGTTAAGAAGGGTGAATTTTTAGTTGTTTTAGGGCATAATGGTTCTGGAAAATCTACTATAGCTAAACATATGAATGCATTATTGCTTCCATCAGAAGGAACTGTTATAGTAGACAATTTAGATACTTCTAATTCTGAAAACCTATGGCGAATTAGAGCAAAGGCTGGAATGGTATTTCAAAATCCAGATAATCAATTAGTAGCAACTATAGTTGAAGAAGATGTTGCTTTTGGTCCAGAAAATCTAGGCGTTGATCCAGAAGAAATAAAAAGAAGAGTAGATGAAAGCTTAAAAAAAGTTGGTATGTATGAATATAGAAGACATGCACCACATTTGCTTTCAGGAGGACAAAAACAAAGAATAGCAATAGCAGGAATTTTGGCTATGAAACCAGAATGTATAATATTTGATGAACCTACGGCTATGCTAGATCCTTCTGGAAGAAAAGAAGTACTAAGTAATATAAAAGATATAAATGAAAGATATGGTATAACTATAGTCCTTATAACTCATTATATGGACGAAGCGGCACAAGCAGATAGGGTTATAGTTATGGATGATGGAAAAATAATTCTAGAAGGTAATCCAAGAGAAGTATTTTCAAATGTAAAAAAAATGAAGGAAATAGGATTAGATGTTCCTCAAGTTACTGAATTATGTTATGAATTAAAAAATAGTGGTATAAATATTGATACAAATATTTTAAATGTAGATGAGATGGTGAATGCGTTATGTCAATTAAGATAGAAAATTTAGTGCATATATATATGCCGAAGTCGCCTTTTGAGAAAGTGGCTTTAAATAATGTTAATTTAGAAATTAATGAAGGTGAATTTATTGCTCTTATAGGGCATACAGGATCAGGAAAATCAACACTAATTCAGCATATGAATGGATTACTTAAACCTACATCAGGAAAAATAATAGTTGATGGAGAAGATATAACAAAGCAAGGGGTAAAGCTCACTGATATAAGAAAAAAAGTTGGATTGGTATTTCAATACCCAGAATACCAATTATTTGAGGAAACGATAGAAAAAGATATAGAGTTTGGACCAAGAAATTTAGGCTTACCAGATGAGGAAATTACAAGAAGAGTAAAGAGAGCTATGAAAATGGTAGGACTAGATTATGAAGTTTATAGAAATAAGTCTCCATTTGATTTAAGCGGAGGACAAAAGAGAAGGGTAGCAATAGCAGGGGTAATTGCTATGGAGCCTAAGGTGCTTATATTAGATGAGCCGACAGCAGGATTAGATCCAAAAGGTAGAGATGATATTTTAAATCAAATTAAAATTTTACATGATGAATATAAGATGACAATTATACTAGTAAGCCATAGCATGGAGGATGTAGGAAAACTTGCGGAGAGAATAGTGGTTATGAATAAAGGAGAAATTGCTTTAGAAGGTACTCCTAATAAGGTGTTTAAAGAAATTGAGACTTTAGAAAATATAGGTTTAGCAGTGCCACAAGTAACATATCTTATGAGAGCATTAAAGAGCAAAGGGTTTAGTGTATCAGATGAAATCTATACTATTGCTCAAGGAAAACAAGAATTATTAAAAATATTAAAGGAAGTTAAAAACTAGGGGGAACAAATATGATAAAAGATATAACTATAGGGCAGTATATATCAGGTGAAACCTTTGTTCATAAGTTAGATCCTAGAACTAAAATATTAATATCAATACTATTTATTGTATCTTTATTTATAGTAGATAAGTTTGTTGGCTATATATTAATAGTTTCATTTTTAGTTTTAACTATTTATGTTTCAAAATTACCACCTAGATATTTATATAAAGGATTAAAACCAGTATTTTTTCTTATTATATTTACAGCAATTTTAAATATTTTTATGATTAAAGGTACTACAGATACAATGGTATTTGAGCTTGGGTTTATAAAAGTATATGAAGATGGATTAAAGACAGCTGCATTTATGGCATTAAGGCTTATATTTTTAATAATGGGAACATCAGCATTAACCTTAACAACGTCTCCAATTGAGTTAACAGATGGGATAGAAAGATTATTAAAGCCAATAGGAAAAGAAACAGCTCATGAGCTTGCTATGATGATGACTATAGCTTTAAGATTCATACCAACATTAATGGATGAAACAGACAAAATAATGATGGCACAAAAAGCAAGAGGAGCAGATTTTGAAACTGGTGGAATAATTCAGAAAGCAAAAAGTTTAATACCATTATTAGTGCCACTATTTATAAGTTCATTTAGAAGGGCTGATGAACTTGCATTAGCTATGGAAGCTAGAGCTTATAGAGGTGGAAATGGTAGAACAAGAATGAAGCAATTGAAATTTACGAAAAGAGATATTATTGCATTTAGTGTATTTTCTATTTTATTTATAGGAAGTTTAATAGTAAGGTTTGCTATATAAAAAGCAAAGGTGATTTTTAACATGAAAAATATCAAACTAACTTTAGAATATGATGGAACAAATTATTTAGGATGGCAAAAACAAAAAATAGGAAGCACAATTCAACAACAATTAGAAGATGCTATAAGCCTTTTAACCAATGAAAATATTGAAGTAATAGGAAGTTCAAGAACTGATGCTGGAGTTCATGCAAGAGGATTTGTAGCAAACTTTAAAACTAATAGTAATATACCTTCGAATAAATTTAGAGAAGCACTTAATTATAGATTACCAGATGATATAGTAATTTTAAAATCAGAGGAAGTACCACTGGAGTTTCATTCAAGATACAGTGCTAAGGGAAAAACATACTCATACTCTATACTAAATAGGGAAGTACCCCCAGCAGTACACAAAGATTATTTATATCATGTTAAAAAAAAGTTAGATGCAGAGATTATGAAAGAGGCGTGTAAATACTTTATAGGAACCCATGATTTTAGTGCATTTAAAAGTAGTGGGAGTTCTGTTAAAACTAATATAAGGACAATTTCAGAATTGTATATAGAAAATCATGATGATATAATAAAAATTTACATAACTGGTGATGGGTTTTTATATAATATGGTTAGAATAATAGTTGGAACATTAATTATGGTAGGAAATAAAAAGATAGATCCTTCAAATATACAAGTTATAATAGATAAAAAAAATAGGAAAGATTCAGGAATATGTGTACCCGCAACAGGTTTAGTATTAGAAAAAGTTTATTATTAAAAATTAATGATAAATAGAAATAATTAATTAAAAACTTGTTGACACACCCGTATGCGTGTATTATAATAATGTATGTTTGTTAGAATAATTTATGTATATAAGATCCACTAGCCCCGGGTCTTGACATAAAAGCAGTACTTAATAAGTAAAGCACAAATGTAAGTTCAGGGAGGGAAAAACATGAAATCATACATTGCTAAGGCACAAGAAGTTGAAAGAAAATGGTATGTTGTTGATGCTGCTGGAAAGCCACTAGGAAGAGTTGCTAGCCAAGTTGCTTCAATTTTAAGAGGAAAAAATAAACCAACATTTACACCAAATGTTGACTGTGGAGATTTCGTTATCGTAATCAATGCAGAACAAGTTGTTTTAACTGGTAAGAAGTTAGATCAAAAATTAATGAGAAAGCACAGCCTATATCCAGGTGGATTAAAAGAAACTCCATATAGAGAAGTGTTAGAAAAGAAGCCTGAATTCGCTTTCGAAGAAGCAGTAAGAAGAATGCTTCCAAATGGCGTTTTAGGAAGAAAAATGCTTAAAAAATTAAAAGTATATAGAGGTACTGAGCATGGACATGATGCTCAACAACCAGAAGTACTTGAATTAAAGTACTAATACGTGCTCGGGAGGAGGAATAAAAAATGGCAAAAGTTCAATACATGGGAACTGGAAGAAGAAAAAAATCAGTAGCAAGAGTTAGACTTGTACCAGGAAACGGTAAAGTAGTTATAAATAATAGAGAAATAGACAACTATTTCGGTTTAGAAACTTTAAGAATGATAGTTAATCAACCATTAGTTTTAACTGGAACTAAAGATAGATTTGACGTTTTAGTTAACGTTCATGGTGGTGGATTCACAGGTCAAGCTGGAGCAATAAGACACGGAATAACTAGAGCTTTAATAAAAGCTGACGAAAACTTAAAGCCAGAATTAAAGAAGGCAGGTTTTGTAACTAGAGATCCAAGAATGAAAGAAAGAAAGAAATATGGTCTTAAAAAGGCTAGAAGAGCTCCACAATTCTCAAAGAGATAATATATGGAACTTCAAAAATCCCACAATCAGTATGGTTGTGGGATTTATTTTCGTCTAACTATAATAAATAAATAGAAATACATTAATATAAGCAATTTATAATAGAAAGAGTATAAAATTTAATATAATATAAATATAAAATAAGAAGAAATATAGACTATATAGATATATATTAAAGTATATTAAAGTTATATTTATGTTAAAAACATATTAAATTACTTAACAAATGTTAAATAATAATGTAAACTAAGTTCGTAAGAATAATACTGAAAAGGAGAATTATTTTGGAATCTTTAATGATTATTATAAAATTACTTGGTGGATTGGGCTTATTTATCTATGGTATGAAGATAATGGGCGATGGTCTTGAAAATGCAGCTGGAGATGGTTTAAAATCTATATTAGAAAAGGTAACTAGAAATCCAGTAATATCAGTAGTTGTTGGAGCAATTGTTACAGCAGTTATTCAAAGTAGTAGTGCTACAACAGTAATGGTAGTAGGGTTTGTAAATGCTGGATTAATGAATCTAGCTCAAGCAGCAGGAATAATAATGGGAGCTAATATTGGTACTACAATTACAGCTCAATTAGTAGCTTTTAAATTAGATCATATTGCACCATTGTTTGTTTTCATAGGGGCATTCGTTGTTATGTTTGCTAAAGGAAAAAGAAAGAAGGATATAGGAAGTATAGTCTTAGGTTTTGGTATTTTATTTGTTGGTATGGGTCAAATGAGTAGTTCAATGAAACCTTTAACAGATTCTACTATATTTACAAACATATTAGCTGTAGTAGGGGGAAAATGGTACCTAGGAATAATGGCAGGAGCTGTTATAACAGCTATACTTCAAAGTTCATCAGCTACTACTGGAATATTAGTAGCATTAGCACTTGCAGGAAACATAAATATATATGACGTATTACCAATAATATTTGGATGCAATATAGGAACATGTATAACAGCTATGTTAGCATCTATAGGAACAACTAAAACAGCACATAAAGCAGCAATGCTTCATTTAATATTTAACTTAGTTGGAACTATATTATTTATTCCTGTATTAATCAGTGGAATTTTAGGAGATTTAGTATCTAAAATAAGTCCAGGGGATGTTAGTAGACAGATTGCAAATTCTCATACAGTATTTAATGTAGTTAATACTGTAATAATGCTGCCCCTAACTGGTGTTTTAATAAAAGTAGTAAATAAGATTATACCAGGAGATGATGAAGAGGACAGAGTTGGAGTAAAATACATAGATGATAGATTGCTAGAAACTCCAGTTATTGCAGCTGGGCAAGTAGCAAAAGAAACATTAAGAATGGCTAATAAAGCTAAGAAAGGCTTAGCTTTAGCATTAGAGGCATTTGAAAAAAATGATGAAAAATTAATAAATAAAGTATATGACAATGAAGAAATTATAAATACATTAAATGAAGCTATAACAAATTATTTAGTTAAACTTTCAAAATGCGAGTTATCAGATAAGGAGCTTAGTATTGTTGCTGCTACCTTTCATGTAATAAATGATATAGAAAGAATAGGAGATCATGCTGAAAATATAGCAGATTTAACAGCGCAAAAGATTTCGAGAAAACTTGAATATAGTGATAAGGCTATAGAGCAAATTAATAATATGTATAATAAAGTAGTAGAAACCTTAGATATAGCTATAAGTAGTTATGCTAAAAAGGATATAGAAAAAGCAAAGCAAATTAATAGTATAGAAGAAGAAGTTGATAGATTGCAAAAGAAATATAGAGAACTTCATATAAAAAGGCTTTATGATGGAACTTGTAATGCATATGCAGGTGCAATATTTTTAGATTTATTAAGTAACCTTGAAAGAATAGGCGATCATTCAACAAATATAGCAGAAAGTGTAATAGAAAATAGCTAATAGTATAAAATCTCTAGTGCAGGATATTGAATCCTAAACTAGAGATTTTTTTATTCTTTAGGAAATTATAAAAATTTACATATGACCTCTTTTTATTAGAAAGAAATTAAATAAATAGGGCATAATACTTTTATTGATAAATTTATAAATATAATGGAGGTTAACAAATGAAAAAATTAAGACGTATATTATTATTTATTCTTATATCTATGGTTTATTTTATTCCGATTAAGGCTTTGGCAGATGATGCAGCACAAAAAATAATATTAATTGATCCAGGCCATGGTGGAATTGATGGCGGAGCTAAATCTAAATCAGGTGTTATAGAAAAAGACATAAATTTACAAATTAGTTTAAAACTAAAAGATATTCTCGAAAAAAAGGGATATAAAGTATATCTAACAAGAGAATCAGATCAGGGATTAGAACAGAAGGGGTCTACTATAAGAGAAAAGAAGAGAGATGATTTAAAAAGGAGAAGAGATCTTAAAATTGAAACAAAATGTGATGTTTTTGTATCGATTCATCAAAATATGTTTCCTCAAGCTAAATGCTATGGAGCTCAAGTTTGGCATTCATCTAATGATATAAGTAAAAAATTAGCGGATTTTGTACAAGAATCATTAAAAGAAACTGTTAAAGATAAAAATAAGAGAGTATCAAAACCTGCTGGAGATTCATATTTAATTTTAAGAGATAAGTATGAAGGTGCTTCAATACTAGTAGAATGTGGATTTTTATCTAATCCTGAAGAAGAACAGAAATTAAAGACAGAAGAACATCAAAATTTAATTGTTGAAGGAATTTCCTTGGGAATAGAGAAATATTTCGAAGAAATAAATAAAACAACGAATTAAAGAGAAGATTTCCGAGGAAATATATCAAAATATAATGATTAAATTTACTTTAAGTATAATAAATTGTTGTATTTTACGAAGAAAGATCTTCTAATGAACAATTCACAGTTCTTTTGTAAAGGTATTAGGTATAAGAGACCAATTTATATTTTAAATTAACTTAAGTTTGTTTTAAAAAATTAAGTTATCTGGTTTGGCTTACTTATTATTTTAAATCCTTTATACCAATGAACTGTGAATTGATTCTTAGAATTTTCAACTAAAACAAATTGAGTAGATTAATTTGGACTTTAAAACTGTTTTTAGGAATTGTTTTAAAGTTTAAATCAAGTGAAATTAATATAGAGTAAGCTATAAATAATATAAGTATTGCAATTAAAAGATAAACAATATATGTAGCAATATTAGTTAAATTCTTATTCATAATATATTCTCCTTATAGCTATTTAGTAAAATATAATAAATAAGATATAAAAATATGATAAAATATTTATAAATTATTTTAATAATTTAATAAAAATAAATGGAGGTTAAAAAGTTATATTATAAGTTAAAATTTCTAGAATTTTATAAAATTATATAAATAATTTAATATTTGCAAAGTGATATTTTATATTATTTAAGAAGATAAAAGTATAAGGGGGATATTTATGAGAGAAATACACATTGAAGAGGTTGTATCCGTAGTTAGAGAATTATGTATAGAAGCTAATTACAATTTATCTAATGATATAAAAAATGCTCTAGTAAGATCTGAAAAGGAAGAAACTTGGGATTTAGCTAAAGATATACTTGATAAAATAATAATAAATTCAGAGATAGCTAAAAATGAAAGAATGCCGATTTGCCAAGATACAGGGATGACATGTGTTTTTATTGAAATTGGACAAGATATACACATAATTGGAGGAAGTCTAGAAGATGCTGTAAATGAAGGTGTTAGAAGAGGATATAAAGATGGATATTTAAGAAAATCTATTGTGAATGATCCTATAAATAGAATTAACACTAAAGATAATACTCCAGCCATTATATATTACGATATAGTTCAAGGAGATAAACTAAAGATAACCGTTGCACCTAAAGGCTTTGGATCAGAAAATATGAGTCAAATAAAAATGTTGAAACCTTCAGAAGGACTTCAAGGAGTTAAGGAATTTGTTATAAGGGTAGTAAAAGAAGCTGGTCCAAACCCGTGTCCTCCAATAGTTATAGGTGTGGGTATTGGTGGTACTTTTGATAAAGCAGCGTATTTAGCAAAGAAAGCTTTACTAAGACCTATAAATATTAGGAATAATGATGAATTCTATTGCAAGTTAGAGGATGAGTTATTAAACGAAATAAACAATCTAGGAATTGGTCCACAAGGCTTTGGTGGAAAGACAACAGCATTAGGAGTAAACATAGAAACATATCCAACGCATATAGCAGGATTACCAGTTGCAGTAAATATAAACTGCCATGTAACAAGACACAAAGAAGTGGTTTTATAGGGGGATAAGTCTGTGGAAAAAGAAGTTATAAGAATAGATTCTGTGGATAAAAAAATTAATACACCTTTAACATATGAGAAGATAAAAGATTTAAAGGCAGGAGATAGAGTTTTGCTAACTGGAAGTATATATACAGCTAGAGATGCAGCTCATAAGAGGTTAATAGATTTACTAGATGCTAAATTAGAATTACCTATAAACATTAAAGATGAGACAATCTATTATGTAGGACCAACTCCAGCTAAAGAAGGCAATGTTATAGGATCAGCTGGACCAACAACAAGTTATAGAATGGATGCATATTCACCTAAGTTATTAGATTTAGGATTAAAAGCAATGATAGGAAAAGGAGCAAGAAATGAAGAGGTGATTAATTCAATTATTAAAAATAAAGCTATATATTTTGGCGCTATTGGTGGAGCGGCAGCTCTGATATCTAAGAGTATAACTAAATCAGAAATAATAGCTTACGAGGATTTAGGTGCAGAAGCAATAAGAAGAATGGAAATTAAGGATATGCCATTAATAGTTATTATAGATACTGAAGGGAATAATCTATACAAGCAGGGACAAGAAGAATATCTTAGGAGCAAAAGAAAGTAAATTTAAATACTATAATTAGTAAAACTATAGACACATTAATGCGAAAGTCGACTTGGAACGAAGTGACGGAGAATTGAGCATAATATGTCTATAGTTTAGTTATATATTTAAATTTTATAGAATCCTTTTCCATTAACTTCAGAAACATCTATTATTGTAATAAATGCTTTAGGATCTATTCTCAGAATTTTGCTTTTTAAATGAACCATTTGAGATGAAGTTACAGCTATATAAAGCATTTTCTTTAGCTTATGAGTATATTCACCTTCTGCTATAAGTGAAGTAACACCTCTATTCATATCCTTAATAACATATTGAATAATATCATCTTCTTTTTCAGTTAATATTAACAATAATTTCTTACTGTTAAATCCATTTATAACTTTATCTACAATAGCTCCTTGAACAAATATAGAAATCAAAGTATAAAGAGCCTTAGGAAGTCCAAATATTAAAGCTCCTATAAAAATTATTACACAGTTAATTGCAAAGCTAAGTTTACCAATTTCAAAGTTAGAAAACTTTTTTCTAACAACCATAGTAATAATATCAGTACCACCGGTTGATCCGTTTCTTGAAAAAACTAAACCATATCCTAATCCACATAAAACTCCACCATAAATACAATAAAGTAATATATCTTCTACCTTTACTAAATGAGATAAAGGCTTAGTTATGATAAGAGCAACTGATAAAGAAATCATACCAATTGCAGTATATAAAGTAAATCTTTTACTTAACATTTTATAGCTAAGGAAAAATAAAGGAATATTAATTATAAATACAGATATTCCAGATGGTATCTCTGATAAGTATTGTAAAATAAGTGCGACCCCTGTAGCTCCACCACTAAGTAATTGAGCATTAACTAAGAATAAATTAACACCTAAGGATGCTATTATACATCCCAAAAAAATAATAATAAAATCTAGGATCATGTGAGTGTTGATTGAGAACTTGTGTAACATATTAAACTCCTTAAATTTATCTATTAGAAATATACAATAAGATTATATATTAAATATATAAATATGTTAATAATAACTTATAGATATAATAGGCTATTTTAATAAAAATGTAATTTTTATAATTAGTAAAATATCATAATATAAGATATTATATTTATAAGATGAAATAAATCAAGGGGTGAAAGTATGTTTAATGTTTTAGTAGTTGATGATGAAAAGGAAATTAGAGATGCTATAGATATATATTTAAGAGGAGAAGGAATGAAGGTTTTTAAAGCTAGAGATGGAATAGAGGCTTTAGAAGTATTAGATAAGGAAAAAATACATTTAATAGTATTAGATATAATGATGCCTAGAATGGATGGAATCAAGACGTGTTTAAAAATTAGGGAGAAGAAAAATCTACCTATAATAATGTTATCAGCTAAAGGCGAGGATAGTGATAAGATATTAGGTTTAAATGTTGGAGCAGATGATTATATAGCAAAACCATTTAATCATTTAGAACTAGTTGCTAGAGTTAAATCTCAATTAAGAAGATATCAAAAACCTCTAGAATTAGAAGGTGAAAGCCCTGATATAATAGAGGTAAAAGATTTAGTTATAAATAATAAAGAAAAAACAATATTATTAAGAGGTGAAGAGGTAAAAGTTACAGCAACAGAATTTAAGATACTTCAACTGTTAGCCTCAAATTTAGGAAAAGTTTTTTCAATTAAGGAAATATATGAAAAAGTATGGGAAGAACCATTTTATAGAAGTGAAAATACAGTAACTGTTCATATTAGGCGAATAAGAGAAAAGATAGAGCTCAATACAAAGGACCCTGAATATATAAAGGTAGTGTGGGGAGTTGGATATAAAATTGAAAGAGAAGATTAAAAAATACATAACAGGTGTATGGGGTATAGAAATTCTAGTAGTATGTGTCTCATTAGTGACATTAACTATAGGATATTACCAATCCTTTAACAATACGTTTGCTGAATTAGGAGCAGGAACTTTTGATGCTTTATTAAATAAAGATAAATATATACAATCAATGATATATTATGAAAGTAAAGATTTATCAAAAGAAATATATACTGATACAAATAACTTAGAAGATATTAGTATTTTAGAATATAAAAATCAACATTTATCACAAAATAACTATTTTTATGGTAGCTTGTTTTATATTTTAATGAATAAGGAAACAGGAGAATTTACGACTAACGATGTTAATTTATATAAATCTGTACAAATTAAAGAAAATACTGTTGCCTTATTAGAAGAGAAGATAAATGATTATTTAAAGGAATTTAAGTTTTCTTCTGTTAGAATAGATAATAAGGATATATATAATTACTATATAGAAAGTACAAATGAGAAAATTTCAAAGCAAAATATAGATAAATATATAGAGATATATTATAGAGATCCAAGTGTGTACTCTTATCTTATAAAGACTGAATCTTTAACTGCAAGGAGTATGATATTATCAACTATATTTACTATGCTTCTTTTATTAAAAATAATAGTAAACTCTATATTTAACAGTAGTAACATACATTTAGAAATAAAAGTTTTAAAAAGGCTTTTTTATGTTTTGAAGTATGGATATAAGTATAAAAATACAAGAAATAAAATGATAATTTCAATTAGTGGATCCGTAGGGGTAATACTGGTTTATTTATATTTAATTGCAGGAATAAGAAATCAAAATATATTAATAACATTTTTAAGTAAGTACCCATTTAAAGGAACTTTAATTTTAGTTCTAATCCCATTAATGTGTGTATTATATTCATTAAAGAAAAGCTTAGATATATCTATAATAAATGATGGATTAAAAAAAATTAATGCAGGAGACTTAGAATATAATTTAACTAATATTGGAGAAAGAGAAGTTAAAGAATTAGTAAATAATATAAATCAAATAAAAGACGGCTATAAAATAGCATTAAATGAAAAGATAAGAAATGAGAAGCTAAAGACTGAGCTTATATCAAATGTATCTCATGATCTAAAGACTCCTTTAACATCAATAATAAACTATGTAAATATATTAAATGACAGAAATATTACAGATGAGGAGAAAAAAGACTACCTGACTATATTAGATAAAAATTCTAAACGGCTAAAAAGTCTTATAGAAGACTTATTTGAAGTATCAAAGTTGAACAGTGGAAAGATGACAATAGAAAAGCAGGAAATAGATATAGTTTCATTAGTACATCAAGGTGTTGGAGAATACTCAAATTTATATGAAGAAAAAAACTTAGAGTTTAAAGTAAGCTCAAATGAGGATGAAATATTTGTTGATCTAGATGGTAAATTAATGTCTAGAGTATTTGAAAATATAATTGTAAATGCTTTAAAATATTCTTTAAATAATACTAGGGTGTATATAGATATAAATGCTAGAGAAAACTCAGTTGAAGTTTCTTTTAAAAACATATCTAATTATGAAATGGATTTTAATACTCAAGATATATTTGAAAGATTTGCTAGAGCAGATAAGTCAAGAAATTCATCAGTAGAAGGATCTGGTATGGGCCTTGCCATAACTAAAAGTATAGTTGAGCTTCATAATGGTAGCATAAAAATAGAAGTAGAAGGAGATATGTTTAAAATATATTTAATTATACCTAAGAAATAATATACATGCTTTCAATTTTTATATTTTACTCATATAAGGATATTAATTAATGACTTTATAAAAAATAGTAATGATGTAGAGGTATTGAACACTTAATGAAGTTGAGTGTAATGATGACTGAATTTAGTGAGAAAGCCCGGCTAAGGAAGTATGAGGTAGATGTTTCATTTATTAATTGAAGAATATATAATAATAATTAAATAATAATAACTAAATATAGGAGTGATAAAATGTCAGTTTTATTTATTGAATACCCCAAATGTACTACATGCAAAAAAGCAAAAAAGTTTTTAATTGAAAATAATATAGAATTTATAGATAGGCATATAGCAGAAGAGAACCCAACTAAAGAAGAACTTAAGGAATGGTTAGCTAAGAGTAATCTATCAATAAATAAATTCTTTAATACTTCAGGTGTGTTGTATAGAGAAATGCAATTAAAAGATAAAGTTAAAGCATTACCAGAAGATGAACTTTTAGATATATTAGCTTCTAATGGAATGTTAGTAAAAAGGCCTATAATAGTAAAAGAGGATACAATATTAATAGGATTTAAAGAAGAAGAGTGGCTAACAAAAATAAAATAATTAATATTATTTGGTTTTAAATACTAAAGAATAAAAATTATTCATAAAACTATTATTATATATGAAAAAAGGAGATATTAATTGAATACCTCCTTTTTTTCTTTTCTAGCAATAGTTTATTAAATTTTACAAAGGAAAAATTTGAAATTATAATATCTATATATTGTATATTGGTGGAAAATGCATAAAATTTATATACCATATATAGTGAAAGGGGAATAATAGGATGGATTTATTTAATATATGTAGATTAGCGATAGGTGGAATAGATGATGATAGTGAGGTTTATACAGAGAAAAGACTTATAGATGCATTAAATCATATAATTAGGCCTAACATGAGAGAAGATGAAATAAGAAATTCTGTAATACAAGTAGCTTTAGAGCTTACATCAGATATAGAACCAGAATGGCAAAAGGCAGCTTCTAAGCTTTACGTTTTAAAGCTATATGATGAAATACGAAAAAATAGAAATTTAAATAAGGAAGAAGATTTATATAAAAATTTATATGACTTCATAAGTAAATTAACAGACAAGGGCCTTTACGGAAAATACATATTAGAAAATTATACCAAGGGAGATATATTAGAACTAGAAAAAGCTATTAAGCCAGAGAGAGATTTTTTATTTACTTATAGTGGAATAAACCTTCTAGCAAGTAGATATTTAATTCAAGATTTTGATAGAAGAACATTAGAACTTCCCCAACAGATGTTTATGGGCATAGCAATGCACTTAGCAATTCCAGAAAAAAAGGAAGTAAGAGTATTATGGGCAAAGAGATTTTATGATGTATTAAGCTCACTTAAAGCAACGATGGCAACACCAACAATGTCTAATGCTAGAAAGCCATTTTATCAATTGAGTTCATGCTTCATAGATACAGTACAAGATAGTTTAAAGGGGATATATAAATCCATTGACAACTTTGCAGAGGTTTCAAAGTTCGGTGGTGGAATGGGAATATATATTGGTAAAATTAGAGCTTTGGAATCACCTATAAGGGGATTTAAGGGGGCTTCCGGAGGAGTAATACCATGGGTAAAATTATTTAATGATACAGCAATAGCAGTAGATCAACTAGGAGTAAGAAATGGATCGGTAGCTATATGGTTAGATGCATGGCATAAGGATTTACCAGAGTTTTTACAATTAAAAACTAATAATGGAGATGATAGAAAAAAAGCACACGATGTCTTTCCTGGACTTTGTTATCCAGATTTATTCTGGAAGCTTGCAGAAACAGATATAGATGCAAATTGGTATATGATGTGTCCTCATGAAATTAGATTAGCAAAGGGATATTCATTAGAAGATTTTTATGGAGAAGAGTGGGAAAAAAGATATTATGAATGTGTAGAAGATGAAAGCATAAGTAAGAGAATTATGTCTGTAAAAGAAATAGTTAGATTAATAATAAAAAGTGCAGCTGAGACAGGAACACCTTTTGCTTTTTATAGAGATACAGTAAATAAGATGAACCCAAATAAACATAAAGGGATGATTTATTCATCAAATCTTTGTACAGAGATTATGCAAAATATGAGTCCTATGGATATACAAAAAAGCGAAATAAAAGATGAAAATGGAGATTCAATAATAATTGAAAAAACAAAATCAGGTGATTTTGTAGTATGCAATTTATCCTCAGTAGTTTTAGGTAATGTTGACGTTAAAAATGATAAAGAACTTGAATATGTTGTAGAAACTCAAATAAGAGCTATGGACAATGTAATAGATTTAAATTATTATTCAGTACCATTTGCAGAAGTAACTAATAAAAAATATAGAGCAATAGGGCTTGGGACAAGCGGATATCACCATATGTTAGCAAATAATTTAATTCACTGGACAGAAGATAGACATAAAGATTTTGCAGATAATGTCTATGAAAGAATTAATTATCACGCAATAAAAGCGAGCATGAATATTTCAAAAGAAAAAGGACGATATTCATGCTTTGAAGGTTCAGATTGGGATAATGGAAATTACTTTGAATTTAGAGGATATAACTCAGAAAAATGGAATGAATTAAGAGAAGATATAAATACTTATGGAATGAGAAATGGATATTTGATAGCTGTAGCCCCAAATGGATCAACGGCAACTATAGCAGGAACTTCTGAGGGGATAGATCCAGTAATGTCTAGATTTTGGTTAGAGGAGAAAAAGGGAAGTATAATACCAAAAACTGCACCAAATCTAAATGAAGAAAATTATTGGTACTATAACTCTGCATATAACATAGATCAAAAGTGGTGTGTAGAAATGAATGGAGTAAGACAAAGACATATAGATCAAGGCCAATCTTTTAATTTATATATAACAACTAATTACACTATGAGACAAATTATGAATTTATATATAGAAGCATGCAAATGTGGAGTGAAGTCAATATACTATGTACGTTCAAAATCCCTATCAGTAAGTGACTGTGAAAGTTGTTCAGCATAATATAAATAAAGGAACTGGAGGAATAGAAATGATCATAAATAAGAAACCTCTTTTTAATGAATATGGTGATACAGAAATATCTAAAAAGAGAATGATAAACGGAAATACTACTAACTTAAATGATTTTAATAATATGAGATATACTTGGGTGTCAGATTGGTACAGACAAGCAATGAATAACTTTTGGATTCCAGAAGAAATAAATCTTTCTCAAGATTTGAAAGATTATAATAAGCTAACAAATGAAGAAAGAACAGCTTATGATAAGATATTATCTTTTTTAATATTTTTAGATTCAATACAAACTGCCAATTTATCTAATATAAATAACTATATAACAGCCAGTGAGGTGAATTTATGTCTGACTATACAAGCTTTCCAAGAAGCTGTTCATTCGCAAAGCTATAGCTATATGCTAGATACAATTTGTTCACCAGAAAAGAGAAATGAAATATTATATCAATGGAAAAATGATAAAATATTATTAGATAGAAATAAATTTATTGGAGATTTATATAATAAGTTTTTAGAAAATCCAACAGAAGTAAATCTTGTAAAAACTGTAATGGCAAATTATATCCTAGAAGGAATATACTTTTATTCAGGATTTATGTTCTTTTATAATTTAGAGAGAAATAGAAAAATGCCAGGTTCAGCACAAGAAATAAGATATATAAATAGAGATGAAAATACACATCTTTGGTTATTTAGAAATATACTAAAAGAATTACAAGTAGAACAACCAGAAATATTTACAGAAGATTTAAAAGAGCAATTAAAAGAAATGATGAAAACAGCGGTAGAACATGAAATAGCTTGGGGAAATTATGTTATAGGTGATAATATTCAAGGAATAAATAGGAACTTAATTAATGATTATATAAAATATCTAGGTAACCTAAGAATGAGAGCAATAGGATTAGATGCAATATATGATGGGTACAAAAAAAATCCTGCTGCTTGGGTAGATATATTAGCAGATGCAAATTCAGTTAAAACAGATTTTTTTGAAGCTAAATCAACAGCATATGCTAAAGCAGGAGCACTTATAGATGATTTATAAAAGATAGATTAATAGAAAATATAGTCGAATAAATGTTAAGTATAAGTTATTATATTATGAAGCTTTTTAAAAATTACTGTTAATTATTTGATTCAGAAAACTCCTACTAAACTTGACCCTGTCAAGTAGACAATAGAAAAAAGACTCTTTATGCGGCATGAGACTTATATTGAATAGGACTCATGCCGTATTTTAGTAGTATTCGCTCATTATTATAAAACCAAATATATTCATTGATTTCATTTATTAATTTTTCTGTTTCTCGTGTTTTGCTTAAGTATATTAATTCTGATTTTAAATGTCCAAAAAATATTTCAATAGGAGCATTGTCCCAACAGTTCCCACGACGGGACATAGATTGTGTAATACTGTGCCTTTTTAAATCATCGCAATATTCTTTTCTTGTGTATTGAAATCCTTGATCAGTATGCAATATACACCCTTTTTTCAATGGCAGATTATATAGCTGTTCTAATGTATCATTAACCAATTTCACATCATTCCTAGTACTCATATTATAAGCAATAATTTGATCATTATATAAATCTTTTACTGCGCTTAAATATAAAAATCGACGACTAGATTTATCTAGAGGAATATATGTTATATCCATGCATAACTTCGTTAATGGTCTAGTAACCGTAAATTCTCTATTCAATATATTCTTCGCTACTGACGCAGGTTTAAACTTATGCTTATATACTTTTTTACGTATAACTGTAAATGTTAATATGAAAGTGCATAAAAGTTCCAACATCAAAATGTAGGAATTTATGCACTTTTTATGTTA
>NZ_BAAACH010000028.1:0-28637 GCF_039521405.1 Clostridium sartagoforme
TCAGAGGTGTAAGTGTGGTAACATATTTAGCTGACTGATACTAATAGGTCGAGGGCTTGACCAATAAAAAAACACAAAGATTTGGTTGAAATTTATAATTCATATGCAATTTTCAGAGAACACTCTGAAAAAGGAATACAAATTGCTAAGGCAATTTGCATAAGTTCCGGTAGCCAAATTAAAATTTGGACCGTTACTTATCTAGTGATGATGGCGTAGAGGAAACACTCCTTTCCATTCCGAACAGGAAAGTTAAGCTCTACAGCGTCGATGGTACTGCATGGGAGACTGTGTGGGAGAGTAGAACGTTGCTAGGTATGTGGCTCGATAGCTCAGTCGGTAGAGCAGAGGACTGAAAATCCTCGTGTCCCTGGTTCGATTCCTGGTCGAGCCACCAGGTATGGCGCTATAGCCAAGTGGTAAGGCAGAGGTCTGCAAAACCTTTATCCCCCGGTTCAAATCCGGGTGGCGCCTCCAAAAAATCCTACAAGAATTTCTTGTAGGATTTTTTTTGTGAACTTTTATATGTGAACTTTTATAGAAGATGAAGTAATTATAAAGTAAAAAGAAAGTATTGTAATAATTTAATTAATATTAAGATTTAAATAATACCTTCTTTTGAATAAGTAAATTAGTATCACTAAAAAACTCAAATTGAGCTCCTATTGGAATGGTAATATTAGGATAATCATGTCCTATCGGAATTCCATTAATTATAGGGATATTTAGAGGGACTAATTTTTGCCTTATAATTTCTTCTATTGAAAAATCAGTAGGTTTATTAATACAATCTGTAAAGTATCCTAAGAGTATTCCACAACTTTGTTGAAGTTTTCCACAGGAAATAAGTTGGGATAACATTCTATCCACAGCATAAGGACTTTCATTAATATCTTCGATGAGTAAGATGTTGTTTTTAAAATCTATTTCGTATGGTGTTCCGATAGTTGAACATATTATTGATAAATTTCCACCAACTATACTACCGCTAAAATTTTTATTATTAAATGTTATATAATTATCGGCACATAATTCTTTTAAATCGTACTGGATTTTAGAACTATTATTCTGCAAAACTTTCAAAAAGAATTCTTTTGTCATAATATCACTAAAGTTTGAAGTTATCATTGGACCATGAAAGGTAGGAAATTTACAAGTTCTATTTATATAATTTAATAATAAGGTTATATCACTATAGCCACAAAATATTTTTGGATTATTTCTAATAATCTTTAAATCTAAATAAGGAGCCATTCTAATTGAACCATAGCCCCCCCTAAGGCAAACTATAGCATCTACTTCTTTATCTGCAAACATAGAATTAAGATCTTCTGCACGACTTTTATCATTACCAGCTAGATATCCATATGAATCATATAAGTGCTTTGATTTTTTTGTTTTAAATCCTAGTTTTTTGAAGATATCTATTTTATTATCAATAAAATCTTTTGATTCAGGAGATGCTGGAGCAATAATACCAACAGTAGAGGATTTAGTTAATGATTTCAATTTTAACAACATATACACCTACTTAAAATTATTTATATGTTAATATACTACCCAAAAAATAAAGCTAGTACTTCAACTAGCTTTATTTCTAAGAAAACATATCTTTTCTATATAATATATATGCAGTACCAAGGCTTAATATTAACGTTGCAATCATAGTAATTTCGAAGCCATACTCATTATGTATAAGTGGCATTCGAGTAAAATTCATTCCAAATAGTCCACCAATAACAGTAGGAATAGCCATTATTATGGTAACTGATGCTAAAACCTTCATAACTATATTTAAGTTGTTTGAAATAACAGAAGCAAAAAAGTCCATAGTACTGGCAAGTATGTTACTATATATTTCTGTCATCTCAATAGCTTGTTTATTTTCAATTATAACATCCTCTAATACATCTTGATCTTCTTCGTATTTTTGCATTATTTCTAATTTAAGCATCTTTTCTAATGTTATCTCATTAGCTTTAAGAGATGTTGAAAAGTAAACCAATGATTTTTCTAATGAATGCAGTTGAATCAATTCTCTATTCTTCATTGATTTATGTAATCTTTTTTCTATCATTAAACTTTTTTTATCGATTTGACGCAAGTAAATTAAGTAAGATGTTGATATTTTGTTTAATATTTGTAATATAAATCTTGATTTCTTAAATGAATAGAATGATTTAACTTTACCATTTATAAAATCTGTTAAAATACGACTATTTTTTAAACACACAGTAATAAGTTGCTTTTCTGTATGAATTATTGCTAAAGGATATGTGTCATATGTAAGAGAATTATCTTCCATCTCTGTGAAAGGAATATCAACTACAACTAATAAACAATTATCTTCTATATCTATACGAGAGGTTTCTTCATCATCAAGAGGAGCCTTTAAGAATGACAAAGGAACTCCTGTTTTTTTAGAAATTAAGATTAACTCTTCATCTGAAGGCGCTATAATATTGATCCAACAACCAGCTTCTAAATTATCAAGAACCTTTAATGTTGGATTTTGCTCGCTAATACTTTTGTAAATTTGTATCATAATTAACCTCCTTAAATAGATTCCAAAGTTAATTATACTATTAATATGGCCATTTGTAATACAATAAATAAATTTTATATAAAAATCATGTATATAATAAAAAAGATATATAGTGTTTATTTAAACGCTATATATCTTGTATAGAGATTTATTTCTTATAGAATTCACTTTTTACTTCTGACAAAAGATTTTCATTCAGTATAATATCATATCCTGTAAATGATAATGATAGTGCAGCTTTCATAGCTTCATCAAATGCATAATCTGTTATAGTAGCTTTAGCAAAGTCCTTTGTACCATATTTTATATCTTCATTAGGGACTACAGAGATATATGGATGAATACAAGGAACCTTTTTACTTACTATTCCTAAACTTAATCCAGAATAAATATCTCTAGGGTCTGCAATGTTTATTATTCCATTTTCTTTTAAGTTATGACTAAATAATCTATTTAAAGTTCTATTTGTTACTAATTCCTCATTTTCAGGTTCATATAAAGAAATTGAATATTGTACTCTTATTAATTTAGAAACGTAAATAGCTATTTCTCTTAGCTTACTTTCAGCTATTTTTGCTATATCCATCTCTTTGGCTCGAATATAAAACTTAGCTTCAGATTCTAGCGGTAATAATAAAGGTGTAAATCCTCCATTAGATAAAATAGAATTGACTTCTACATCTTCAGGAAATCCTTTTAATAATGAATTTAGAATATTAAAAGTTAAAAGTATTCCATCTAATGAGGTATAAGTACCTTTATTCAAAAAACTTAACCCACTATGGCCTATAAATTTAATGCTTAAAGGAATTATTGCAGATGAACTTCCACTTTCAGAGGTCACAATATCAGGATGTGCAAGTAGTACTACATCTATATCATCAAATACTCCTTGCTTAACCATGACCGATTTTGTTCCCCCGAGATATTCACCTGGACACCCTATAATTATTACGCTTCCACCTATTTTTTCTATTATTGAACCTAAGGATAATGCAGCTGCAATTGAAGTAGTAGTTAATAAGTTATGACCAGTTAAATGCCCTTCACCTGGAACCGCATCATATTCACATATAAAACAAATCTTAGGACAGCCATTACCTTTAGAAGCATAAAATGATGTTTCTAAGTCTAAAAATTTTCTTTTCACATTAAAATTATTATTAATTAAAAAGTCGCAAATATAATTATAACCATTATACTCTTTATAACTTTCTTCTGGATTATTATATAAATAAGTGTTTAAATTTTTTATATCATCTTTATATTTTTCTAAATTACTAATCATTTCTTGTTTCATAGTATCGTCCTCCCAAATTATCTTACTTTTAAGTTTCCCTTAAATACAAATAATTATTTATTAAATATAACTTTTTAGAAAAGTATAAGAATACAATTATTAGGTGAGAATTATAATAAAAAATTATTATAAAAGGATGAGGTTATATGGATTTATTAATAAAAGGTATAGATAAAAATGAAAATAAATGTAAGGTTTGTGGAAATGAAATATATAGTGATATAATTATAGAAAAAAGCTTATTATGTCAATACTGCAACAATAAGATATCTAATATAAGCGTAGAGGATTTTGAATACGATTATTATAAGGAAAAGGTTAAGTGTTGGCTTTTAAGTAACTATAATATAAAATGATATGAGGTATAAATAAATGAACAGAGGAAAATTTATAGTATTTGAAGGTGGAGAAGGATCTGGTAAAAGTACAATTTTAGAAATGATATATGAATATTTAATTGAGAATAATATAAATTGTATAAAAACAAGAGAACCAGGTGGAATACAAATATCAGAAGACATAAGAAAAATAATATTAGATACTAAAAATACTAGTATGGATGGGAAAACAGAAGCTTTATTATATACAGCAGCAAGAAGACAACATTTAGTAGAAAGAGTTGTACCAAAGTTGAATGATGGTGTAATAGTTCTATGTGACAGATTTATATATTCATCATTAGCTTATCAAGGATATGCAAGAGGTATAGGAATGAGTGACATATATCAAATAAATAAGTTTGCAGTTGGAGAGTACATGCCTGACTTAAACATTTTATTTGATGTGTCCCCACAAATAGGATTATCAAGAATAAATAAAAATAAAGGTAGAGAAGTAAATAGATTAGATTTAGAAAAAATGGACTTTCATAATAAGGTTAGGGAAGGTTACCATAAGCTATACGAAGGTAACAAAGATAAATTTATAAAAATAGACGCTGAAAAATCAATAGAAGAGGTCTTTAGTGAAGTTAAGGAAATAATTATTAACTTTATTGAATAAAATATAGTATAGAAAAATTTTTTTAATTAATTTTTATCTCTTTTATGATAGAATATTGTTAAAGGAGTATAAATTTATTGGAGGGGTTAATATGAAGTTAGTAATAGCTATGGTCCAAGACGATGATGCTTTAGATCTAGTTGATGCAATGACAGAGGCTGGATTTAGAGTTACTAAATTAGCATCTACTGGAGGATTCTTAAAATCAGGAAATACAACATTAATTATAGGGGTAGAAGAAAGTAAAGTTAAAGATGTTATAGATGTTGTAGAAGATATTTGTAAAACTAGAAAGCAAATTATAACAACACCAACTCCTATTACAGGAAATGTTGACATGTATATGTCTTATCCTATAGAAATTGAAGTTGGAGGGGCAACTGTATTTGTTATAGATGTAGATCAGTTTATTAAAATATAGTTACATTGGAGGGTGTAATGGGACATTTTATTGGACATGAAAGAATAATTGAAAGTTTAAGAAAAAGAATATTAACCGGAGAAATTTCCCATGCACATATAATTGTTGGAGAAGATGGTATTGGAAAAAGTAATTTAGCTAAATTAATAGCAATAAATATATTAGGCGGTCATCAAGATAGAAATTATGTTGATATTGTAAATTATAGATGTAAAAAGTCTTCCTTTGGAGTAGATGATGTAAGAGACGTAGTAGATGAGGTAAGTAAGAAGCCATTTGAGGGAGATAAGAAGGTTATAATAATTCATGATGGAAATAAGATGACAGTGCAAGCTCAAAATGCTCTTTTAAAAACTATAGAAGAGCCACCAAAAGGTGTATTTATAATTTTATTATGTGAAAGTTTAGAACTTATTTTGGATACTATAAAATCAAGATGTCAGATATATAAATTAACTCCACTAACAAAAGATGAAGTTAAGCTTTATATAGAAAGATTAGGAACAGAGAATTATAGTAACGAAGAAATTAAGGCTGCAATTTCATATAGTGAAGGTATTCCAGGAAAAGCGGAAAAGTTTTTAAAGGATTCTTCATTAAAGGATTTAAGAAATTTACTAATTGATTTGTTATATATATTAGTTAATGGAAATCTTCAAAAATTATTAGATTTTGAAGTTAAGATATTATCATATAAGGATAAAAAGGAAGAAATATTAAACATTTTAGCCTCCTTTATAAGAGATATAATTGTCTATAAAGAAGTAAATGAAATTAATGTAATAATAAATGGGGATAAAATAGAAAATATAAAACAATTAGCTATTGAAATGTCCTATAAGAAACTTAATAAAATTATTGATAAAATAGGAGAAGCTAGAAAAACAATATTAAGTAATTCTAATTTTCAATTAACTATTAGAGTAATGCTTATAGGATTTATGGAGGTTTAATAATGATAAAAGTTGTAGGTATAAGATTTAAAAAAGCCGGTAAGATATATTATTTTGATCCAAATGGATTAAGCATAAAAAAAGGTGATTTTGCGGTTGTAGAAACAGCAAGAGGAATAGAGTTTGGGGAGTGTGTAATAGGTATTAAAGAAATATCCGAATCAGATATAGTAGCTCCTTTAAAAAGTGTTTTGAGAGTTGCCGAAGAGGAAGATATAAATAAACATAAAGATAATAAATTAAAAGAAAAAGACGCCTTAGAAATATGCTTAAAGAAAATAGAAGAGCATGCATTAAACATGAAATTAATAGATGTAGAGTACACTTTTGATAATAATAAGGTTATATTCTATTTTACAGCAGATGGAAGAGTTGATTTTAGAGAACTAGTTAAGGATTTAGCCACTATATTTAAAACAAGAATAGAGTTAAGACAAATCGGTGTTAGGGATGAAGCAAAGATGCTAGGTGGGTTAGGCCCTTGTGGAAGGTCACTTTGTTGTTCAACTTTTTTAGGCGATTTTGCATCAGTATCTATAAAAATGGCAAAGGAACAAAACTTGTCACTTAATCCAACTAAAATATCAGGAATATGTGGAAGACTTATGTGTTGTTTAAATTATGAACAAAGTACATATGAAGATATAAGAAAGAGATTACCTAAAGTTGAATCAATTGTCAAAATAGGTGATGTAAAAGGAGAAGTAGTAGGTAACAATATAGTTAAGGAAAGTATAAAGGTTAAATATAGAAGAGGCGATGAAGAAGTTATAGAAGAGTTTAAAATAGACAATATTGAGCTTATAGAAGGTAGTTATGAAGATTCAGTAGATGAATCGGATATAAAGCTAGAAATTGAATCACCAGAGGATAAAAAGTTATTAAAAGATCTTATTAAAGAGAATTAAAGGGGGAAGCTGAATGAAGTCAGTATTAAAGATAGCTAATCTTAATACAAATAAGGATGTTATTAACATAAGAGAAGCTATATCACATAATGAAGGGGTTGTTGCTTGCGAAATCAATTTAGATAAGCAAGAAGTAAATGTAGTATATGATGATAAAAGTATAAGAGTTGATGAAATAGCAATATCAATTGAAGAAGCAGGATATAGTGTAATCTAAAGTCTATCATCAATATTGTATAAATTCTTCTTAAGCCTTTTAAAATTTAAATCATTGTGATAAAATAGATTGTGAAATAAATTCATAATATTAGGAGGTGCTTTTATGGCATTTAAGATTGAAGATTCATGTGTAAACTGTGGCGCATGTGCTGCAGAATGTCCAGTTAATGCTATAAGTCAAGGAGATACTCAATTCGTTATCGATGAGGATACTTGCATAGATTGTGGAAACTGTGCAAATGTTTGTCCAGTAGGAGCTCCAGTACAAGCATAATTTACATAAAGAACCGCTAATTTAGCGGTTCTTTATTTTTATGTTGATAATAGTATGACAGAGCATTTATCTCCAAAAGATAAATCATCTGAATATATGGTACTACAATCATAAGAGAAGATGTTTTTTATAGAAGATAAGAATTTATGAGGGCCATCTAAATAAAAATATTCGGAAGAATTTTTAAAACACATTGGAATTATATATTTTGGCTTTAAATTTATTGCAAGTCTAGCAGCTGAAAATCCATCTAAGCAAAAGTGCCCACCAATTGGAATAAACAAAAAATCTAAATCTGATAATTTACTTAATAAATTATTGTCAAGTCTATGTCCAAGAGAACCTAAATGACAAATCTTAAAACCATCAATATTTAGATAATAAATTATATTTTCTCCACGTTTAAAACCATTAAGATCATCTTTAAATGTCTCATAACCATCTAAGTTTATAAAATCATTAGAAAATGAACAGGGAGAATTTATTATTATGCAATCTTTATCAATAAATTTATTAATAATTTCATTATTATGGGTATGACTAAATGTAATTATATCTGGTTTTAAATCATACTTTTCTATATAAGGATATATTTGCATGGGGTCTAAAAGGATTCTTTTACCGATTGAGTTCTTTATCAAGAAACTTGTGTTACCTATCCACTTAATTTCCATATTTAATCACCTCTTTATATAGTTTGAGTAAAAGTTGTAATATAATTCAATATTCTTACTAAAGATAATAAAATTTATAAAATGGACATATTAAGATTTATAATATATAATAAAAGTCAAAGAAGGTCAGTTTTAAAATGAAGTTTAAGAAGGTGAAAATATGGCAAGAATTTCAGATACAATAGAGAATTTTATAAAAGATATGATAAAGCAAGAAAGAGAAAGACAAGTATCAATTCAAAGAAATGAATTAGCAGATAAATTTTCATGTGCACCATCACAAATAAATTATGTACTAACAACTAGGTTTACTTATGAGAAGGGTTATATAATAGAAAGTAAAAGAGGTGGCGGGGGCTGCATAGTAATTAAAAAAATAACATACGATGATAAGGACGAGAGAGTAGACTTAATAAATACTTCAATTGGCGAAAGTATAACATATGGAAACGCATTATCTATATTAAATCATTTAAGGGACACTAATAGTATTACAGAAAAAGAATATGAAATAATAAAGATATCCTTAAATGATAGGACATTAGTAAATGTTGAAGATAAAAATAAGTTAAGATCTCAAATACTTAAAGGAATTATTACAGTAGTATTATCGTAAGATAATTTAAATAGCCAAAATTTATCTGAAGATTGTTAAGTTTAGCAATAGGGTATGGAGGTATGTATGGTTTTTGGGAAGTTTAATGAGAGAGCACAATTAGTACTTGTAGAGGCTCAGAAGGAATCACAATATTTTAAACATGGGTATATAGGAACAGAACATATTCTTTTAGGGATACTAAAAGAAGGTGGATATGCAAAACAAGTATTATATGTTAATGGAGCTACCATTGATAAGGTTAAAAGGCTCATAGAGGATTATCTTGGTTTTGGGGATATAGATATATCAGTAGGAGAAATGTTGTTAAATCCAAGAACAAAAAGATTATTTGATGATAGTTTAATTAAAGCAAGGATGTATGATCATAAATATATAAATCCTGAGCATATTTTATTAGCATTAATAGATGATACAGAAGGTATAGCTTATACTATGCTTTCAAATTTAAAATTAGATTTAAAGTTTATAAAAAATGAGATAAGTGACTATTTATATAAAAAAGAAGCAGAAGAAATAAAAATAGAAGATAAAAATAAGAGAAAAAGTATAAAAACACCTTTATTAAATCAGTATGGAAGAAATCTTACTGATATGGCGAGGGAAGGCTCCTTAGATCCAGTAATAGGCAGAGAGAGTGAAAATAAGAGAATACTAGAAATATTATGTAGAAGAATAAAAAATAATCCTTGTTTAATAGGAGAGCCTGGAGTTGGAAAAACAGCTGTGATAGAAGGATTAGCGCAAAGAATAATTAGTGGAAATGTTCCAGATATTCTAAAGGATAAAATATTAATTTCGCTAGACTTAACTTCTATGGTAGCAGGTTCTAAATATAGAGGAGAATTTGAAGATAGATTAAAAAAAGTTATAGATGAAATAAGAAGTTCTCAAGATATAATAATATTTATAGATGAAATTCATACTATAGTTGGTGCGGGAGGTGCAGAAGGTGCAATAGATGCTGCAAATATTTTAAAACCTGCATTAGCAAGAGGCGAAATAAAATGTATTGGTGCTACAACAATAGATGAATACAGAAAATATATAGAAAAAGATTCTGCTTTAGAGAGAAGATTTCAACCTGTTATAATAGAAGAACCATCAAAGGAAGAAACCCTAGAGATATTAAAAGGGCTTAGGGAAAAATATGAGTTACATCATATGGTAAGAATAGAAGATGAAGCTTTAGAAGCTGCTGTGGATCTATCTGATAGATATATAACGGATAGATTTATGCCTGATAAGGCAATAGATTTAATAGATGAAGCTTCAGCAAAAGTAAGAATAGAAAATTTGATATCACCACCAGATATAAAAGAATTACAAATAAAAATAAAAGAAATTACAAAAGAGAAAGAGATGTCAATAAAGAATCAAGACTTTGAAAGAGCTGCATATCTAAGGGATAAAGAAAAAGAATTAATAAGTAATTTAGATGACTTAAAAATAAATTTGAATAATAATGAATCTAATAGTTATGTAGTAAATAAAGAACAAGTTGCAAGAGTAGTGTCTATTTGGTCTAGAATTCCGTTAGAAAAACTAACAGAACAAGAATCAGAGAAACTATTAAAGCTGGAGGATTTATTGCATAAAAGAGTAGTAGGTCAAAAGGAAGCAGTAATGGCTGTAGCTAAAGCAGTAAGAAGAGCAAGGGTAGGACTAAAAGATCCTAATAGGCCAATAGGAACTTTTGTATTTTGTGGGCCTACTGGAGTTGGTAAAACTGAATTGTCTAATGCATTAGCAGAAGCTATGTTTGGAGATAAAAAGAATTTAATAAGAATTGATATGTCAGAATATATGGAAAAGCATTCTGTATCTAGATTAGTTGGAGCACCTCCAGGATATATTGGATATGAAGAAGGAGGGCAGCTAACAGAGGCTGTTAGAAGAAATCCATATTCGGTAATTTTATTAGATGAAATAGAAAAAGCTCATCCAGATGTATTTAATATATTACTACAAGTAATGGAAGATGGAAGATTAACGGATAGTAAAGGAAGAATTGTAAATTTTAAGAATACTATTGTTATAATGACTTCTAATGTAGGAGCACATGATATTAAAAAACAAAGTACTATGGGATTTTCAACTTCAAGCAGTATAGATGATAGTGAATATGAAAAAATGAAAAAAAGTATTATGGATGAAGTAAAAAAACAATTTAAGCCAGAATTCATAAATAGAATAGATGATATAATAATTTTCCATAAGCTAAAAGATAATGATATATTGAAAATAGTTAACCTAATGTTAAATAGCACCATAGATAAGTTGAAGGAAAGAAAAATAACTATTAATTTAAACGAAGAAAGTAAAAAGTTTCTAGTAAATAAAGGAGTAGATATAAATTATGGAGCTAGGCCTTTAAGAAGAATAATAGCAAAAGAACTTGAAGATAAGTTAAGTGAAGAAATGTTAAAGGGATATATAAAGGGTGGAGATAATCTACAAGTACATTGTAATGGAGAGGAACTTTATTTCGAGCATATATCATAGTATAAAGAGAAGATTTTCTTTTGAGAAAAATCTTCTCTTGTTTTTTGTAATTTTCTTATTTTCTTCCTTTAGTTTTTTATTAATAATTTATAGATTATAGAGTAATAATATTAGAGAAGATAAATTAATCAACATAAGTAAGAAAAATTATTATTTAAAAATAGTTGCATTTTAACTTATAGAAGCATATAATTAAATCAAAGAATATACCCCTGGGGGGTAGAAGGAGTAAATTATGAATAAAGAAATTAAACATAAAGAATTAGTGATAATAGGCGGTGGGCCAGCTGGGTTAACTGCAGCTATATATGCAACAAGAGCTAAACTAGACATGCTTTTATTAGAAGATCAAATATTAGGCGGACAGGTTAGAAATAGCTATACAATTGAAAATTATCCTGGATTTAAAAAGGTTTCAGGCACAGAATTAGCAGATTTAATGCAACAACAAGCAGAAGAGCTTGGAGCACAAATAGATGAATTTGATATGGTTGAAAAGGTTGATTTTAGTGGAGAAGAAAAAGTAATTGAAACTAATAGTTATATATATATAACAAAAACAGTAATAATAGCAACAGGGGCTACTCCTAAAAAATTACCTATTCCAAATGAAGAAAAGTTCTCAGGAAAAGGGGTTCATTATTGCGCAGTTTGCGATGGAGCAATGTATGATGGAAAAATAGTTGGAGTTGTAGGCGGAGGAAATTCTGCATTAGAAGAAGCATTATTTCTAACTAAGTTTGCGACCAAAGTAGTTATGATAAGGAGACACAATTATTTTAATGGAGAAAAGGCTACAATTGAAGAAGTCATGAATCATCCTAAGATAGAGGTTTTATTCAATGAAGATTTAGTTGATGTGGATGGAAAAGATTTTGTAGAAAAGGCTATAATAAAGAATTCTAAAGATGGATCTGAAAAGGAAATTCCTATGGATGCTATATTTGGATTTATAGGAACAGTACCGAAGACAGATCATTTTAAGGATTATATAAATTTAACTTCTAATGGTTATATTAAAGCTGATGAAGGTATGAGAACTAATGTAGAAGGTGTGTATGTAGCAGGAGATGTAAGAGAAAAGGAATATAGACAAATAACAACAGCTGTTGCAGATGGAACTATAGCAGCACTACAAGCTGAAAAGTATGTAGTAGAAAAGAAAAAATAATTAAAGAAAGATTAAAGGAGAGATATTATGATAAAAATATATTCAACATCATGGTGCCCATCATGTGTTAAAGCAAAGAGATTTTTTGAAATGAAGGGTTGGGAATATAAAGAGATTAATGTAGCTGATAAGCACGAGGATAGAGAGGAAGTTTTCAAGGTATCAGGGCAAAGAACTGTACCTGTAATTGATATAGATGGTGAGATAATAGTTGGATTTGACAAGAATAAAATAGAATTAGCTAAGGTAGGTAGATGAATATGTTTAGTTGTATAAGGGGCAAAGAAAGAACATTTAGAAATTTAGTAAACGGAGAATGGCTTAGTAGTGAAAGTGGAAAGTTTATAGAAATATATTCACCAATAGGCGAAAATTGCCTAGTTGGAAAGGTTCCAGCGATGACAAAAGAAGAAGTAGATCAGTCTATAAAAAGTGCTAAAATAGCACAAAATGAGTGGAGAAATGTTCCAGTAAGTAAAAGAGCAGATATATTATATAAAGCTGCCGATATATTAGTAGAGAAATTAGATGATATTGCAGATATAATGATGAGAGAAATAGGTAAAGATAGAAAAAGTTCTGAATCAGAAATTTTAAGGTCAGCTGACTATATAAGATTTACTGCTGATACAGCAAAAAACTTATCAGGAGAAAGTATTCCAGGAGATAGTTTTCCAGGATTTAAAAGAAATAAAATATCAATAGTAACTAGAGAACCATTAGGAGTAGTTTTAGCTATATCTCCATTTAATTATCCAATAAATTTAGCAGCATCAAAGATAGCACCAGCAATAGTTGCAGGAAACTCTGTTGTTTTAAAACCAGCTACTCAAGGCAGCTTATGTGGTTTATATCTTGCTAAGGTTTTTGAGCAAGCAGGTGTGCCAGCTGGGGTATTAAACACTATAACTGGAAGAGGTAGTGATATAGGTGACTATATAGTTACACATCCTGAAATAGATTTTATAAACTTTACAGGAAGTACAGATGTCGGAACTAAAATATCAAGAATAACAGCAATGGTTCCTTTACTTATGGAACTAGGAGGAAAAGATGCAGCTATAGTTTTAAAGGATGCAGATTTAGATCTTGCAGCATCTAATATAGTTGCAGGAGCATATTCTTACTCAGGACAAAGATGTACAGCAGTAAAAAGAATTTTAGTTGTAAATGAAGTTGCAGATAAGTTGGTTGAGAAAGTTAAAGAAAAAGTTGAGAAATTAAAAGTCGGAAATCCTTTAGAAGAAGATGTTGATATAGTACCGTTAATTGATGAAAGATCAGCAGACTTTGTTTGGGAGCTTATAGATGAAGCTAGAGAGAAAGGTGCACATTTGCTGGTTGGAGGAAAAAGAGATGGTAATATGATCTATCCAACTCTATTTGATAATGTAACTACAGATATGAGATTAGCTTGGGAAGAACCATTTGGACCAGTTTTACCTATAATAAGAGTTAAAGATAAAGATGAAGCAATAGAAATTGCAAATAAATCAGAATATGGATTACAATCATCTGTATTTACTGAAAATATAAATGAAGCATTTTATGTGGCTGATAGATTAGAAGTAGGTACAGTTCAAGTTAATAACAAAACTGAAAGAGGACCAGATCATTTCCCATTCTCAGGAGTTAAGGCATCTGGAATTGGTACACAAGGTATTAGATATTCCATAGAAGCTATGTCAAGACCAAAGGCAACAGTAATTAATATAGTAAGATAATTAAAATGTGCTATAGCACAACTAAAAAATAAAGGGATGTCTCAGACATCCCTTTTTATTTTAAAATATAATAATTATTTTATCTTAAACATTTAAAGCTGAATCAATAGCATTTTTATCAAATCCAACTATAATAGTTCCATTTATATCTAATACAGGAACTCCCATTTGTTTTGACTTGCTAATCATTTCATCTCTAGCTGTCATATCTTCTTGTACATTTAAATCTTCAAATTCAACATTAACTGATTTTAAGTAATTTTTTGCTTTTACGCACCATGGACAAGAATTTGTACTGTAAACTTTAACCATTAGTCAAACACTCCTTTTCTTTTTAATAAATAATTAGTATCGTTTAATATAGATTTTACATCATTTTTGCCATAAATACAATTAATATCTTTTATTTTATTAAAATAAAGAATATGGTATTATATCAATGGGAAAATATAAAATAAATCTATTTAATAATACTTTGATCTTCTAGGTTTGAATTGAGAATCATGTTATCTAAAGATGTATCTACATAGTTGGACATTAGATTTTCAGATAAATTTTTTTTAGAATTCTCTTTTAATATATTCCTAGATTGAACATTAGAAAAATAGTTTTTATTAATCATAAAATCATCTCCTTGATGGTTTATAAACTTATTTTTTGCAAAATTTTAATTTTTATAACAAATTAAATAAATTATGCAACTGGTCTAGACATCTATAACAATTTTTAATATAATATTTATAGGAGGCTTAATAATGATAGATAAAAGTAGTCCAATTCCAGTTTATTATCAACTTAAAAATGATTTAATATCAAAGATATCTGAAGGAGTATGGAAACCAGGTGAATGTATAGCAAGCGAAAGAGAGCTATGTGAAGTTTATGGTGTTAGTAGAATGACTATAAGACAAGCAATTGGAGAATTAGTACAAGAAGGAGTTCTTTTAAGGATTAAGGGAAAAGGTACCTATGTTTGTGAACAAACCCTTAAACAACAAGACATGATGAGTTTTACAGAAATAATAAAACAAATGGGAAAAGAACTTAGATCAGAAGTTGTTGAATTCTGCAAAATAAATACACCAGAACATTTGGCAGATATATTTTCATTAGATGAATTATATAAAATCAAAAGAAAGCGTATAGTTGATGATGAATGTGTCGCTTTAGAAACAGTATATATACCTGTAGACTATTGCGGATATATTGATATGGAAATGTTAAATGGATCTTTATTTAAAATATTAGAAGGTTTCGGATATACAGTAGACTATTCTCAATCATCAATAGCATCAGTAATAATGGATGATGAATTAAAAAATATATTTAGTGTAGATAAACAAGTACCTATGCTAAAAATTATAAGCAAGACCTATGATCATAATAATAAAATGATATTTTTAGAAGAAGCTATTTATAGATCTGACAAATTTATTTTACAAGTAAATATATCGAGACGAGAGGGGAAAATACGATGAAACTAATAATAACTAAAAATTATGAAGAACTAAGTAAAAAAGCAGCTGATGAGATGGCAGATATAATAAAAAGCAATCCTAAAGCAATATTAGGATTAGCAACTGGCGGATCTCCAATGGGAATGTATAAGGAATTAATAAAAATGAACAAGGAAGGAAAGGTAGACTTTTCAAATGTTACTACAGTAAATCTAGATGAATATATCGGATTAAGTGGTGACCATCCTCAAAGCTATAGATATTTTATGAATGAAAATTTATTTAATCATATTAATATAGATAAGACCAATACTTACGTTCCAAATGGATTAGCTAAAAACATAGAAGAAGAGTGTAAAGAATATGATGCTAGAATAACCGAACTAGGTGGCACAGATGTTCAACTATTAGGAATAGGGAATAATGGACACATAGCATTTAATGAACCAGATAATGAATTATTATCAGGAACTCATTTAACAAAATTAACAGAAGATACTATAAAAGCTAATGCTAGATTTTTTGAATCAATAGATGAAGTTCCAACCCAAGCCTTAACTATGGGCCTTGGTGGAATAATGAGATCAAAGAAGATAATAGTTATAGCAAGTGGTGAAAGTAAAGCTGAAGCTGTAAAAGCAATGGTAAGTGGGAAAATAAGTACAAATATGCCAGCATCAATGTTACAAATGCACAGAAATGTTACAGTTATAGTTGATGAAGCAGCAGCAAAATTATTATAAAATGTAAATACTAAAGATTATTAAGGAATGTAATGCTATTATAAATAGATTACATTCCTTTTTTATTCTTTAGAAATTATAAAAGGTTTATTATATGGGTAACTATTTATAATTTTTTTCTTTTGGTTGGTTAAAGGACATATTGAAATTTACATTGACTTGAAGTAAGAAAATTTACATATGACCTTTATTATAAATATTGGTTTTTATAATATTGTTATGATATAGTTATTTTATAATTGAGTTAATATATAGGTGGAAATAAATATTCAATTAAATTATATGGTAAGCTATTAGATTCACTATTCGGGAGCTTATATCAAAGTTAAAAAGTTATATGACTCCAATTTTAATATCTTACAAGAATAACTATGTTAACTATTTAGTATTACATTATTTTAATTATAAGTATTATTAATTTAACTATATATTGATTATAATATTAAATATAAAAGTAAATAAGATTGGTAGGTAAAATTTATGGCTAAGATTAAATCCATGTTTGTTTGTCAAGAATGTGGATATGAGTCTCCTAAGTGGCTGGGGAAATGTCCAGATTGTAACAAATGGAATACTTTAGTTGAAGAAGTAAAGGAAACTCAAAAAGAATTTAAAAATAAAGTTAATAACCAGAGGGTTTTAGATAATATGCCTAAAAGTATAGGGCAAATTAAATCAGGAGAAAAACAAAGATATGATACTGGACTGCGAGAATTAAATAGAGTATTGGGAGGCGGTTTAGTAAGGGGATCTTTAACATTAATATCAGGAGATCCTGGTATAGGAAAATCTACTTTGCTATTACAAACAGCAAACTCAATATCCAAATCGTACGGGAAAGTACTATATGTTTCTGGAGAAGAGTCTGAAGAGCAAATTAAAATCAGAGGAGACAGGTTGGATGTTAATGCTGAACAATTATATATATTATCAGAAACCAACCTGGATTTAATAGAAGCGTATATAGATGAATTACAACCTGTTTTTGTAATAATTGATTCTATACAAACTGTATATAAGGAATCAATAACATCTGCTCCAGGAAGTGTATCTCAAGTAAAGGAATGTTCTAATGCTATAATGAGAATAGGTAAAAATAAGAATATACCATTATTCATAGTAGCTCATGTTACTAAACAAGGTGAACTTGCAGGACCAAGAGTTCTTGAGCATATGGTTGATACAGTATTATATTTTGAGGGAGAGCGTACAGAAGAATTTAGAGTTCTTAGAACTATGAAAAATCGTTTTGGAACAACTAGTGAAATAGGAGTTTTTGAAATGGCAGAAGAAGGATTAAAGGAAATATATGATCCTTCGAGAATATTTTTAGAGGATACTAACTTTAATCAAGAAGGTTCAGCAGTTATAGGAATAATGGAAGGCACTAGACCGATACTTGTTGAAATGCAAGCCTTAGCTACAGAAACAAATATGCACATGGCTAGCAGAACAGCCGTGGGAATAGATAGTCAAAGGTTAAGACTTATATTAGCTGTACTTGAAAAAAAATTAAGAGTCCCATTCTACAAGTATGATGTGTATGTAAATGTTGTTGGAGGACTTACTTTAGATGGCACTACAGGAGATTTAGGTCTTGCACTAGGATTATTATCAAGTGTAAAAAATACAGGATTTAAGTTAGAACGAATGGTTATTGTAGGAGAAGTTGGACTTACAGGAGAAATAAGACCAGTTTCATCTTGTGATAGATTGATTAAAGAAGCAGAAAAAATGGGATTCAAAAATGCAATAATTCCTGAAAGAAATAAAGATAAGGTTACTAGCGCTTCTATGAATATAATAGGAGTAAGCAATTTAAGAGAGGCTATAAGTAAGATATTCTAACGGATTGGGTGAGTATATGAGAATAAAAGATGATGAAGAAATAAAAAGTATTTTAAAACTTATGAGTCCAGGAACAGCTTTAAGAGAAGGTTTAGAGAATATATTAAGAGCTAAAACTGGAGGATTAGTTGTTATTGGAGATGGTGAAGAGGTAATGAAGCTTGTAGATGGAGGCTTTAATATCAATTCAGAGTATTCACCAGCTTATGTTTATGAATTAGCAAAAATGGATGGTGCTATAGTAATAAGTGGAGATTTAAAAAGAATTCTTTGTGCTAACACACAGCTTGTGCCTGATCATTCTCTTACAACATATGAAACAGGAACAAGACATAGAACAGCTAATAGAGTTGCCAAACAAACTGGAAATATAGTTGTAGCAATTTCTCAAAGAAGAAATATAATAACTATTTATAAGGGAGACTTAAAATATGTTCTTCAAGAAAGTAGTGTTATATTAGCAAGAGCAAATCAGGCTATACAAACCTTAGAAAAGTATGTAACTGTATTAGAAAGAGTAATAAACAACCTAAATCTCTTGGAATTCCAGGACTTAACAACTGTCTTTGATGTTGTAACTGCAATACAAAGAACAGAAATGGTAATGAGAGTTGTAGAAGAAATTCAAAGATATATAGTTGAACTTGGGAATGAAGGAAGACTTATTTCTATGCAACTTAATGAGCTTATAAAATTTATAGAGAGAGATGGGATTTTATTAATAAGAGATTACTGCAAAGAAAAGGAAAGTTATGAAGATATATATAATCAAATTCAAATGCTTACTGCGGAAGAATTAGTTGATTTAGATTTAATAGCCAAAATATTAGGATATTCAGGAGTACCATTAGTAGACACGTTAATTTCTCCAAAGGGATATAGAATCTTATTTAAGGTTCCAAGAATTCCTGTATCAGTTATTGAAAATTTAGTTAAACATTTTAATGAGCTTAAATATGTTATTGAGGCAGATACTAATGAATTAGATAAAGTAGATGGAATAGGAGAAGCTAGAGCTAAAGCTATAAGAAGTGGATTAAGAAGAATAAAAGAACAAATATACTTAAAAAATGAAATTTAACAAAAATATGTATAAAAGTAAATAGAACTGAGAATAATAAAAAAGCAGGTAAAAACCTGCTTAAAGTTTATCTAAGTGTAAATTTACCCAGAATACTCATTTTATTTTCTTCCTTTAATAAGATATCGTATAGATTCAAATCCAAGCAATTACATAAAGAAGTAAGATAAAATAGATTATTTCCAATTTCATTTTCGATAATTTCACGACAATTATCACAAAGGGTTCCCTTAAGATGATTACTTAGTTCATAATTAAAATCATTAGTTTCGTCAGAAGGAATGCCTTGTTTCTCAGCACAAATTTGAATACAACCACAATTAGTAACGGCCTTTGCTATAGCTCTATTTACCCTAGAGCTAGATTCACTATATTTAGTTATTATATCTAAAATACTTTTATGGCGCAGTAATGATTCATTGACATCATTTTGAAAATTATCAAAAATTATATCTTTCATATGCCTCAACTCCTTAAAATCTATGGCTGTTTTTAAATAAAAGTATATTTTATTAAATAATAAAATATATAGGGCTTAATTATTAAACAATAAAATTAATAAGATATTAAATAATTCAATACTTACTCAAGAAAATCAAATAAATAATATCGAGAATATTGCTTAATTTTTAAGCCTACAAAACTTAGTTTCACATAGATACTATAAATTAATTAAATATTTATTCAATTAAAAATATTTAATATTATTCATTTTGTTGCAACTTATTATAGTTAATTAACTTTAATACAATAATATCTAATATGATTGTTATTTTATAGGGGGTATTTTAAATTAATAAGAATTTAATAAATCTTCATTTTAGATAATGCCTTTATATGGTATAATGAGATAGACTTCTTACAAAAGAGTAAATAAAATTAAAAATATAAATAAAACAATATTATAGGGAGGTGACATTATGTTAAAAAAGATTATAAGAGTTATATTTACTATAATAGGCTTTATAAGCGGATATATTATTAGTGGAATACTAGTAACTATTACTGCTTTAAGTAAAATATCTTTTTTATCTAAACCAGTTGGAATTATATCAGTACGAATTCTTTTAACTTTATTATTTGGACTTATATTATATATTATTTCACCACGTATTTATGACTCTATTGTTAAAGCAATTGAATATATTGAAAAGAATATTCAAAGACTTACAGCGGCAGAGCTTCTTTATGGTGGGTTAGGTGCATTAATATCATTGATATTAACGTCACTTTTAGGATTACCGTTATATAATATAGATCTTTATGGGTTAGGACCAATACTATTTGTTCTACTAAACTTAATATTTGCAATAATATTTGCTAGTATATTTATTGAAAAGAAGGATGACATATCAAATATTCTTGTAAATCTCAAGAAAAGTAGCGCTAAGGAAAAGAAGTCAAAAGGAACTGTGAAAAACATAGCTAAGGTATTAGATACTTCTGTTATCATTGATGGAAGAATATTTGATATATGCCAAACTGGATTTATTGAAGGTCCATTAGTTATACCTAATTTTGTATTAGATGAATTAAGACATATTTCAGATTCAGCAGATTCTTTAAAAAGAAATAGGGGAAGAAGAGGACTTGACATATTAAATAAAATACAAAAAGAACTTGATATAGAAACTCAAATTTGGGAAGGAGATTTTCCAGAGATACAAGAAGTCGACAGTAAGTTATTAAAGCTTGCACAAAATCTTAAGGGTAAAGTTATAACTAATGATTTTAATTTAAATAAAGTTGCAGAATTCCAAGGAGTTCCTGTACTAAATATTAATGAGTTAGCAAATGCAATTAAGCCAGTTGTTCTTCCAGGGGAAGAAATGAAGGTCATTGTGGTTAAGGATGGTAAAGACGCATCTCAAGGAGTTGGATATTTAGATGATGGAACTATGATTGTAGTAGAAGGTGGAAGGAAGTTCATGGGAGAGCAAATAGTAGTTATAGTAACTTCTGTACTTCAAACAGCTGCCGGAAGAATGATATTTGCAAAACCAAAGGAATAGTTAAGTAGGTGTTATTATGATAAGTGCAATAATTTTAGCAGGTGGAAAAGGTAAAAGAATGTGTGCTAAAGTTAGTAAGCAGTATATAGAACTTAGGGGTAAGCCAATATTATACTATACGCTAAAAAGGTTTGCTGATTGTAGTCAAATAGATAAAATTATTTTAGTTTTGCCTAAAGATGAAATAGATTATTGTAAAAATGAGATATTGAATAAATATTCTTTAAAGGTTGATATGATAGTAGAAGGTGGAGAAGAAAGGCAAGATTCGGTTTTTAATGCTTTAGAGTGTATAGAGAACTGTGAGATTGTACTTATCCATGATGGAGCAAGACCTTTTACATCAGAACGAATTATAAATGATGGGATAAAGTATGCAAAACTTTATGGTGCAGCAGCACCTGGGGTCATACCAAAGGATACTATTAAAGTCATTAATGAAGAGAAATTTTCTGTTTCTACACCTGATAGAAATACATTACGTGCAATTCAAACTCCACAAGTTTTTAAATTTAATCTTATAAAGGAGTGTCATAATAAAATTAAGAAGAATAATATAAGTGTTACAGATGATACTATGGTAGTAGATATGTACAATAATGAGGTTTATTTATATGAAGGTGAATATACTAATATAAAAGTTACTACACCAGAGGATTTGATACTGGCAGAAAAGCTTATATAATAGAGATTTTATAATATTGACATAACCTTTTAGAGACTATATAATTAATTAAGCTAAAAATTAATAAATTTAAAACAGTGAAGAAGAATAGTAGAATCCGCCATTCAGAGAGAAAATTCATAGGCTGTAAAATTTTCAATAGGGTTTGAACCAGCTTTGGAGTTATAGGAAAAAACTATCGGTTTAATACCGTTATCATTTTAGAGAACAAATTTAGGTGGTACCGCGAGATAAGTTCGCCCTAATCAAATTAGGGCGGGCTTTTTTTATATATAGAAATTTAAGAATTAAAATAAATAACAATATAGGAGGAAGCAAAGATGAAAATGTCTAATATGTTAATATCAACATTAAGAGAGGTTCCAGCAGAAGCTGAAATAGATAGTCATAAACTGATGTTAAGAGCTGGAATGATAAGAAAAATGGCATCAGGTATATACAATTATATGCCATTAGGATTAAAGGTTTTAAAAAATGTAGAGAATATAATAAGAGAGGAAATGAATAATGCAGGAGCACAAGAATTCTTAGCTTCAGCAGTACTGCCAGCAGAACTATGGCAAGAGTCTGGAAGATGGGATGTTTATGGAGATGAATTATTTAGATTAAAAGATAGAAATAATAGAGATTTTTGTCTTGGACCAACTCATGAAGAAGTATTTACTGATATTGCAAGAAATGAAATTAAATCATATAAACAATTGCCAATAAATCTTTATCAAATACAAACAAAGTATAGAGATGAAAGAAGACCTAGATTCGGAGTAATGAGATCAAGAGAATTTATAATGAAAGATGCTTATAGTTTCGATAAAAATCAAGAAGGTTTGGATATTTCTTATAATAAGATGAGAGAAGCATATATTAAAATATTTAATAGATGTGGTATAGAGGCAAAACCTGTTGAAGCAGATTCAGGAGCTATAGGAGGATCTAATTCAGCAGAATTTATGGTTAAGTCAGAAGTTGGAGAAGATGATGTAGTATTCTGCACAGCATGTGATTATGCAGCTAATATAGAAAAGGCTTATTCAACAGCCGAAAAATCAGAAGTTGAAGAATTAAAGCCTCTAAATAAAGTAGAAACACCAAATGTAAAAACAATTGAAGAATTAGTAAAATTCTTTAATACAACAGAAAAAAGATTTGCTAAAACTTTAATATATAATGCTGATGATAAAATAGTAGCAGCAATGGTTAGAGGCGATAGAGAAGTTAATGAAGTTAAGGTTTCAAATGCTTTAGGTGGAGTAGTAAACTTAAATATGGCAACACCAGAAGAGGTATTTAAGGCAACTAATGCACAAGTTGGATTTGCTGGTCCTATAAATATAAAAGTAGATGTTTTATTAGTTGATGAAGAAGTTGCTAATATGTACAATTTTATTGTTGGAGCTAATGAAACTGGATATCATATTGAAAATGTAAATTATAACAGAGATTTTGAAGGTATAGTTGGAGATTATAGAAATATAACTGAAGGTGAAAAGTGCCCAGTTTGTGGTGGTAAAGTAACTATATCAAGAGGAACTGAAGTTGGTCATATATTTAAACTAGGAACAAAGTATTCAGAAGCTATGAATGCCAATTTTATAGATGAAAATGGTAAGGAAAAGCCATTTATAATGGGTTGTTATGGTATTGGTGTAACAAGAACAATGGCCTCAATAATAGAACAACATAACGATGAAAATGGAATAGTTTGGCCTTTATCTGTAGCACCATATCATGTTAATATTATCCCTGTGAATATTAAAGATGAAGAACAAATGAAGATTGCTAACAAGATATATGAAGAGTTAAAAATGATAGGTGTTGAAGCGATACTAGATGATAGAAATGAAAGAGCAGGAGTTAAATTTAAGGATTCAGACCTTATGGGAATACCAATGAGGATAACAGTTGGTAAGAAAATTGTTGATGGAGAAGTAGAATTTAAACTTAGAATATCAGAAATGGAAAATATAAAGATAGAAGAAGCTATAGAGAAAGTTAGAGAAGAGTTTAAGAAAAATAAATTATCTGTAAGATAGGAGGTAATTAAATGAGAGTTTATAATAGCTTAACTAGAAAAAAAGAAGAGTTTGTACCGCTAACCCCAGGTGAAGTTAAGATGTATGTATGTGGGCCTACTGTTTATAATTATTTTCACATAGGTAATGGAAGAACTTTTATTATATTTGATACTATAAGAAGATATTTAGAGTATAGAGGATATAAAGTTAAATTCGTTCAAAACTTTACAGATATAGATGATAAAATGATAAATAAAGCAAATGAAGAAAAAACTACAGTTTTAAATATTGGAAATAGATATATAGATGAATATTATAAGGATGCAGATGGTTTAAATATTAAAAGAGCATCAATAAATCCAAGAGCTACTGAATATATAAATGATATAATTGAATTTGTTGAGGGATTAATAGAAAAAGGATATGCTTATGAAGTAGAGGGAGATGTTTATTTTAGAACTAAAAAGTTTGATAGTTATGGAAAGCTTATAAAGCAAAGCTTAGAAGACCTTCAATCAGGAGCTAGAATAAGTATTGATGAAAGAAAAGAAGATCCTATGGATTTTGCTGTATGGAAGTCACAGAAACCTGGAGAGCCAGCTTGGGAAAGCCCATGGGGATTAGGAAGACCTGGATGGCACATAGAATGCTCTTGTATGGCTAAAAAAATATTAGGAGATACAATAGATATACATGCAGGTGGAATGGATTTAGCATTTCCACATCATGAAAATGAAATAGCTCAAAGTGAAGCTTTGACAGGAAAGCCTTTTGCAAATTACTGGATGCATTCAGCATATTTAAATGTTAATAATCAAAAGATGTCAAAATCATTAAATAACTTCTTAACGGCTAGAGATGCACTTGAAAAATATGATTCAGATATAATAAGATTTTTAATGTTATCTGCTCATTATAGAGTTCAATTAAATTATAGTGATGATTTATTAGAGTCAGCTAAATCTTCGGTTGAAAGATTATATAACGCAGTTTCTAATTTAGAGAGCTTAATAAGTGAAGTTAAAAAAGAAGATATGGATAATAAAGAAAAAGATTATTTAGAGTCTTTAAATGTTTATAGACAAAAATATATAGAAAAAATGGATGACGACTTTAATACAGCAGATGCTATTACGGCTATATTTGACCTTATAAGGGATATAAATACTAATATATCAATAGAGTCATCAAAGGAACTTTGTGAAGCTGCTCTAAGTTTAATAAGGGAACTTGGAGAACCTTTAGGAATTCTTCAGAAATCAACAAAAGGAAGTTTAGAAGAAGAAATAGAAGATTTAATAGAGCAAAGACAGCAAGCAAGAAAAAATAGAGATTTCGCATTAGCCGATAAAATTAGAGATGATTTGAAGGCTAGAAATATAATTTTAGAAGATACTCCACAAGGAGTAAGATGGAAAAAAATAAATTAGTCTAGAGGGCTGCAATTTTGCAGCCTTTCTTTAAAGGAGAGAAACGTATGTTAGAGGATTTAAGAGTCAGGGAATTTAATAGAGAAGAGGCTAGGAGATTAAATCCTTTGCAATTAGCTTTAATAGGAGATGGAGTGTATGAAATATATATAAGAAATTATATATTATCCAATAATACAGATCTATCTGCACACAAAATTCATGTAAAGGCAATAGGATATGTTAAAGCTAAGAGCCAGTCTAATATAATGCATAATATAGAAGATATATTAACAGAAGACGAATTATATATTTATAAAAGAGGTCGAAATGCAAAGTCAGCTACTATTCCTAAAAATGCAGATGTGATAGACTATAGAAATGCTACTGGATTTGAAGCCTTAGTTGGATATTTATATTTGACTGGAAATAAGGAAAGATTAAATATTATATTAGAAAAATCTACAGAAACATACTTAACATAATTAAGGAAAAGTATATAATAGAGATAAGGAGTGATTTAATGTGACTAAAGGAAATAGAGAAGCTAGAATGAAGGCTAGAATGGAAAGACAAATGTTTGAAAATGCTTCAGCACAAGGAAAAAGACAATTTACTAGAGAAAATAAAAATGCAAGAGATAATTACTCAAAGGAAAGTGTTGTTACTCAAAATGAAGAAGAGACTAGAGAAGATTTAATTATAGGCAGAAATGCTGTAATAGAAGTTTTAAAAAGTGATAGAACAATAGAATGTATATATATAGCTAATGGAAATATGGAAGGCTCTATAAAAGTTATAATAAATATGGCAAGAGAAAAAGGGTTAGTACTAAAGGAAGTAGATAGAAAAAAGCTAGATGGTATGAGTAATGGTACAAATCATCAAGGTGTAATAGCTTTAGTTACTCCATTTAAGTATTGTCAGATTGCAGATATGTTAAAGGATGCGAGAGAGAAGAAACAGGATCCATTTATAGTGATTCTCGATGAGATAGAAGATCCTCACAACTTAGGTTCCATAATTAGAACAGCAGAATTATGTGGAGTTCATGGAATAATTATACCTAAAAGAAGGAATGTTGGAATAACATCAACTGTATACAAATGTTCAGTTGGAGCCATAGAACATATGAAAATTGCAAAAGTAACAAATATAAATGCAGCTATAGACGAATTAAAAGAAAGTGGAATATGGGTTTATGGAGCAGATATAGCAGGAGAAGAATATAGCTATGAAGTGAATTTTAATGGACCGTGTGCAGTGGTTATAGGAAGTGAAGGAAGGGGAATATCCAAATTAACTCTTAAAAAGTGTGATAAATTAATTAAAATACCTATGATAGGTAAAATTAACTCTTTAAATGCTTCAGTTGCAGGTGGTATAATGATGTATGAAATACTAAAGGGAAGATTACTAAAAAAGCAAAGTTAAGACTGAAGAGGTAGCATGTGAAAATTATATTTGTTGATGGATATAACGTTATAAATAGCTGGCCCAATCTAAAAGTACAAAAAGATTACAGTTTTGATGGAGCTAGAAAAAGTCTAATAGATAGTTTACATAATTATTCAGTCTATGAGGGTTGTAAGATAATCGTAGTATTTGATGCACATAAGGTTAAGAGAAGTATTGAAAAGAAAGAAAATATAAATAAAAATATTAGTATAGTGTTCACAAAAGATGGTGAGACAGCAGATTCTTATATAGAGAGAGAAGTCCATATTTTAGGTAGGCGATTTGAGGTGAACGTAGTTACATCGGATTGGCTTGAACAACAAACTATCTTTCAAAGAGGCGCTATTAGGATATCTGCATTGGAATTTTATAATGAAGTTATTGAAACAGAAAATAGGATAAAAAATAAAGCAATAAAAAATATGTATTCATCTAAAAATCATTTGGGGGATAATGTGGATGAAGATATATTGAAAAAATTAGAAGAAATAAGAAGAAGCAAGTAAAATTTTGACTAAATATATACTATAATACTATAGGGCTTAAAGGGGTGATATATAGTGGAGAATACAAAAAAAGAAAAAGGTTTATTCGTAGAATTTCTAAATAAAGTAGATGAGGAAGTAGTTGATGAAGCAAAAAAAGGTAATATAAGAGCTCAAGAATATTTAATTTCTAAATATGAAAACTTTGTAAAAGCAAAAGCTAAGTCATATTTCCTTATTGGAGCAGATAAAGAAGATATCTATCAGGAAGGAATGATAGGTCTATATAAAGCTATTAGAGACTTTAAATCTGATAAATTAACAAGTTTTAAAGCATTTGCAGAACTATGTATAACTAGACAAATAATAACTGCAATAAAAACAGCAACCAGACAAAAACATATCCCTTTAAACACATATATATCCTTAAACAAGCCTATTTATGAAGAAGAATCAGATAGAACATTAATAGATGTTTTATCTGAATTAAAGATAACAAATCCTGAGGAGCTTATAATTGGAAAGGAACAATTAAAGCATATAGAAGGAGAGATGGCTAAGGTATTATCAGAACTTGAGTTAGAGGTGCTTCAGTCATATTTAGATGGCAAGTCTTATCAAGAAATAGCATGTGATTTAGATAGGCAGGCTAAGTCTATAGATAATGCACTACAAAGAGTGAAGCGAAAGCTTGAAAAATGTCTGGATACCGAAAAATAAGTCGTTAAATTTTTATTGACAAATTTTTTGAACAATAGTAAACTTTATAATTGGTATATTAAACTATAAACCATATTAAAATGGAAATGCTCACGTAGCTCAGTAGGCAGAGCGTCGCCTTGGTAAGGCGGAGGTCGTCGGTTCAATCCCGATCGTGAGCTCCAATATAGTTGAACGCTCACCAAGAGTGATTATTGTGATTGTAAATTGCTTTAACCTTTGCAGTGAGCTAAATATATTACCAAAAAAGCTAGAAAACGCTAGGCAAAGTTTATTACAAAGATTAAAGGAGGATTTTACAATGGCAAAGCAAAAATTCGAAAGAAGCAAACCACACGTAAATATTGGAACAATCGGTCACGTTGACCACGGTAAGACAACTTTAACTGCTGCAATCACAACAGTTTTAGCA
>NZ_BAAACH010000029.1:0-820 GCF_039521405.1 Clostridium sartagoforme
GGGCACTGTTGCAAATAGTCGGTGGTGATAAACTTATCATCCCCTTTTGCTGATGGAGCTGCACATGAACCCATTCAAAGGCCGGCATTTTCAGCGTGACATCATTCTGTGGGCCGTACGCTGGTACTGCAAATACGGCATCAGTTACCGTGAGCTGCAGGAGATGCTGGCTGAACGCGGAGTGAATGTCGATCACTCCACGATTTACCGCTGGGTTCAGCGTTATGCGCCTGAAATGGAAAAACGGCTGCGCTGGTACTGGCGTAACCCTTCCGATCTTTGCCCGTGGCACATGGATGAAACCTACGTGAAGGTCAATGGCCGCTGGGCGTATCTGTACCGGGCCGTCGACAGCCGGGGCCGCACTGTCGATTTTTATCTCTCCTCCCGTCGTAACAGCAAAGCTGCATACCGGTTTCTGGGTAAAATCCTCAACAACGTGAAGAAGTGGCAGATCCCGCGATTCATCAACACGGATAAAGCGCCCGCCTATGGTCGCGCGCTTGCTCTGCTCAAACGCGAAGGCCGGTGCCCGTCTGACGTTGAACACCGACAGATTAAGTACCGGAACAACGTGATTGAATGCGATCATGGCAAACTGAAACGGATAATCGGCGCCACGCTGGGATTTAAATCCATGAAGACGGCTTACGCCACCATCAAAGGTATTGAGGTGATGCGTGCACTACGCAAAGGCCAGGCCTCAGCATTTTATTATGGTGATCCCCTGGGCGAAATGCGCCTGGTAAGCAGAGTTTTTGAAATGTAAGGCCTTTGAATAAGACAAAAGGCTGCCTCATCGCTAACTTTGCAACAGTGC
>NZ_BAAACH010000030.1:0-55204 GCF_039521405.1 Clostridium sartagoforme
CAAATAACTATCAAATAATTATGCATTTTCATGTTGGAACTTTTCAACATTTTGAGGTTGACATTTACAATAACAGCTTTTATATTCATTTCATTCATTAGTCTATATACACGCTTATGATTTATTTCAATGCCTAATATATTATTAAGATAAATACATATTCTCTTTCGTCCATAAGTTCCTCTATATTTATTATGTATATCTAGTATATGATTTTTAATTATTTTATCCTGTATATCCTTATTGGTGATAATATCTTTACGCTTGAGCCATTTATAATAAGAGCTTCGCGCTACTTTTGCCAATAGGCAAAGACGTATAATAGAATATCGCTCTGACATAAAAAATATAATCTCATATATATTAACTCGTGTTATTCTTCTGCCAGAGCTCTTAGCTTTTTTAGGAATTCATTCTCCATTCTTAAGTACTCAACTTCTTCTTCTAATGATGAAAATTTAGTTTTGGGTCTACCTATTCGTGAACCATTAGTTCGAGTTTTAGATTTTCTTCCTCTACTTTCAATATCGAAAGCTTTTTCACCTTCAGCTTGGTATTTTTTTACCCAATCATAAACTCTCTTTTTCTCACTTAAGCCTAATTCCTTAGCAATTGTATTTGCTCCTATATGTTGATTTAAGTGCATATCAACTGCTTTTAATTTAGTCTCTTTGCTATATTTCCTTTGAATTCCACTCATAAAAAATCCCCCTATAGTAAACAAATATCTAACCTAATTATAAAGGTCTTTTTTTATTTGTCTACCATAAGGGGATTATACTATACGGGAGTTTTTTTATTAATTTTTATTTCTACTGTATGATAATTTATTAATACATGTATGCTATAAAATGACAAAACAATTTATAAGAAATAATTAACAATAGAAATATTAGAAAATTTTATAAAATTTATAAAATGAAATTATAATTTTATTTAAAATATGCAAGTAAAATAGATAAAATATTTAAATTTAAAAGAGAAAATAATAAATTTTATGTTTATTATTATTAACATAGTGAAAAAGTATGATATAATACATTGTAGTTGTAATTTAAAAACAGATTAGTACTTTCTATAAATTTCATATAAAATTTGAGTTTATAGCTATTATTAAGGAGGAATCTCGGAAATGAAAAAAGGTATAGCTGCATCTAAAGGTTATGCAATAGGAAAAGTATTTTTACAAGAACATGAAGAAATAGTAATAACAGATACAAAAGTTTCTAATGTAGAAGCAGAAAAAGAAGTTCTACAAAAGGCTTTAGAGCAAGCAAAAGTACAATTAACTGCAATTAGAGATAAAGCACTAGCTGAAATTGGAGAACATGAAGCTCAAGTTTTCGAAGCTCACTTAACTTTATTAGATGATCCAGAATTTACTGGTGGAATGTTGTTAGAAATAGAATCAAATAGCATAAATGCAATGAAAGCAGTTGAAAATATTACAAATACATTTGTAATGATATTCGATTCAATGGAAGATGAATATATGAAAGAAAGAGCTGCAGACATTAAAGACGTTTCAAAGAGAATAATTTCAAACTTAGCTGGAAAAGGCGGAGATGCATTTGCTATAACAGAAGAAAATACTGTAGTAGTAGCTCATGACTTAACTCCATCAGATACAGCACAATTAGATAGAAGTAAGGTTGTTGGTTTCTTAACTAATATTGGGGGAAGAACTTCTCACTCAGCTATTATGGCAAGAACTTTAGAAATACCAGCAATTGTAGGATTGAAGGATATAACTACATCAGTTAAAAACGGAGACTTTGTTATAGTTGATGGTATTGAAGGTGTATGTATAATAAATCCTGACCAATCAGTTATAGATGAATATACAGCTAAGAGAGAAAAATTCTTAGCAGAACAAGAAGAATTAAAGAAACTTATAAGTGTAAAAACAGTTACTAAATCAGGTAGAAGAGTTGAAGTTTGTGGAAACATAGGCTCACCTGCAGATGCTGAAGCTGTAGTTGCAAATGGTGGAGATGGTGTTGGATTATTTAGAACTGAGTTCTTATACATGGATAGAGATTCAGCTCCAACTGAAGATGAACAATTTGAATCTTATAAGAAGGTTCTTGAAATAATGGATGGAAAGCAAGTTGTTATAAGAACTCTAGATATTGGTGGAGACAAAACACTTCCATATCTACCATTACCACAAGAAATGAATCCGTTCTTAGGATATAGAGCTATAAGATTATGTTTAGATAGAAAAGATATATTTAAGGTTCAAATAAGAGCGTTACTTAGAGCTTCTGTTTATGGAAATCTTGCTGTAATGTTCCCGATGATTTCAGGCTTAGAAGAATTCCAAGCTGCAAAAGAATTTGTAGAAGAATGTAAAGCTGAATTAAAAGCAGAAGGAAAAGAATACTCAGAAAAAATTCAATGGGGTATCATGGTTGAAATCCCAGCTGCAGCTGTGTATGCAGATGAATTAGCTAAATATGTAGATTTCTTCTCAATAGGAACAAATGATTTGATTCAATATACATTAGCGGCTGATAGAATGAGTGAAAAAGTATCATACCTTTATAATCCAATGCACCCAGCTGTATTAAGATTAATAAAGATGACAATAGACGGAGCTCACAAGCATGGTAAGTGGGTTGGAATGTGTGGAGAAATGGCTGGAGATGAAGCTGCAATTCCAACATTAGTTGAATATGGTTTAGATGAATTCTCAATGAGTGCTACATCAATTTTAACAGCTAAGAAGATAATACTAGAACAAGAATAATTAAAATGATGAAAAGTCACATACTATGAATGTGGCTTTTTATTTTTAGTTAAAATAGTTAAGTATAGGTGGTGAAAAGGATACATGAATAAAATTATAGAAATGTTCATAACATTTTTTAAAATAGGAGCTTTTACTTTTGGTGGTGGATATGCAATGATTCCGCTTATAGAAGAAGAAGTTGTTAAAAATAAAGGGTGGATTGAAAAAGAAGAATTCATGGATATATTAGTAGTAGCACAAAGTTTACCAGGAGCATTGGCAGTTAATTCTTCAGTATTTATAGGATATAGAATAGGAGGATTTATTGGAGCTATAATGGCTCTTTTAGCGGTTGTTCTTCCTTCGTTTTTTATAATATTAATAATAGCAGCATTTTTTATGAAGTTTAGAGATAATTATTATGTTAATGCGGTATTTAAGGGAATAACAGCAGCAGTTCCAATGCTTGTATTAGCAGGAGCAATAAGTTTAAGCAAAGGAATAGATAAAAGTGTACAAAATATAGTAATTATTATAATAGCCCTTATAGCATTAGTATTTTTTGATATAAATCCAATTATAGTCATAGTGACTTCAGCGATATACGGAATTGTATTTTTAAGAAAGAAGGTGAAATAATTGAATATACTAATAAGATTATTTCTTTCGTTTTTTAAGATAGGTTCCTTTAGCTTTGGCGGTGGTTATGCTATGATTCCTTTTATTCAAAGAGAAATAGTAGAAAAAAATGATTGGCTTAAAATAAGCGAGTTTATGGATATTATAGGTATATCACAAATGACTCCTGGACCAGTTGCCATAAATTCAGCAACTTTTGTAGGATATAAGTTATCAGGCGTTCTAGGTGCCATTATGGCAACAACAGGAGTAGTAATAACATCATTTGTATTAATATCTATAATAAGTAATACCCTAGAAAAATTTAAAGAATCTACATTAATTAAATCAGCACTAATGGGAATGAGACCTGTTTTAATTGCCTTAATAATAAAAGCTTTTGTAGACTTAGCAAAAGAATCTTATTTGGACTTAAAGAGTATAATAATAACTACGATAATAGGATTAGTATTACTAAGTAAAAAAGTTCATCCTATACTAGTTATAGTAATAGCGGGGATTATGGGATTAATATTTTATTTGTAAATTTAGAAGAGGTAATTGAATGAAAAATAGGGATAAGAAGGCATATGAAAAAGCACTTCATTTATATAATAACGGATATATAGATAAGGCATTAGAAGTTTGTGAAATTGGTATATCAAGAGATTTAGAAGACTCAAATCTTCTCAATTTAAAGGGATTATTATTGTATTTAAAAGGAAATCTTGAGGAAGCGATTCCTATTTGGAAAATAAATGAACATCATAATAATAACGATATAGCAAAATCGTATTTAAAAGATGTACAGAAGGATTTTTATAGAAAAGACTTATATGAAAAAGCAGAAGAGTTAATAAACGACTTAAATATAGATGAAGCTTTGAAAAATTTAAGTATTTGTAAAGAAAGTGACTTCAATTCCATAAATGTCAATAACGCTTTAGCAACGTGTTACTTAAGGAAAGCTGAATATAGCTTAAGTATGGAATATGTGGAAAAGGTTATATCTATTGATAAGTTTAATTATAAGGCTAAAAATATCAAAAAGGAAATAAATGAAATTTTAAATATAAATAATAAATCACTTTTAAAAACTTTAATAATAGCATCTATAGCAGTAGTTTTTTTAACATCAGGAATATTACTTAACAATAAGTTTAAAAAAGTACAAATAAATAAAGAAGAATTAGCTAATAATATTTCAAAACCTGTTGAGAATGAAAGCACAAATAATGAGCAGAATGAAGAAAATAAAGATAATGAAGAAAATAAAGATAATGAAGAAAATAAAAAAAGTAGTACTTTAGAAGTAAATTCGTTAACAGATGAAGAAATAAGAGAAAATTATATAAAGGCAACAGGTTTATTTCAAGAAGAAAAGTATGAAGAAGCTAAATATTTATTAGAAGCCACTATTATTCATTCAATGAATAACCATCTACATGATGATGTAATGTTTTTATTGGCATCAACAAGTGAAAAAGTAGGTAAAAATGAAGAAGCTATAAAATATTTTAAAGATTATATATCTAACTATGAAAATGGGAACTATATAGAAGAAACTTATTATAGAATATCCTTATTATATAAAGATTTGGATAAAGAAAAAAGTAAACTTTATGCAGGAGAGCTTGTTAGTAAATATCCAAGTTCCATTTATAATAATAATCTTATAAAGGATATTTTAAGTAATTGAAATATAGGAGAGATGTAGATGATAACAGTTATAAAAGGAATCAAAGTTTATTCTCCCCAGTATCAAGGAGAAAAAGATGTAGTTATAGTATCAGATAAAATTGAAGGAATATATGAAAATTTGAAAGTTCCTGAAAATTTTATTGATATAGAAGTAGTAGATGGATCAGGAAAACTACTTTTCCCTGGATTTATAGATTGTCATGTTCATATTAATGGTGCAGGTGGAGAAGGTAGCTTTAAAACTAGAACACCAGAAATAAAGTTAACAGATTTAACAACAGCTGGGATAACCACGGTTGTTGGATGTATAGGAACAGATGGAATTTGTAGAGATATGGGAAGTTTAATAGCTAAATCAAAGGCTTTAGAAGAAGAGGGATTGACTACATATTGTTATACAGGTTCATATGAGATACCAGTAAAAACTTTATCTACTAGCATAAAAGGAGATTTAATGCTAGTAGATAAAATTATTGGGGTAGGAGAGGTGGCTATATCAGACCACAGAAGTTCTCAGGCGACATTTGAAGAATTTACACAAGTAGTAGCACAAGCGAGAGTAGGAGGTTTATTATCGGGAAAATCTGGAATAGTTAATATTCACTTAGGTGATGGAGATAGAAAATTAGATTATTTATTCAGATTAATTGAAGAAACAGAGCTTCCAGCAACTCAATTATTACCAACTCATATTAATAGAAATAAAGAATTATTTGAAGCCGGAGAAGAATATGTTAAGAAGGGTGGATTTATAGACCTTACTACAAGTTCTGATCCTAATTGCTTAGAACCAGGAGAGTTAAGAGCAAGTGAAGGGTTAAGTAATCTAATAAAAAACAACATTGATTTATCTCATATTACATTTTCATCGGATGGAAATGGTAGTATGCCTATATTTGATAATGACGGTAAGTTAACAAAGGTTGGGATATGTTCAGTATCAACACTTTATGGAGAAGTAAAGGAATGTATAAAGACATATAATATTAAAATAGAAGATGCACTTAAAGTAATAACATCAAATGTAGCAGAGATATTAAAACTTTCTAACAAAGGTTCAATAGAAAAGGGAAAAGATGCAGATCTTGTTTTAGTAGATGAAAGTTCTTTAGAAATAGATACTGTTATAGCAAAAGGAAGAATTATGGTTAAGAATGGGAAACCAATTGTAATGGGAACTTTTGAATAATTAATAATTGACAATTATGGTAGAAATTCAGTTTTGCTGAATTTCTTTTTTTAGATTAATTATTAAAAATATTAGTATAGTAATAATGATTGATAAATTTCTAAAAAAGAAGAAGCTGTCGCATAGACAGCTCCATTCATATGATTTTTAGTAACTTGTTTTAAAGAATAAATGTTGACCAATAGATTTACTATCAGCTTTTTCAACACCTTGCATCCAAGAACAAGTAGCTATGGAAGGATTATAAAAGAATAATGCTTCATTTGTTGGATCATTACCTTTTATAGCTTCATAAACAGCATTATAGCATTCTTCTGTAGGAACAACTGATATTTCCCCATTAATAACACAGGAAAATGCGTTTGGTTGAAGAATAACCTCCCTAACACTGTCTGGAAATCCTGGACTTAATACCCTATTTAAAATAACCGATGCAACTGCGACTTTACCCTCAAAGGGCTCACCTTTACTTTCAGCATATACGATTTTAGCCATTAAATTCAAATCATCTTCTGTCAAATATATTAAATTTTCATTGTGATTAAAAACTTCAACCACATTCTCTTCTGGCATATTTATTAAGTTATTATCTAATTCTCTACTAACGTCAGTGCTTATAGTACTATTGGTATTGAATGCTGTACTAATAGTACTATAAGCTAATACAGGAATTTCTGCTGAAAATAAAAAGGTTAAAAATAAAATAGGTATTGCTTTTAAATATTTCATAAATAACCTCCTTTTGGATAATATTAAATCCAAGATTATTATTACCAAAAGGAAAATTTTAATACTAATTATTTTAGAAATTACTTTTATATGCAGAATAAGCCTTTAAAACATCATCTCTTTTTGAAGAAGCATTTTTATAATTTTTATTTATTTCTTCAGAATATTTATCTATATCAGAACAGGTTTTTTCATATATTACAGCTTCTTTAATTGATTTTAAATATATACCATATAAATTTAAATACTCATTTAAAGATTCATATACATTCATATATCCATCTGGAATAGAAATAGAAACTGATTTAGATTGTATATCTCCATAAATATATTCTTTATTATATATATCATCAATAACAGCTTGCAAATCTCTCTTATCTTCTCTTATCTTATTAATAGCAATCATTAAATCTTCATTTAGTTTATTAAAGTCTGAATTAAAACTTTCAAGTTGAAAAAAGAACTCACGTTGTTGCTTATTTTGAAACTCAGTATCTCTATTAATTTTAATTATAGTATTTAAATAATTATAAGTATTTTCGAAAAATAATAGTGATTTCTTCGAAAAATTAATCTTAATATTGTGAGAATTTAATATAGAATAGCTTTGAACACATTTCTCTTTAGCAGTAAGGAAATTATTTAAATCATCACTAGATTTTATAGTATTAGGATTAGATAAAACATAAATACAATTATCATAAAAAACTATAGTAGAATCGATAGCATTATTTAAATCACTCTTTATAGATGAAATTTCTTCATTGGTTTCTTTTATCTCAGATATAGAAGTTAAAAGTTTCTTTAATTCCCCAGAAGATGTAGTTAAAACTTCGTAAGATTTATTAGTGTCAATAGTTAAATCTTTAATTCCAGATTCTAAATTTGAATTAATATTATTTAAGTCATTAGCTATATGTTTTAAGCTTCTTTTAGATATATTAGAATCTGAATTATATATGATAAAAAATACTGAAAAAAATAATAATAAAAAAGCAGATGCTAAAAATAACATTAAATTTTTATGGTTTTTAGAAAAAGTAATAAGTTTTTCTTTCATAGAATATCACCTCATATAAATCTCTTTACATAAATTTATATTATAGTAAAGTAGAAAATATTATAAAATTAAAAAAAAATCGAAGTATTATACTAAGATTTTACTAATTGGTGTATAATTAATATATATGAAGGTTAGGGGGTGCCCTTTATGCAAGAGATTAGTACATTTATAATAAACACATTAAAAAATATATCGGTATTTTCTGTTTTAGATATATTAGTAGTTGCTTATATATTTTATAAGGGATATACGTTAATAAGAGAAACAAGAGCGGAGCAACTTTTAAAAGGAATAGTTCTTATGGTAGCATTAATACCAATAAGTTATGTCTTAAAATTAGAAATGTTAAATTTTATTTTAAATAAAACATTGACTATTGGGCTTTTATCTATTGTTATTATATTCCAACCAGAAATAAGAAGAGCTTTAGAGCATATAGGACGAAGTGCTTTTGAAGAAATACACAATATACAAGATGAAGAAGAAAGAAATATAACAGTAAATGAAATAGTTACTGCAATTCAGAACCTAGCAGAGACTAAAACCGGAGCATTAATAGTTATAGAGCAAGCAACGAGATTAGGAGAAGTATTAAATTCAGGGACAATATTAGATGCAAAAGTTACTTCAAATTTATTAGAAAATATATTTGTAGTTAATACTCCATTGCATGATGGAGCTACCATTATAAGAAAAGATAGAATATTGGCTTCAGGATGTGTACTTCCACTTACAAATAATAATACAATAAATAAAAAACTAGGAACAAGACATAGAGCTGCAATAGGGTTGTCAGAAGTTTCAGATTCTATAGTCTTAGTAGTATCAGAAGAAACAGGGGTAATATCCTTAGCTATAAATGGAAGATTAACAAGAAATTATGATAAAGAAAAATTAAGAGTAATCTTAATAAAGATGATGCAACATAGTGATAAGAAGAAAGTTAAATCAGCTGGGGAGAGGGTGAGAGCTTGGATAAGAAGGAAAAAAACAAATTAGTAGTACCTATAATATGTATCTTATTATCCATAGGGTTATGGGTTTATGTAACTAATGTAGAAAACAAAATAAGAACCACTGAAATAAGTAAAATACCAGTTGAACTAGTAAATACAGACACATTAGCAAGTTCAAAGCTAGCATTAACTCCAAATCAGCAATTATATGTAACATTGAAAGTTGAAGGAAATACAAATGATATAAATAAAATTAAAAAAAGTGATTTTAAAGTTCAAGTAGACTTAAGTGAATATGCCTGGAAGAAAGGCGAAAATAAAATTCCAGTGTCTATAATAGATTATCCAATTACAGTTAGTATAAGAAACACTAATACATTAACTGTATCAATTAAGATAGAAGATATGGTGGAAAAAGTTATGACTGTAACTTCTAATATTAATGTTACACCAAGACAAGGATATTTTGCATCAGAAGCCAATATAAATCCAAGTGAAGTTAAAGTAATTGGAGCAGAATCAGCAGTTAGTAGAGTGTCAAGATTAGTTGTTACAGATAATAAAGAAGATGTATTTGAGGATATTGTGGGAAACTATGAGATAAAAGCTTTAGATGATGGAGGAAGTGAAGTTCCAGATGTTTTTCTTTCGGAGAAAACTGCTAATGTTGAATTAAAGGTTAGTAAAGGTAAATCTGTAAAAGTTAATATTGTTACAATAGGCCAATTACCGAGTGGAATAAAACTAAAATCTGTAGATAGTTCAAGAAAAACAGTAGAATTGTTAGGACCTAAAGATATATTAGATTCAATTAATGAAGTAAATACAACACCACTAGATTTAAGTACCATAAGTGAGAACAAGGATGTTTCACTAGGAGTAGTAGTCCCAGAAGGATTGACCATATCTCAAGGCGAAGAATATGTAACTGCAAAGGTAAATGTAATAAAGTTGGTAACAAAGGAATTTAGCGTAAAATACAGTATAAGTGGAATTATACAAGGGGTGAAAGCTACACCTAATAAGGATACAGTAAAAGTTATTATAAGTGGATATGAAGATGAAATCGTAAATGTGACATCCGATAATGTAAAGGCAGTAATGGATGTAAGTTCATTTAAAGAAGATGGAACATTTGAACAAGAGCCTAAAGTAACTCTGCAAGGGTTAAATGAAAATTTTTCTATAAGTTCAATAGAAAAAATTACTATTACCGTAATTAAAGACGTTGCTCAAGGAGACTCTTCAGCAGTCAATGGTGGAAGCAATTGATTAGTTCATAAGGCACAGTGCACAAGTTCACAGTTAGAGTATAAGGGAACAAGTAACAGGGAACAGTTGATTAAATTGTGAAGCAAAATTTCTAGTTTGAAGTTCATAAGGCACAGTTCACAGTTATGGAAATAATTCAGCTAGCTGAATTAAGAAATCATTATTTCAATGATTAATGAGTTGATATAATTTGAAATTCAGAAACTACAAAGTAGTTTTATCATAAACTGTGAACTGTGCACTGCTAACTAAATAAATTGCTTTGCAATTTATTATTACAAAGGAGGATTAACTATGTCAATTAGGATTAATAATATAATCTTAAGAATAGATGAAGATAGAGATATATTAATAAAGAAAATAGCTAAGAAATTAAAGGTTTCAGAAGAAGAAGTTCAAAACTTTAAAATAATTAAAGAAAGTCTGGATGCGAGAAAGAAAAACGATATAAAATACCTATATTGTGTTGAAGTAGAGCATAAAAATGAAAAAAAAATAGTTAATAAATTAAAAGATAAGGATATAAAGGTTACGGAGTCCTCATATGATACAGATATAGAGTTTGGAAATATTGAATTGAAGAATAGACCAGTGGTAGTAGGTTTTGGACCTGCAGGAATATTTGCATCGTTATTATTAGCAGAAAAGGGATATAAACCTTTAGTAATAGAACGTGGAGAAGATGTAGATAAAAGAACAGAAACTGTTAATAAGTTTTGGGAAACAGGTGAATTAAATACAGAATCAAATGTACAATTTGGAGAAGGTGGAGCTGGAGCATTTTCAGATGGCAAACTAACTACTAGAATTAAGGATACAAGATGCGATTATGTATTAAAAGAATTAGTTAGGGCAGGTGCCCCAGAAGAAATAACTTACATTGCTAAGCCACATGTAGGAACAGATCTTTTAAAGGGTGTAGTTAAAAATATAAGAGAAAGAATAAAAAGTTTAGGAGGGGAAGTATTATTTTCCTCTAAATTAGAAGAAATAAAAAGCGAAGATGGTAAAGTAAAATCAATAATAGTAAATGGCAATGAAATAGAGTGTGAAAATCTTATTATTGCAATAGGACATAGCTCTAGGGATACATACGAAATGTTACATAAAATAGGGGTATTTATGCAACCAAAAGCTTTTGCAATTGGTGTTAGAATAGAACATCCACAAGAACTTATAAATAAAAGTCAATATGGAGATATGTATAATCATCCAAGACTTAAGGCAGCAGAATATAGATTGACATATCAAAGTGAAAAGCTTAAAAGAGCTGTATATTCATTTTGTATGTGCCCAGGAGGAGTTGTAGTCGCAGCAGCTTCAGAAAATGAAAGATTAGTATCAAATGGTATGAGTTATCATGCGAGAGATTTAGTTAATGCGAATTCAGCTTTAGTTGTTACAGTGGGACCAGAGGACTTTGAAGGAGATTCACCATTAAGGGGAATGGAGTTCCAAAGGCATTATGAAAGCTTAGCATTTAAGCTAGGAGGGGGAAATTATAAAGCACCAATACAATTACTAGGTGACTTTATGCAAGATAAAGTAAGTGAAAAGCTTGGAACTGTTACTCCAAGTTATACTGCAGGATATGTATTTAAAGATTTAAGAAAGTGTCTTCCTGAATATGTAATAGAAGCACTGAAAGAAGGTATAGTTGACTTTGATAAAAAAATCAAGGGATATGGAAACTATGACTCAGTTTTAACAGGAATAGAAACAAGAACATCTGCGCCTATTAGAATGATAAGAGATGAAAACTTACAAAGTATATCTATGAAGGGCTTATTCCCAGCAGGGGAAGGAGCAGGATTTGCAGGTGGTATAATATCTGCTGCAGTTGATGGATTAAAGGTAGCAGAAAAGATAATAAGAGAATATAAACCAATAAAATAAAAGACACAAAATTCTGAAAATTTAAGTTTTCAGAATTTTTTTTGTTACAATTAAAGGGAAATATTTGTAGTTTATATCAAAAATTGATATAATTTTAACAAATACTAGTGTATTAATGAAAATTAAGGATTATAATAGATGTTAAGGAAATTTTATTTCTTTATATATTTACTAATATAAATAACATTAATAATATAAGAGGTGCTAAAATGAGTAAAAATTTCGATGATTTATTGCAAAAGGTTAACAGTTGTACTAAGAAAAAGGTAGCAGTAGCAGTAGCACAGGATGAGCCTGTATTAGAAGCTATTAAGGCTGCGAAAGAAAGAGGAATTGCGGAAGCAGTTTTAGTAGGTGATTCTATAAAAATAGAAGAAATAGCAGAAAAAATTGATATGGATCTTACACAATTTGAAATAGTTCATGAGCCAAATGTAAATAAAGCAACTTTAGAAGCAATAAGGTTAGTATCAAGTGGAAACGCAGATATGGTTATGAAAGGATTAGTAGATACAGCTACATTTCTAAGGAGTGTTCTTAATAAAGAAGTAGGATTAAGAACAGGAAAACTTATGTCACATGTTTCTGTATTTGAAATAGAAGGAATTGATAGATTAATTTTATTAACAGATGCAGCATTTAATACTTACCCAGATTTAAAAGCAAAAGTGCAAATATTAAATAACTCAGTAGAAGTTGCACATGCTTGTGGAATAGAATTACCAAAGGTAGCTCCAGTATGTGCAGTAGAAGTAGTAAATGCAGATATGCCAGCAACGGTAGATGCAGCATTATTATCAAAGATGAATGATAGAGGACAAATAAAAGGTTGTATAGTTGATGGACCTCTAGCACTTGATAATGCAATATCAGAAGAAGCTGCATATCATAAAGGAATAACAGGAAAAGTAGCAGGAAAAGCAGATATAATTTTACTTCCAAATATTGAAACCGCTAATGTTATGTATAAAACTTTAACATATACATCAAAATCAAGAAATGGAGGGCTTTTAGTTGGAACATCTGCTCCTGTAATATTAACATCCAGAGCTGATAGTTTTGAAACAAAGGTACACTCCATTGCACTAGCTGCATTAGTTGCAGAAGCAAAAAAATAATATTATGGAGGAGACTTTGTTATGTCTTACAAATTACTAATTATCAATCCAGGATCAACTTCAACTAAAATTGGTATTTACCAAGATGAAAAAGAGGTTTTTGTTAAAACCTTGAGACATTCTTCAGATGAAATAGGAAAATATGATAGTATTTATAATCAATTCCTTTTTAGAAAAGAAATAATTATAAAAGCATTAGAGGATAATAATATAGACATGAAAACCTTAGATGCAGTAGTTGGCAGAGGCGGAATGCTAAAGCCAATGGAAGGTGGAACATATTTAGTAAATGACCCTATGTTAGAAGATTTAAAAATAGGATTTCAAGGACAACATGCTTCTAACTTAGGAGGAATAATTTCAAATGAAATAGCTAAAGAATTAGACATACCAGCATATATAGTTGACCCAGTAGTTGTTGATGAATTACAAGACGTAGCAAGAATATCCGGAGTACCTGAATTACCAAGAGTTAGTAAATTTCATGCCTTAAATCAAAAAGCAGTTGCAAAAAGATACGGAATAGAGTCTGGAGAAGGCTATGACAATCTAAATTTAATAGTAGTACATCTAGGTGGAGGAGTTTCGGTAGGAGCTCATAAAAATGGAAAAGTAGTAGATGTAAATAATGCCTTAGATGGAGATGGACCATTCTCACCAGAAAGAGCAGGAAGTGTTCCAATTGGTGAGTTAATAAGATTATGTTTTAGTGGTAAATATACAGAAAAAGAAATATACAGCAAAATAGTAGGAAAAGGCGGATTAGTAGCATATCTAAATACTAATGATGCTAGAGAGTTAGAAGATTGGGTAAATGAAGGAAGAGAAGATGCGATAAAGTATTACAATGCATTTGTTTATCAAGTTGCTAAGTCAATAGGAGAAATGGCAACAGTTTTAGAAGGAAAAGTAGATAGAATAATAGTTACAGGTGGAATAGCTTATTGGAAACAACTTATAAAGGATTTAATGACTAAAGTAAGTTTTATAGCACCTATTACAGTTTACCCAGGAGAAGACGAGCTATTGGCTTTAGCTCAAGGAACTTTAAGAGTCTTAAGAGGAGAGGAAATAGCAAAAGAATATAAATAACAATTAGGAGGACATTCAAATGGCTTTAAAATTACTTATAATAAATCCAGGTTCAACATCAACTAAAATAGGTGTTTATGATGGAGAACAAGAAGTGTTAGTAGAAACTTTAAGACACTCATCAGAAGAAATATCACAATATGAAACAATATATGATCAATTTAAATTTAGAAAAGATATAATAATAAATGTATTAAAGGAAAAGAATTTTGATATAAATTCTTTAGATGCAGTAGTTGGCAGAGGTGGAATGCTAAAGCCAATGGAAAGTGGTACTTATAAGGTTAATGAAAAAATGCTTAAGGATTTAAAAGATGGTGTGCAAGGACAACATGCTTCAAATTTAGGAGGAATAATTGCAAACCAAATAGGTAATGAACTGAATATACCAGCTTTCATAGTAGATCCAGTTGTTGTAGATGAGCTTAATGATGTGGCAAGAGTTTCTGGTGTTCCTGAGTTACCAAGGGTTAGTAAATTCCATGCATTGAATCAAAAAGCAGTTGCAAAAAGATATGCAAAGGAATCAGGAATAAAATATACAGATTTAAACTTAATAATTGTTCATATGGGAGGCGGAGTTTCAGTAGGAGCTCATAAGAATGGAAAAGTAATAGATGTAAACAATGCCCTAGATGGAGAAGGTCCATTTTCACCAGAAAGAGCAGGATCAGTACCAGTAGGAGCCCTTATAAAAATGTGCTATAGTGGTAATTTTACAGAACAAGAAGTATATAATAAGGTAGTAGGAAAAGGCGGATACGTAGCATACTTAAATACAAATGATGCAAGAGACGTATTAAAGCTAGTTTCAGAAGGAGATAAAGAAGCACAACTATATTTTGATGCTTTTATATATCAAATTTCTAAATCAATAGGAGAAATGGCAACAGTTTTAGAAGGAAAAGTGGATAGAATAATATTTACAGGTGGAATAGCATATTCAGACAAAGTTATAGACGAATTAACAAAGAGAGCAGGATGGATAGCTCCTATTACAGTTTATCCAGGAGAAGACGAATTATTGGCCTTAGCACAAGGAGCAATAAGAGTTATGACAGGAGAAGAGGAAGCGAAGGAATACAAGTAACAATTGTAATAAAATGCGAAGCATTTTTCAGTTCACAGAACACAATTCACAGTTCACAGTTGTTTTTATTTTTTTTAGGGAAAAGGGAACAGGTTCAATTATAGTTTGCTCCATTTAACTAAGTTTTTAATTTCCCTCACCAATTATTTTTTACTAATAAATTAATTGATTATTAATTTAAATTCTTAATATAAGTTGGCGAAGGTAAATAGGATATGTGAAATAAGCATATAGCGAGAAACTAGAAGTACTTGGTGAAGGAAGAGCTACTAAGTCTTAGTGTTGTTGGTTTGTCTGAGCGCAGCGAGTTTAACCAAAACTCTTGGCATAGTAGTTATCCGAGCCTAGTACTTCTTTGCGTAGCTATTTAGCTTATGAAACATATCTATTTATCGTAGCCTTTATATTCGCAATTTATAACTATGGTTTTAGTATTACCTTTATGCAGTTGTCTTTTTTATTGCTAAATATATCGTAAGCATGAGTTCCTTCATCTAAGGAAAGCTTATGAGTAATTATATCTGTAGCATCAAATTTTCCTTCTTTTATAAGTTTTAATATTGGATCAACATAAGCTTGAGCAGGACATTGCCCCATTTTTAAAGTTATGTTTCTAGAAAAGAAGTCTCCAAGAGGAAATAAATTATACCTAGCGCCATAAACACCAACCATAGAAACAGTTCCATATTTTCTAATGGATCTACTAGCAATTTCTATTGCAGATTTAGAACCACCTTGGAGTTTTAACATAGATTCTATTTTTTCAAATGTTGACATTTTACCGTCCATACCAACACAATCAATTACTACATCTGCGCCTCCACCAGTTAATTCTTTTATGTACTCACCAGTATCATCATAATCTTCTAAATTAATAGTTTCTACGCCCTTATAGTTTTTAGCATGATTTAGTCTGTAATCTACGCAATCAACAGCAATAACTCTTTTAGCCCCCTTAAAAATAGCCCATTTTATAGTTAAAAGCCCAACAGGACCACATCCAAGAACCACAACTGTATCATCCTTCTTCATTCCGCTAATATCAACACCCCAATATGATGTTGGAAGTATATCAGTTAAGAATAATACTTGTTCGTCACTTAAATCATCAGGGATAATTGTAGGACCAACATTTGCATAAGGAACTCTTAAGTATTCTGCCTGACCTCCATCATATCCTCCGAAAGTATCGCTATATCCAAATAATCCGCCTACTTCTCCATATTCATTAGAATTATCACATTGTGAATATAAATCATGCTCACAGTACCAACAATGTCCGCAAGATATAGGAAAAGGTACAATAACCCTGTCACCCTTTTTGACTTTAGTAACATCATTGCCTATCTCTTCAACTATACCCATGGTTTCATGACCCAAAACTGACCCATGTCTAAGATTAGGAACTCTACCATTAATTAAATGTAAATCAGATCCACATATTGCTGTAGATGTAACTTTAATTATAATATCTTCACTATGCTGAATCTTAGGATCTTCAACTTTTTCAACTCTAACATCTTTAATACCTTCATAAACAATTGCTTTCATAATGTCCTCCTAAAAGTATGATAAACATAACATAGTTTTACATTTTTAATTCTTAATGTTTAATTGGAGCCATCTTGAGACAGCTCCAATTAAACATTAAGAATAAGATTGAAAATAGTCGTGTTAAGTTTAATATAAGAAAATAGTAAAGTAAGTTATTTTTATGTGCATTGTAAATTAATAAGTTTTATGGTTTTAAAATAATTTTTACGTAAGTATCCTTTCCATTGTTAATCATATTAGATGAATAATCTCTGTTGTCAAATGTATTAGATTGGTTATTTCCATTATTTAAAGAAATACCATGATTTATTATGTCCTTTGTATTGCTAGTATCTCTAATACCTTCATATACAATTGCTTTCATAAAACACCTCCAACAAAATAATGAGATTTAAAACTAATGGATATATTTTAATTCTACCTATTTTGAGCTTAGAATATACATTAAATTATATGGTAGTTTACAAATATAAAATTATGGTAAAATATAGATGGAGGGATAGAATTATGATAACTTCATTTAATGCAAATAATAAAATGACAATGATTTCGGAAATGAGAAATGATAGTATATTTCAAATATTAGAATATGATAATTTAGAAGGTTCGGATGATTTAAACTTATCAATACAATTGAATTTCATGAAAAAATCATCGGTCAAATTAAGACAAATAAGAGTGATATTAGAGGATAGTGCAGTAAAGATTGAAGCAGGCGCCTTAAGTTATATGAAAGGTGATATAGAAATAGAAAATAAAACAGGAGGAATTATAGGACTTGGAAAAAAATTTTTTTCAAGTAAAGTAACAGGAGAAAGTATGTTTAAGCCAGTTCTTAGAGGAAATGGAGAGGTGTTTTTAGAACCTAGATTTGGACATTTTACATTAATAGAACTAGAAGATGAAGAAATTATAGTTGATGATGGATTATTTTATGCTTGTGAAGAAAATATAGAAGTAGAGCCAGTAATGCAAAAAAATATATCTTCAATGATTTTTGGTAATGAAGGAATTTATCAGACTAGACTTAGAGGTAGTGGAATAGTAGTGTTAGAAGTACCAGTGCCTGAAAATGAAATATTAAGATGTAAAATGTTTAGAGATACCTTAAAAATTGATGGGAATTTTGCTATTTTACGAAGTAATAATATAGAATTTACAGTGGAAAAGTCAGGAACTACACTTGTTGGAACAGCTCTTAATGGAGAAGGATTATTAAATGTTTATAGAGGAACTGGAGAAGTATGGCTTATTCCAACTAGAGCTGTATATAATGAGCTTAAAGAAAGAGGCTTAAAAGAATTTATATCTGTAGACATAGAGGAAGATGTTTAAATTAGTAAGGCTTTACAATGTTACAGTTATAAACTAATATTAATATAAATTATACTTTAACTTATGAGAACTATTCTAAAGAAAAGGAGGATTGAAAAAGTTGGGTAGAAATGAAAGTAAACTTAATAATCCTGAATTAGATTTATTTTTTGAAGCTGTTTTAAAATTGGAAAATATAGATGAATGTTATAATTTTTTTGAAGATGTTGCAACTATAAATGAATTAAAGGCTTTAGCACAAAGAATACATGTAGCTAAGATGCTAAAGGAAAAAAAGATTTATACAGAAATAGCAGAAAATACAGGAGCTAGTACGGCCACAATAAGCAGAGTTAATAGGTGTTTAAACTATGGAACCGGAGGATATAACCTAATATTAGATAGGCTAGAAGGAAATAGAAAATAATAAAGTTGTAATATAATAAAGTTGTAATATGTAAATTAAAAATGTATACTATTAGTGTTATATTATGTACAACCAATAAACCAATAGAAAAAGTGAGGTAAAAAGTATGGGTAGAATGTTTGGGACAGATGGAGTTAGAGGAATTGCAAATACAGAATTAACATCTGAAATAGCGTATGGTTTAGGAAGAGCAGGAGCTTATGTATTAACGGAAGGAACTCATAAACCAAAGATATTAGTTGCAAAAGACACTAGAATTTCAGGAGATATGCTTGAAGCAGCTTTAGTATCAGGAATACTGTCAGTAGGAGCTGAGGCTGTTATATTAGGTGTTGTTCCAACTCCAGCAGTAGCACATTTAATAAGAGAATATAATGCTGATGCAGGTATAATGATTTCAGCATCACATAACCCTGTTGAATATAATGGAATAAAGTTTTTTGATAATAAAGGATATAAGTTGCAAGATGAATTAGAAGATGAAATCCAAAGAGTTATAGAAAGTGGATTTGAAGGAGTACCAAGTCCAACAGGACATGATTTAGGAAGATCATCTATGGAAGTTGGAGCTCTCGATGAATATACAGACTATGCATTATCTACAATCCCAGTAGATTTAAAAGGTTTAAGAGTAGCTTTAGATTGTGCAAATGGAGCATGTTATAAAGCTGCAGTAAAAGCATTTAGAGAGCTTGGAGCAGAGGTTTATGTTATAAATGATAATCCAGATGGAACAAATATAAATGAAAATTGTGGATCAACTCATCCAGAAGAATTACAAGATTATGTTGTAAGAAAAAAATGTGATTTAGGTTTTGCTTTTGATGGAGATGCAGATAGATGTTTAGCAGTAGATGAAAAAGGGAATCTTATAAATGGAGATTTCGTATTAATGCTATGTGCAAAATACCTTAAAGATTTAGGGAAGCTTAAAGATGATACTTTAGTAGTTACAGTAATGAGTAATTTAGGCTTAGACATTGCTTGTAAAAAAGAAAGTATCAATGTTATTAAAACAAAAGTTGGAGACAGATATGTTTTAGAAGAAATGGTTAAGGATGGATATATTCTTGGTGGAGAACAATCTGGGCACATAATATTCTTAGAATACAATACAACTGGTGATGGATTAGTTACAGCGCTTCAGGTTGCAGCGATAACAAAGAGAAGTGGTAAGACTTTAAGTGAATTAGCAGGAATAATGAAAGAGCTTCCTCAAGTATTAGTTAATGCTGAAGTTCCAAATGATAAGAAAAATATATATTTAGAAGATGAAGAAATAGTTAATGAAATAAAGAAAATAGAAGAAGCACTTCATGGTGCAGGTAGAGTTTTGATTAGACCTTCAGGTACAGAACCTCTAGTTAGAGTTATGCTAGAAGGAGAAAATCAAGAAGAAATAGATAAAATGGCGCATGGATTAGTAGATTTAATATTAAGTAAAATATAATATGTTAATAAAAATATTACTAGTAATAAAAATACTAGTAATATTTTTTTTTTGATTCCAAATAAAATATTGACATTTTATTTAGTTGTAACTATAATAGTTACAATGGGAGGGGTTATTATGAAAATAAGTAGCAGATTTTCTGTAGCTGTTCACATACTATCAGTAGTATCTATTGAGAAAGATAGACTATGTACATCAGAATGGATTTCTGAAAGCGTAAATACTAATCCAGTAATTATTAGAAGAGTTACAGGGATGTTAAAAAAAGCTGGTATAGTAGGTGTAAATCCAGGAAGCGGGGGCGCATATCTTTTAAAAGATATAGAAGAAATTTCTTTGCTAGATATATATAAGGCTGTTGATGTTGTTGAAGAAGGTCAGCTTTTTCAAATACATGAAAATCCTAATCCTAAGTGTCCAATAGGAGCTAACATTCATATTGTATTAGAGATTATACTTTTTAAAGCTCAAGATGCCATGGAAAATGTCCTAAAAGACGTTACTATGAAGGATATAGTTGAAGGACTAATTAAAAAGATGGAATAAATATATTCTATTTTTTTACAATTGATGTAACTTAATTGGTTACAACAAAATTATTTAAGTGATTATATGAATAATATTTAAAGTTTATATATTGACTATTTAAAAATTTATTTAAATTTAGGAGGAATAATTAAATATGAAGAAAAAAATATATTATATTATGGATACAATGTGTGGTTGGTGCTATGGTTTCAGCAACGTAATAACTAAAATACAAGAAAAATACAATGATAAATATGATTTTATAATTTTACCAGGTGGAATGTGGGTAGATGAAAATGTTAAAGAAATTAATGAGGATTTAGGAAATTATATAAAGAATCACAATACAAATATAGAGAGACTAACAGGAAGGAAGTTTGGAGAAGGATTTAATAAAAATATATTAGGTAATAAAAATATGGTTTTAGATAGTTTACCTGGAGCAAAAGCTGTAGTTTTAGCACAAAATCTAAAGAAGGATATTTCATTTGAATTTCTTAAAAGGATTCAAGAATCATTTTTTATTGAAGGAAAAGATCCTAATAACTTAGAAATCTATACTACAATAGCAGAAGAGTTTGGAATAGACAAAGATGAGTTTGAAAAGAAATTTTTATCAGAAGAATTAACAAATGAAACTTACTCAGTTTTTAATATGGTAGCTTCAATGGGGGCAATGAGTTTCCCAACTGTTATTATGGTAGAAGATAATAAAGGAAAAATAATAGCACAAGGTTATAGCAGTTTTGAAGAATTAGATAAAATACTATCTATATAGATAAAAAATAAAAGTAGAATTTATTGATAAATTTAAAAATAAGGAGGGAAATAATATGAATAAGAAAATGCCAGTACTATTTATTTCACATGGAAGTCCTATGAATGTAGTATTAGATAATGACTACACTAAAGCATTAAAAAATTTGGGAAAGAGTTTAAAAGAACCAAAAGCAGTAATGGTAATATCAGCACATTGGAAAACAAAAGGAACTTATGTAACATATAGTGATAAGCCAAAACAAATTTATGATTTTTATGGATTTCCAGATGAAATATATAATATAAAATATACTCCAGATGGTGGGAAGGAATTTGCGAAAATGGTAGTAGAGGAATTATCTGAAGAAGGTGCCAAGCTTACAGATGAATGGGGACTAGACCATGCTTCATGGGGAGTGTTAAAATATATATTTCCAAAAGCTAATATACCAGTGTTTGAATTAAGTTTAAATGCACTTTTAACAGAAGAGCAGCATTATAATATAGGTAAAAAACTATCTAAGTTTAGAGAAATGGGATTATTAATTATAGGTAGTGGGGATATAGTTCATAATTTAGGAACAGCAGATTATGATATATATGGAGAGGCATATGAATGGGCAGAAGCTTTTGATAATTATATAGTTAAAGCAGTGAAAGAGTATAGGCATAAAGATCTAATTAATTATAGAGAGCTAGGAGATATAGTAAAACTTGCGATTCCAACAGATGAACATTTTTTACCACTATTATATGTGATTGGATTACAGCAAGAAGGTGAGAATGTAGAAATTATTCATCAAAGTATTCAAAATGGGTCTATTTCAATGAGTTGTATAAAAATAGGATAACTATATATAAACTAATAAAAAATGAATTAAAGAGCTTAGTACAAATACTGAGCTCTTTAATTTAAGAAATAGGATCAAGCACTAAAGCTTTATAAACTTATAATATTAAAGAAATTTAAGGATTAAAAAGAAAGTATAAAATAGCTAATTTTAAAAACATATATGTATATAATTACTTAAATTAATGTAATGTAGACTTGACATGAAAGAAGTGAAATAGTACACTAAAAGTAAGGTAAACTTTACAGGAGTGGTAGTGTATGAGAAATAGATTAAAAAAATTGCGTGAAGATTTAGGTTTAACTCAAGAACAATTAGGAGAATTAGTTGGTGTATCAAGACAAGCAATCAATGCCATTGAAACAGAGAAATTTGAGCCATCTATTTGGTTAGCTTATGATATTGCAAAAGTATTTAATAGTAGGATAGAGGATATTTTTTTATTTGAAGAAAGTGAGAGAAAATCTAGGTCACAACAAAGAAGAGGTGTAGTGTAATGGCATTAAGGCAAATTAGATTAGTTGGTGATGAAATATTAAGAAAAAAGAGTAAAGAAGTTAAAGTTGTTGATGATAAAATAAGACAGCTACTAGATGATATGGCAGAAACTATGTATAATACCGAAAATGGTGGCGGACTTGCAGCTCCTCAAATAGGAGTGCTAAAAAGATTAGTTGTTATTGATATGGGAGAAGGCCTTATAAAGCTAGTTAATCCTAAAATCATTAAAGCTGAAGGAACTCAAAAGGTGGTTGAAGGTTGTCTAAGCATTCCTAATAAATATGGAAAATTAGAGAGACCAGCTAAAGTTACCATTGAAGCTTTAAATGAAAATGGTGAAAAAATTATATTGACAGGTACAGGAGATTTGGCAAAATGTTTTTGTCATGAAATAGACCATTTAGATGGAATTCTTTTTACTGATTTTGTTACAGAATATATTAATTAATTAAAAAAATACATTTCTGAGTGTTAGATAATATCTAGACAAGGAAATGTATTTTTTTTACTCTCTAGGAAATTATATTCTAAAAATCTGTGTATAAAATAAGTTGTTAAAGTTATTTCTACTTATTCTTCTATTGTTACAACTATTTATAATTCACCATTATCTTTTACATTTTTTATTCGTATATGAAGTACTCCAGAGTATTTGACGGCTTTACCTGGATTAATTATATCAGGTTTTAGTACATAAGAAAAAGTTTCTCCATTAACTTTGTTGTACATCATTATATCAGTATGATTTTTTTAATTAATAGTAGAGATTCCTATTTGTTTATTAGAATTTGCTTTTAAATCATACCTTTCAAAATATATATTGAATATATTCTATATCAATTTCAATATAATGTAAATAATTTAAAATATTTTAAAAAATGAAAATAAAATGTATAAATCAATTTGTTAATTTAAAGAAATAAATATATAAAACAAATATACATAAATAAAAATAATTACAATTTATTTAATAATATAGCTATTATATTATTAAAGTGATAAAAGTTTGCATTAAAAACAGTGTTGAAAAAAGTAATTTAGCAAAGTTTTCATAAATTGTTGACATCAGAGAGAATGGGGAGTAAAATTTTAGCAATACCAAAATTTAATAGGTCCTTATAAATTTTATAAAATGCAAAGAAGGAGACTTTTATTTAGAGAATAAAGTTACAGAGAGTCCATGGTAGGTGTGAATGGATACTTTACTAAATGATTATCACTCCAGAGCAGTGTCCTTGAAAGTACGAAGAGGTATAAGTAAAGGATAACCGGTAAGCACCGTTAAAGGCAAGGGTTTGTTGGAACCTAGTGATAGTATAATTAAGGCGGAATGTTTATTACCACCATATTGAGTCATATCATTAATGGTGGTTTTTTCACACAATTTTTTAATAAAAGGGGGCAAAAAATTGGAAAGGCATGTGTTATCAGTACTAGTGCGAAACTCATCAGGGGTATTAACTAGAGTTTCAGGGTTATTTGCAAGGCGTGGATTTAACATTGATAGTTTAACAGTTGGAAGAACGGAAAATACTGAAATATCAAGAATGACAATAGCATTAATGGGAAATGAGGATGCTTTAGAACAATTTAAAAAGCAGCTGAACAAGCTAGAGGATGTACTAAGAGTGCATGAATTAAAGTCTGAATATTCAGTATATAGAGAGCTGGTTTTAATTAAAGTCCAAGCTTCAGCAGAAAAAAGAGGGGCAATAAACGAAGTAGTAAAAATATTTAGAAGCAAAATAATAGATGTAGCCCACAATACAGTAACCATTGAACTCACAGGAGACGATAGTAAGATAAATGCATTAATAGAACTTATGGAAGACTACGGAATAGTGGAAATAGTAAGAACAGGAATAACAGCATTAGAAAGAGGAGACAAAAATATAACAGACTATGGGGAATATTTTAATTAGAATGAAAAAATGAAGGAATGAAAAAATGAAAAAATTTATATTGAAATTCCTAAGGGATTTCTTAAATTAAATTTGATAATTCAGCTTTGCTGAATTATTATAGTAATTTTTTCATTATTAATTCTTTCATTCTTCACATTACTATTGGGGGTGTTTTAGCAATGAGCAATAGTCGTATAGAGATTTTTGATTCGACTTTAAGGGATGGGGCACAGGGTGAAGATATTTCATTTTCTCTTGAGGATAAAATCAAAGTTGCTATAGCGTTAGATGAAATAGGGGTATCTTATATAGAGGCTGGTAATCCTGGATCTAATCCTAAAGATATGGAATTTTTTAAGAGAATGAAAAATGTTAATTTAAAGAATTCTAAGTTAGCAGCATTTGGGGCAACAAGAAAAGCTAACATAAGGGTCGAAGATGACAATAATATTAGAAGCTTATTAGAGGCTGAAACTGATGTTGTTGTTATCTTTGGGAAGACATGGGACTTTCAAGTTAAAGATATATTAAAAACTTCTTTAGAAGAAAACATAAGGATGATAGTTGATTCAATAAAGTATTTAAAAAGCAAAAACAAAGAAGTAATATTTGATGCAGAGCATTTTTTTGATGGATACAAAGAGAATAAAAAGTATTCTCTTGAAACTATAACCTCAGCAAAAGAAGCAGGAGCTGATGTAATAGTATTATGTGATACAAACGGAGGAACACTTTCTAGTGAAATTAAAAATATATCAAAAAGTGTAGTTGATTCACTAGGTGGAAGAATTGGTATTCATTGTCATAATGATATTGGTATGGCAGTATCAAATTCAATAATAGCAGTAGAAGAGGGGATATGTCATATTCAAGGTACCTTTATAGGTATAGGAGAAAGATGTGGAAATGCTAATTTATCAGTTATTATACCGACATTGCAATTGAAAATGGGATATGAAGCTATACCAAAGGAAAAATTAGCAGATTTAACAAAGACAGCAAGGTTTGTTTCGGAAATATCCAATATAAACTTGTTAGATAATATGCCTTATATAGGAGCATCAGCTTTTGCGCATAAAGGTGGTATGCACATAGATGCAGTAGGAAAAGCATCAAAATCATATGAGCATATAAAGCCAGAGCTGATAGGAAATAATAGAAGATTCTTAGTATCAGAAGTAAGTGGTAAAAGTACCATTCTAAAAGAAATACAAAAAATTTTCCCAGGTATAACAAGAGATAGTAAAGAAGTGGAAAAGATAACAAATAGGCTAAAGGACTTAGAATATGAAGGCTACAAGTTTGAAGGAGCAGAAGGGACAGTTGAACTTTTAATAAGAAAGACAATAGGGAAATACAAACCTTTCTTTAAATTGAATCACTTTAAAACTATAGGTGAGCAGCCTTGGAATAATAAGAATTTTACGTCAACAGCATTAATTAATATAACAGTTGATGGAAAAAATAAAATGACCGCATCCGAAGGAGATGGACCTGTAAATGCATTAGATAAAGCATTGAGAGAAGCTCTTGAAAGTTTTTATCCACAGTTAAAAGAAGTTAGATTAGTGGATTATAAGGTTAGAGTTTTGGATTCGGAAAGTGCTACAGGAGCAAAGGTAAGAGTTCTTATAGAATCAACAGATGGAGTAGAAAATTGGAGTACAGTTGGGGTATCAAGAGATGTTGTAGAAGCCAGTTGGATAGCATTAGTAGATTCATTAGAATATAAATTAATAAAAGATATAGAAAAAACAGTAAGAATGTATTTTTAAAAAGGGGGACAAAAAAACATGGGAATGACTATGACTCAAAAGATTTTGGCAGCTCATGCAGGCTTAGAAAGTGTAAAGGCAGGACAATTAATTGAAGCAAACTTAGATTTAGTATTAGGTAATGATATTACATCTCCAGTTGCAGTAAATGAATTCAAAAAATTAAATTTAGATAAGGTATTTAACAAAGATAAAATAGCAATAGTTCCAGATCACTTTACACCTAATAAGGATATAAAGGCAGCAGAGCAATGTAAATTTATTAGAGAATTTGCTAGAGAAAAAGAAATCACTAATTTTTTTGAAGTTGGAGAAATGGGAATAGAGCATTGCTTAATACCAGAAAAAGGTTTAGTAGTTGCAGGAGATGTTGTAATTGGGGCAGATTCACATACTTGCACATATGGAGCATTAGGAGCATTTTCAACAGGAATAGGATCAACAGATATGGCAGCTGGAATGGCTACAGGTAAGTGTTGGTTTAAGGTTCCTTCAGCAATAAAGTTTGTATTAAAAAACAAGCCATCAAAATGGGTAAGTGGAAAAGATGTAATACTTCACATAATTGGAATGATAGATGTTGATGGAGCTTTATACAAATCAATGGAGTTTGTAGGTGATGGATTAAAATACTTATCAATAGATGATAGATTTACAATGGCTAATATGGCTATTGAGGCAGGAGGAAAAAACGGAATCTTTCCAGTAGATGATGTAGCAATAAAATATTTAATGGAGCATGCGCAAAGAGAATGGACAATTTATGAAGCAGATGAAGATGCAGAATATGATGAAGTTTATGAAGTAGACTTAAGTAAGTTAAGACCAACAGTGGCATTCCCACATTTACCAGATAACACAAGAACTATAGATGAAGTTGGAGAAGTGGTTGTAGATCAAGTAGTTATAGGCTCTTGCACAAATGGAAGAATATCAGATCTAAGAATTGCAAGAGATATTCTAAAGGGTAAGAAAGTTAAAAAAGGAATTAGATGCATTGTTTTCCCGGGAACTCAAAAAATTTATCTTCAAGCTTTAGAAGAAGGTATAATAAAGGATTTAGTTGAAGCTGGAGCAGTAGTTTCAACACCAACTTGTGGTCCATGTTTAGGAGGACATATGGGAATTCTTGCTAAGGGGGAAAGAGCAATATCAACAACAAATAGAAACTTCGTAGGAAGAATGGGGCATGTTGAATCAGAAGTTTACTTAGCAAGTCCAGCTGTAGCAGCAGCATCAGCACTAACAGGGAAAATAACAAACCCAGAAGGAATTGGAAAAGTGAAGGAATGAAAAAGTGAAAGAGTTATGGATGAAATCCATTGGGAATTTCTGAAATAATTAGTAATAGTTAAAAGTGAAAGAATGAAAGAGGAAAGTTGATGAGAAAATTCTATTGGAATTTCTGGAATAAGTAATAAGCAATAATAGGGAAGAGTAAAAAGTGAAGAGTGAAAGAGTTTAGGAATAAATTCTTTCAGAATTTTATTAAAGTGTTTAAATAATTCAACTTTATTGAATTATTACCTAAAATTTTTCATTTTTTAATTATTCATTTTTCCCATTAAAAAAAGGGGGATTTTATATGAAAGCAAACGGAAGAGTTTTTAAATATGGAGATAATGTAGATACAGATGTAATAATTCCAGCAAGGTATCTAAATACATCAGATCCTAAAGAGTTAGCAATGCATTGTATGGAGGATATAGATGCAGATTTTATTAAGAAAGTTGAAAATGGAGATATAATAGTTGCAAATAAGAACTTTGGATGTGGATCATCAAGGGAACATGCTCCAATAGCAATAAAAGAAAGTGGAGTAAGCTGTGTAATTGCATCAACTTTTGCAAGGATATTTTATAGAAATGCAATAAATATAGGACTACCAATAATAGAATGTGAAGAAGCAGTTAAGTCAATAGATGCAGGAGATGAGCTTGAAATAGATTTTACTACAGGAGTAATAAAGAATAAATCAAAAAATCAAGAATACCAAGGAGAGCCATTCCCAGAGTTTATGCAGAAAATAATAAATTCAAATGGACTAGTTAATTACATTAAGAATAAGTAATAGTAGTCTGTAAGGACTAAGCGTTAATAAGAAAATAAATAAAATAGTGCACAGTGGACAGTCCACAATTCACAGTTAAAGAGTAAACTGCTGCGCAGTTTATAAAAATTTTATAATTCAGCTTAACTGAATTATTTCATCAACTGTGAACTGTAAACTGTGAATTGACAACTGTGAACTGAAGAACGGGGGTTAATTATGAATTATAAAATAGCGGTTATACCTGGAGATGGAATTGGTCCAGAGGTTGTGGAACAAACTGTGAATGTTTTAAATTGTGTTGGGGATAAGTTTAATCATGTATTTGAATATGAGTATTTATTAGCTGGAGGTTGTGCAATTGATGAAAAGGGAACAGCTCTTCCAGAGGAAACTTTAGAATTATGTAAGAAGGCAGATGCTGTACTACTTGGTGCAGTTGGAGGCCCTAAGTGGGATGATCCAAATTCAAAAACTAGACCAGAGCAAGCATTACTTGGTCTTAGGGGTGGAATGAATTTATATTGTAATTTAAGACCAGCATTATTATATGCACCTCTTAAAGATGCATCACCACTTAAGGATAGCATAATAGGTGATGGAATTGATATATGTGTAGTTAGGGAATTAACAGGGGGCATATATTTTGGAGAAAGAGGAAGAGAAGAGATAAATGGTATTAAAGGGGCATATGACACAGAAAGATATAATGTTGAAGAGGTAAGGAGAATAGCTAAAATAGGTTTTGAAACAGCTATGAAGAGAAATAAAAAGCTTACTAGTGTTGATAAAGCAAATATTTTAGAAAGCTCAAGATTATGGAGAAGTGTTATAGAAGAAGTTGCTAGGGAATATCCAGAAGTAGAAGTAAATCATATGTATGTTGATAATGCAGCAATGCAATTAGTTAGAGATCCAAGACAATTTGATGTAATAGTTACATCAAATATGTTTGGAGATATATTATCAGATGAAGCAAGTATGATAACAGGATCAATAGGAATGTTACCTTCAGCATCACTAGGTGAAGGAACTTTTGGAATGTATGAGCCAATACATGGAAGTGCACCAGATATTGCAGGAAAGGGAATAGCAAATCCACTAGCCACAATACTTTCAGCTTCAATGATGCTAAAATTTAGTTTTAATTTAGAAGAAGAAGCCAAGCTTATAGAAACATCTGTATTAAAAGTTCTTGAAAATGGATATAGAACAGGTGACATAATGAGTGATGGAATGAAGTTAGTTGGAACTAAAGAAATTGGAGAGTTAGTTTTACAAGAAATATTAAGATAAAAGAGGTGAGTTATTTGAGAAGTGACGTAGTTAAAAAAGGACCATCAAGGGCTCCTCATAGATCATTACTAAAGGCTACAGGTCTTACAGATGAAGAAATAGATAGACCATTAATTGGAGTTGTAACATCACAAAATGATATAATTCCAGGTCATATAAATTTAGATAAAATAGTTGAAGCAGTTAAAAAAGGGGTATTACTATCAGGTGGAACACCTTTGGTATTCCCAACTATAGGAGTATGTGATGGTATTGCAATGGGACATGAAGGAATGAAGTATTCCTTAGTTACAAGAGAGCTTATAGCAGATACCATAGAGTGTATGGTCAAGGCTCATGGATTTGATGCATTAGTTTTAATACCAAATTGTGATAAAATTGTTCCAGGTATGATAATGGCAGCATTAAGACTAAACATTCCAGCGATTGTTGTGAGTGGAGGGCCAATGCTTGCAGGGAAATTTAAGGGCAAAGAAGTATCACTTTCAACTATGTTTGAAGCAGTTGGGGCTTATGAGAATGGGGCTATGTTAGAGGGAGATTTATGTGAACTTGAAAACAAGGCATGTCCAACATGCGGATCATGTTCAGGAATGTTTACAGCAAATTCAATGAATTGCTTAGCAGAAGTACTAGGGTTGGCGTTACCTGGCAATGGAACTATACCAGCAGTTTATTCAGAAAGAATGAGACTTGCTAAATATGCAGGTATGAAAATAATGAATTTACTAGAAAAAGATATAAAACCACGAGATATAGTTAATGAAAAATCTATAAAGAATGCTTTAACAGTTGATATGGCTTTAGGATGTTCAACAAATAGCGTACTTCATCTAACTGCAATTGCAAATGAAGCAAAAGTTGAATTGAATTTAGATATTATTAATGAGGTATCTTCAAAAACTCCAAACCTTTGTAAATTAGCACCAGCATCAGACACGCATATAGAAGATTTATACTGGGCAGGTGGAGTTCAAGCTGTTATGAAGGAGCTTTCAAAGAAGGATTTACTTAATTTAGATTGTATAACAGCAACTTCAAATACACATAAAGAAAACTTAAAAGGTGTAGTAGTAAATGATAATAATGTAATAAGAAGTATAGATAAACCTTATAGCAATACAGGTGGTATTCAAGTATTAAAAGGAAATCTAGCAGAAGCTGGAGCTGTAGTTAAAAAGTCAGCAGTACTAGAAGAAATGCTAACACATAAAGGTCCGGCAAGAGTATTTGATTCTGAAGAAGAGGCAATCGAAGCAATTCTATCTAAAAAAGTAATAAAAGGTGATGTAGTAGTAATAAGATATGAAGGTCCAAAAGGTGGACCAGGAATGAGAGAAATGTTATCCCCAACATCAGCAATAGCAGGTATGGGATTAGATAAATATGTGGCATTAATAACAGATGGAAGATTCAGTGGGGCAACAAAAGGAGCTGCAATAGGCCACGTTTCCCCAGAAGCAGCAGAGGGTGGAACTATAGCCTTAGTAGAAGAAGGAGACACTATTTCAATAGATATACCAAATGGAAAACTAGAACTTTTAGTACCTAATGAAGTTTTAGAAGAAAGAAAAAGAAATCTAAAAATACTTGAGCCAAAGGTAAAAGAAGGATACTTAGCAAGATACGCTAAGTTAGTAAGCTCAGCAAGCAAAGGAGCAATATTAAAATAGTTAACAGTTCACAATTCACAGTTTACAGTTAAGGAATAGAATTTTATAACTGTGAGCTGTGCACTTTCAACTGTCAACTGAATAAAAGGGGGGTATTTATGTTTTTAACAGGAGCTGAAATATTAATTAAGTCTCTCTTAGATGAGGGCGTTGACACTATATTTGGTTATCCTGGTGGAGCTGTTCTTAATATATATGATGAATTATACAGGTATAGAGATAAAATAAATCATATATTAACAGCACATGAGCAAGGGGCGGCACATGCAGCAGATGGTTATGCTAGAGCTACTGGAAAAGTTGGAGTATGTTTAGCTACATCTGGACCAGGAGCAACAAATCTTGTTACAGGGATTGCAACAGCATATATGGACTCTATACCTATGGTTGCTATAACTGGAAATGTAACAAAGCAGCTTTTAGGAAGAGATAGTTTTCAAGAAGTGGATATAACAGGGATAACTATACCAATAACAAAGCATAATTATATAGTTAAAGATATTAATGATTTACAAAGAATAATTAAAGAAGCCTTTTATATAGCAAAGGAAGGAAGACCGGGACCGGTACTTATAGATATACCAAAGGATATAACAGCAGCTAAGGCAAAATATGAAGCAATAACTCCAAAAAAAGTTGAGAGAAAGACTAAGCATATAACTGATAAAGCATTAGAAGAAGTAGCTGCTTTAATAAATGAGGCAGAGAATCCATTTATTTATGCTGGGGGAGGGATAGTTGCATCAGAAGCCTTTGAAGAACTAAAGGAGTTTGTTGAAAAAATAAATTCACCAATAGCTACTTCTCTTATGGCTATTTCAGCATTTCCTTATGATCATCAATTATATACAGGTATGATAGGAATGCACGGAACTAAAGCATCGAATATTTTAGCTTCAAAATGTGATTTATTAATAACTTTAGGAGCAAGATTTAGTGATAGAGTTGTAAGTAATGGAAACAGTTTAAAAAATGCCAAGATAATCCATATAGATGTGGACCCGGCAGAAATTAATAAAAATATTAAGGTAGATTCTTTCATAATCGGAGATTTAAAAATTGTTCTTCAAAAATTGATACCTTTATTAAAGGAAAAGAAAAATGAAGAATGGTTAGAAAAAATGAGAGAGTTAAGGGCTTTAAATGTTAGAGAAACTTCTATTACTGGTGAACTAACTCCAGAGTTCCTATTCAGAAAATTAAGTGAATTAGACGATGGAAGTTTTGTTATCACTACAGAGGTTGGACAACATCAAATGTGGGCAGCACAGTATTTTCAGTATAAAAAGCCAAGAAGTTTCATATCTTCAGGTGGACTTGGAACTATGGGATTTGGACTTGGAGCATCAATTGGAGCTCAAATAGCCTTAAAAGGAAAACAAGTATTTAATATAGCTGGGGATGGAAGCTTTGGAATGAATTGTAATGAGTTAGTTACAGCTGTAAAAAATAATTTGCCTGTTATAGTAATAATATTGAACAATAATTCTTTAGGAATGGTTAGGCAATGGCAAAACTTCTTTTATGAGGCAAGGTATTCATCAACAACTTTAAATAGATCAACTGATTTTGTTAAACTAATAGAAGCTTTTGGAGGACGAGGGTTTAGAGTATATGAAAAAGAAGAACTAGAACCAGCTTTAAAAGAAGCTTTAGAATTCAAGGGGCCAGTTGTAATAGATTATGTTATTCATAATGATAAAAAGGTATTTCCTATGGTTGCACCTGGTGCAGCAATTGATGAAATAATAAGTGAAGAAGATATAGATAATTAGGGGGTTAAAAAAATGGCAAAAATGTATTATGAAAAGGACACAAATTTAGAATTATTAAAGGGGAAGAAAGTTGCTATAGTTGGATATGGTAGCCAAGGACATGCACATGCATTAAATTTACATGATAGTGGAATTGATGTGGTAGTTGGACTTTATGAAGGAAGCAAATCTTGGGAAAGAGCAGAAAAATCAGGTCTACAAGTTACAACTGTTGCTGAAGCTTCAAAAGAAGCTGATGTAGTAGTTATATTATTACCAGATGAGAAACAGGCGAAGGTATATAAATCAGAAATAGCACCAAACTTAGAGGCGGGAAACTCGCTAGTATTTGCCCATGGATTTAATATTCACTATGGTCAAATAGTTCCACCAGAAGATGTAAATGTATTTATGTGCGCACCAAAGGGACCTGGACATATGGTAAGAAGAACTTATACAGAAGGCTCAGGAGTACCTTGTTTAATAGCTGTATATCAAGATGCTACAGGAAATGCTCGTGATTTAGCATTAGCATATTCAAATGGAGTAGGTGGAGCTAGAGCAGGTGTTTTAGAGACAACATTTAAAGACGAAACAGAAACAGATTTATTTGGTGAACAAGCAGTTCTTTGTGGAGGATGTACAGCACTTATAAAAGCTGGATTTGAAACTTTGGTAGAAGCGGGATATGCACCAGAAAATGCTTATTTTGAGTGCTTACATGAAATGAAGTTAATTGTAGATTTGCTATATCAAGGTGGTATGGGAATGATGAGATATTCTATATCAGATACAGCTGAATATGGTGACTATATGGTTGGGGATAGAATAGTAACAGATGAAACAAAGAAAGAAATGAAAAAAGTTTTAAAAGAGATCCAAGATGGAACTTTTGCTAAAAATTGGTTGTTGGAAAATCAAGTTGGAAGACCAATGTTTAATGCAAGAAGAAAAATGGAAGCAGAACATCCAATTGAAAAAGTGGGACAAGAATTGAGAGAAATGATGAGTTGGATAGATACTAAAAAATTAGATTAAGATAATAGTGAAGTTGTTATGTTTTATTATACATAACAACTTTACTTTATATAAAACTAAATTATGGTATAATATAAATAGGTATAAACAAAGGAGGATGGCTATGTTTTTAGGTGAATTTAATAAAGATATAGGTACTGCATATATCAATCTACTTATAGAATTTGCTTTAGTAGATGATAAAGTTGAAAAAAAGGAAAGAGAACTAATTGAAAGAGCTTTAAAAGAAATGAGTATGGAGAATTTAGAGTTAGAAGATATTAGTCATGAAGAAACTATACAAATTCTCAAGGATTCAGGAGAAAGAATAATAAATATAGTATTTTTTGAATTAATGAGGGTTGCATTAGCTGATGCAGAATATGAAATGTCAGAGGTAAGATTTTTAGATGATTTAGCAGAGGAACTAAACATATCAAGAGTAAAAAGATTCCAAATGGCGGACTATTTCTTTAATCATACAGAATATGATGAAAGTGGTTTAGAGAGTCAAGAATCTGCTAAACTAGAAGCACAAGCATTTTTAAATTAAAAAGGGTATAGACCATTTGTACTTCTTAGGAAATTATAAAAAGATTACCCTTTGAATAATCTTTTTATAATTTCCTTCCTTTTTGCTATTTTACTTAAATAAGTCTATTAACTTTTAATTTTATAAGACTATAATGATGCAGATTATTAATTGAAACATATATATTATACTTTTAGGAGGAATAATTTTGAATATAGTAAGTTTTTTTAAATTAGTAGAAATACAAACTAAAGTAGCAAGTGTAATTCCTTTCTTATTAGGAACCTTTTATACTTTATATAGATATGATAATTTTAATATAAAAAATGCAATAATAATGTTTGCATCAATGATTATATTTGATATGACAACTACAGCGATAAATAATTATATGGATTATGCAAAGGCAGTAAAGAAAGAAGGATATGGATATGAAACTCATAATGCTATAGTTAAATATAATTTAAATCCAATATTAGTTAAGTTAACCATTTATATTATGTTATCTTTAGCTACTTTTTTAGGATTATTATTAGTAAAAAATACAAACATAATAGTTTTATTAGTTGGAGCAGTTTCATTTGTTATAGGGATTACATATTCCTTTGGACCAATTCCAATATCAAGAACACCTTTTGGAGAAATTCTTTCAGGGCTTGCAATGGGATTTATAATAACATTTTTAGCTATTTACATACATATATTTGATTTGAAAATTCTATCAATTAGTTTTAGTAATTTAAATAATGTATCAATTAATTTAAATATAGTTGAATTAATATATATTTTCATAATTAGTTTACCTTTAATCATGGGAATAGCAAATATAATGCTTGCAAACAACATTTGTGATATAGAGGATGATATAGTTAATAAAAGATACACTCTTCCAATATATATTGGTAAAGAAAATGCCCTAAAGGTATTTAAATGGATATATTATATTGGCTTTATAGCTATAGTAGCAGGGGTATTACTTAGAATACTTCCAATAGTTTCAATAGTAACCTTATTAGCTTTAAAGATAGTACAAAAAAACATAAATAAATTTAATAAAATTCAAACTAAGAAAGACACTTTTATATTAGCAGTAAAAAATTGTGTTATAATGAATGCATTTTATGCATTAACTGTATTAGTTGGAGTTATTTTATCTTATATTTAATATTCAAAGAAATCATTATGATATTTTCCATAATAACTTAGATAAGGAAAATATATAAGTAATGATTTTCTAGATAAGCAATTTAATAGAGAGGTTTTAAACTATAGAGATTCTAGGAGAAAAAATGAATTATGTATATATATTAAAATGCTCAGATAATACCTTATACACAGGGTGGACAACAAATTTAGAAAAGAGACTTAAAGTCCACAATACTGGAAAAGGAGCTAAATATACAAGAGTCAGGTTACCAGTTGAAATAGTATATTTTGAAGAATTCGAAGATAAAAAAGATGCAATGAAAAGGGAATATGCAATAAAACAATTATCTAGAAATGAAAAACTAAAACTAATAAACGGATAGATAGAGAAATGAAAAAATGAAAGAATTAAGAAATGAAAGAATTTATGTGAAAACTCAGCTTTGGCTGAGTTTTTTCTATTAAGTATACATTATCTATTAGTAATTATACATTGATAATATGTCTAGACATCTACATGTATAGTTATTAATAGGAGTAAACAGAAGATAATGAGAGATATAATGGATTAATTAACTTAAAAAGCTTAAAATAATTAAATTTAAATTAAAACAGTTGATTTTAACAAAATTTATGTTAAAATTAGTGTAGATTTTGAATTTAGATGCATAGCATATATTACCAAAATCATTTTAGAAGAAAGGAGAAATACTAATTAAGAAGTAGAAAAGCGCCAGAACTTAAGTGACACCCCAAATCTATGATTTGGTTGGTGGAACTTACTCAACGATTAAAAGGAGTTGAGTTTCCTATAAAAAACCTTATGCATTATAGCGGGGAAAAAAGGAAACTCCTTCTCATATGCATTCGAATGAGTAAGTTCGCCTGATTAAATCATAGATTTAGAGGCTCACTTAAGTTGACGAGGTTGGGGAGTATCGATACTTCGGCGGGTGCCCCACGGTATTGCACACTACCGTTAACAGCTAACAAAACTGTAGAGCGATCTATAGGACAATATTAGCTTGGTGTTAAAACCTTCAATAGAGAATTTATTTCTTTATTAAAATTAAAACTAGAAACATTATTAAAAATTAGAAAATCTTTAAAGTAAGGAAGGAAGAAAAAGTATGTGCGGAATAGTTGGATTCGTAGGAAAAAAGGAAGCATCTCCAATATTAGTTGAGGGATTATCAAAGCTTGAATATAGAGGATATGATTCAGCAGGAGTAGCTGTATTAGAAGATGGAGAAATTAAAGTAAGAAAATTCAAAGGACGTTTAAAGAATTTAGATGATAATTTAAAGCAGAGTCCTTTAAATGGAACAATAGGAATAGGACACACTAGATGGGCAACTCATGGAGAACCATCAGATATTAATTCACATCCTCATACAAATGAAAATGCTACAATAAGTGTTGTTCATAATGGAATAATTGAAAATTATATAAAATTAAAGGAATGGCTTAAGAAAAAGGGATATGAATTTTATTCAGAAACTGATACAGAAGTTATTCCAAATTTAGTTGATTATTATTATAAAGGTGATTTATTTGAAGCTGTAGCAAAGGCAACTTCTAAAATGGAAGGAAGCTATGCAATTGGGGTTATTTGTAAAAATGAACCTGATAAAATAGTTGCAGTTAGAAAAGATAGTCCATTAATAGTTGGATTAGGTGAGAAAGAATACTTTATTGCATCAGATATACCAGCAGTTTTAAATCATACTAGAGAAATATATCTATTAGAAGATAAAGAATTTGTAATAATGACAAGAGATGGAATAGAAATAAAAACAGAAGATGGAGAAGTTGTAGATAAAGAAGTTTTCCATGTTACTTGGGATGTAGATGCAGCTGAAAAGGGTGGCTATGAAGATTTCATGTTAAAAGAAATTCATGAACAGCCAAAAGCAATAAAAGATACACTAACTTCAAGAGTATTAAAAGATTCTCCTATTAACTTAGAAAATATAAACTTCACAAAAGAAGACCTTGAAGCCTTTGATAGAGTATTTATAGTGGCATGTGGAACGGCTTATAACTCAGGGTTAGTTGGAAAAACAATTATAGAAAAGCTAGCAAAAATTCCAGTTGAAGTTGATATAGCATCAGAATTTAGATATAGAGATCCACTAATAACAGATAAATCATTATTAATAGTTGTAAGTCAATCAGGGGAAACAGCAGATACATTAGCAGTTTTAAGAGATGCAAAGAGAATAGGTGCAAAAGTTTTAGCTATTACAAATGTTGTTGGAAGCTCAGCTTCAAGAGAAGCAAACCATGTTATTTACACTTGGGCTGGTCCAGAAATAGCGGTTGCATCAACAAAAGCTTATGAAACACAATTAATAGCTATGTATATGCTTGGAATATACTTTGGAGAAATAAAAGGAACTTTATCAAAAGAGTTTGCTGATGAACTAAAAGAGGAATTATTACAATTACCTGAAAAAGTAAAAGAAGTTATGGGTAATAAAGAATATATACAAAAATACGCTTCAAGAAACTATATGGATAAAGATACATTCTTCTTAGGAAGAGGACTAGATTATGCAGTTGCATTAGAAGGATCTCTTAAATTAAAAGAAATATCATATATACACTCAGAAGCATATGCAGGTGGAGAGCTTAAGCATGGAACAATTGCTCTAATTGAAGAAGGGACTCCAGTAGTTGCATTACTAACAGATGATAAGCTAAAAGACAAGATGATAAGCAACATCAGAGAAGTAATTACAAGAGGTGCTAAAGTTTTAGGTATAGTATATGAAGGCGATAAAGAAGCAGAACAAATTTGTGATGAAGTAATATATATACCAAGAACTAGTACTTTATTAGCACCAGTTATTTCAGTAGTTCCATTACAATTAATTGCATATTATATTGCTAAACAAAAAGGCTGTGACGTAGATAAACCACGTAACTTAGCAAAATCCGTTACAGTTGAATAGGAGTTAGAAGATAAATTTTAGAGGTATAGTTTTATAATAAAGTTATATCGTTTCTAACAAAGTTGTATCGTTTTTAATAAAGTCGTATCGTTTATAATAAAGTTGTATTAAAACTATAGTGTAGGTTATACTATTATTAGAGATGCGTAGTATAGCCATAAATTTAATTTATGGAGTTGATATATATGAGTGAAGAATTAATAAAGACATTATTAAATGAATATAAAGAAACTGAAAAGGCATTAGAATTAGGAATGGATTGGCTTAATGAAAAAGATTATGCTAAGGGAAAGTTAGATTTAGTTAAAGTAATTATAGCTGATTTAGAAAAGTTGTCTAAAGAAGTTTAGTAATAAGTATAATATAAGGCTGCACACTCTCACAATTGGTTGATGAGTGTGCAGTTTTTTTTAGGAGATGATAACGTTGACAAAGCGTGCTAGAATTCAAAATTATAAAAAAATGATTAAAGAAGGTAGAGGTACTGGTATTGGGAATGAGTATATACCTTGGTTAAAGATTCAGGATGTGCCATCATTAGGTAGAGCTACTAGATTAAAAGGAATAAAGACAGGTAGACAACATGAGTTTTTATCAGATATGGAACGAAATTATTTTTATATTTTGGAATATTCAGATAACGTTGTTGATATTAGAGAACAATTTCCGTTATTACCACTTGAAGAAACAATTTTAATTGCAAATGAATTAGGAATAAATCATCCTAAACATCCAGAAACAGGAGAGTTTATAGTTATAACAACTGACTTTTTAGTAACTGTTGATGGAGAAGATAAAATGTTAGAAAGAGCTAGAACAATAAAAGCAAAGGATGATTTATTAGATAAGAGAGTCATAGAAAAATTTGAGATTGAAAGAGTATATTGGTCTAAGAAGGAAATTGATTGGGGAATTGTAACAGAAGAAGAAATAGACAAAGCGATAGCTCATAACATTAGCTATGTTCATGGATATAAAGATATTAGTAACCTTGATTGCTTTATTGATATAGCAACAAATGAAATAAAAGATTTAATATATGAATTTCTTAAAAGGATAGTAGATGATGAAAGACCTATGAGAGTAATCTGTTCTGAATTTGATAATGAAATGCTATTAGGAAAAGGAAGTGGATTAAGTATATTTAAATACTTAGTTATAAATAAAGTTATTGAAATAGACATTAAGAAAAGAATAAATGTTAATCAAAATATACCTATAATAAATGTAAGGGAAGAAGAAGCTAGAAAGGTTGAGGTTATATGATTGCTATTAACTCAGTATTTAAATATATAGATAGTAAAAATGAGGAGAAAATTAGAATTATTGATATTATTAATAATTATGTATATATAACCAATGTAGATGGGGCAACTTCTATGCCAAGAAAAGAATTAATAGAAACTATTTTACAAGATATTAATGCAGAAAAATTAGTTTTAGTAAAAGATCCTTTTGTAAGAATAATAGATGAAAAAGATTTATCAGAACTTCAAATAAATAAAAGAGAAAAAGACTGGGAAGTTATTAAGACATACTGGGAAGTCAATAAATATGATTTGTTAGAAAAGCATTTAAGAACTAAAAAATTTGAAGAAATATCAAAGGCTACAGATTTAAGTGTTCCAAAGGTTAGGAAATTATTTAGTAGGTATTGGCAAAGAGGAATGAATAAAAATGCTCTGCTACCTGATTATATAAATTCAGGAGCAAAAGGAAAGGAAAGAAAATTAACAAAGAATAAGGTCGGCAGGCCTAAAAGAGTAGACTATTACGGTGAATTAATTGAAGGAATCAATATAACTACTGAAGTTAAGCAACACTTTCAAATAGCTATAAATAAGTATTATAGAAATAACAATAAAATATCTTTGAAAGAAACTTATACTTTAATGCTAAGAGATTTCTATTCTAATATTTTTAAGGAAGATAATGAAATAAAATATAAAGTATGGGATGAGTCTAGGATTCCTACATATAATCAGTTTTATTATTGGTTTAAGAAATCAGAAGATATTAAAAGGGATATAATTTTTAGAGAAAGCAAAAAGGAATTTAATTTAAAAAATAGAGAACTCTTAAGTAATTCTAAGCAAGAAACTGATGGTCCTGGTACAAGGTTTCAAATTGATGCTACAATAGCAGATATTTATTTAGTTAGCTCTTTAAATAGAAATAGAATTATCGGAAGACCGGTAGTTTATGCAATTATTGATGTATTTTCAAGATTAATTACAGGAATATATATTGGATTAGAAGGACCTTCATGGATGGGAGCAATGATGGCATTAGATAATATGGTTGAAGATAAAGTTGAATATTGTAAGAAGTATGATATTGAAATAGAAGAAGAACAATGGCCATCAAAACATCTTCCAGAGATTATTATAGCTGATAGAGGGGAATTTGAAGGATATTCAGTAGAAAACTTAATTAATAATTTAAATATAAAGATAGAAAATACTTCACCTTACAGAGGAGATTTAAAAGGTATTGTAGAGAGAAGCTTTAGAACTACTAATGAGAAGGTTAAGCATAAAACTCCTGGTTCTATTCAAAAAGAGTTTAGAAAACGTGGTGATAGAGATTATAGGTTAGATGCCACTTTAACTTTAGTAGAATTTACAAGGATATATATAAACATTGTTTTACATCATAACAATAAAATAATAGAAAAGTATCCAATGGATAAAGAAATGATAGCAGATGAAATAGCAGCAACCCCATTAAATTTATGGAAATGGGGAATGGAGAATAGAAAAGGTAGATTAAAAATTGTAGATAGAGAACTTTTTAGGCTTAATATATTACCTAAAGGTAAAGCTAGTATTTCAAGAGCAGGTATTAGATTTAAAGGACTTTATTATAGTTCAGAAAAAGCCATTCAAGAACAATGGTTTATAAATCTTAAAGTAAGGAGTGTTGAAATTGTTTATGATCCAAGAAATATGAATAAAATATATATTCCTTATAACAATGGCATGGAATTTGATGAATGTTATTTAGTAGATACGAACATTCAATATAAGGACTGTTTACTAGAAGAAATAATATTTAATCAAGAATTAGAAGCTGAATTAAAAGAAAAAGAATTAAAAGAACAAAATCAAAACAACATTGATTTAGAAAAAGAAATTGAAAAGATAGTTAAAGCTGCAAAAAAAGAAAAATCAAAGGATATCGATTATAATAAAACATCCAATGAAAAACTTAAGGGTATTAAGAAAAATAGAACTATAGAAAAGGAATTAATTAGATATAATGAAAAATTTGAGTTAGGTGAAAATATAGAGAAGTCAGAAAGTGTTGCTGAAGTTATTGAATTACCTAAGTTTAAATCAGTTAAAGAAGAAGATAAAGAACTTTCAGGAAAAGAAAGGATGATGGAACTAATAAGAAAAAAGAGAGGTGAGAAAAGGTGAAGCTAGAAGAAAGAGCTACAATACTTAAAGGGGAATTTGAAGAAGCTATATATAAAAAGCAAGAAATAGAAGAATACAATAATAATCCGTTTATAGAGGCTTTACCACCTATTTTTAATGAAGAAGAAGTAATTGATAGATTTACAGTACTTCCAATAATAAGTGATAAGGATAGAGATAAGGCACAAAACTTAAGATATCACATTATAAAAAGAGCAAAGAATTTTATTCAGCCATTACCTATTCATATCACTTTAGAAAGAAGGTTATCAAGTTTAATTAGGAGAGGTTATTTAGGTAGAAACCCTTTAGGAAAAGAGTTTTTAAAAAGTTTAAGGATTTTAAATAGATTAGATGATGAAGATATAAAAAAAAATGAAATAGAAAATGAGTTTAATATTATAAGATCAACAGCTGATAGTATTTCAATTATTGGAATTTCGGGAATTGGAAAAACAACAGCAATAGAAAGATTACTTTTAATGTATCCACAAGTTATAAAACATTTTGAGTATAATGGGGAGAACTTTACTAGGACTCAAATAGTATGGTTAAAGATAGATTGTCCGTATGATGGAAACTTATCGACCTTATGTAAAAGTTTTTTCAAAACTATAGATGATATTTTAGGAACAAGATATTTAGAGAAGTTTGGTTATTCAAGTAGAGTTACATCCACTATGTTAATAAATATGACTAAATTAGCATGGAGATATGGAATTGGAGTTCTTGTAATTGATGAGATTCAGCATCTTTTAAATACAAAAAATGATACAGAAGAAATGTTAAATTTTTTTGTTACTCTTAGTAATACAGTAGGAATTCCAACAGTTTTAATTGGAACAAGTAAAGCTCAAAAGATATTTAAAGGAAACTTTAGACAGGCTAGAAGAGCTGCTAGCGAAGGTTCAATTATGTGGGATAGAATGACTAAAGATAGTCCAGAGTGGGAATTTTTCTTAGAATCTATATGGGAGTTTCAAGGTCTAAAAAATATAGTTGATTTAACAGATAAAATTAAAGATGTGTTTTATGATGAATGTCAAGGAATTACTGCTGTTGCAGTAAATTTATTTTTATTATCTCAAGAAAGAGCATTACAAGAAGGAAAAGAAGAATTAACAGTATCAATTATAAGAGAAACAGCGAATAATGACTTACAAATGATACAACCTATGATAAAAGCGTTGAGAAATAATAACCTATCTGAAATTATGAAGTATGAAGACATTTCTATAAGTCTAGAGGAAGTCAGTAATTCTTATCATAGAGATATAGAATTAGTAGGACTAATAGAAGATTCATTTAAAGAAAGAAAAAGAGATATAGAATTAAAAAGAAAAAGTATTATAGAAAGTTTAATAGTTGATTTAATTGAAATGGATATTTTTACTTGTTTAGAAAATAGTCATATAAGAAAGGTTTGTGAAAAGGTAGTTAAGGAATCAGATGTAAATGAAGATTATAGCACTCAAAAGATTAAAGTTTTAAAAGAAGCAATGGAATTAAATGAAAAACTAAAGAGTAGAGATGCTAAAGAACAGAAAGTTAAAACAAATGATGGATTAATAAAAATATATGAATTATCTAAGGAAAAAAAGATTCATGCATATGAGTTGTTGAAAAAGAATGGATTTATAAAAAATCCTGTGGATGAATTTCAAATAGTAAATTAATAGGGGAAGGGGAAAGTAATTCATTTAACAAGGAGAGAAAAATGTTAAATTTTTTTACTGATCCCTATAAGGATGAATTAATATATTCAGCTATAGCAAGATATAACTTTTATTCAGGAAACAAAGATTTTAGAGATACTATAGAAGAATGTTTTGGAAAAAGAAGTGTTGTTCCAATCTTGGAATTTGGAGGAAGACTCGAATATTTATCTAAAGAATTAGGAGGTAATTACTCTTCAGAAGAAATAATAAGAAATCATACGATATATCCTTTTTATCAACCTTTTTTAGATGAAGAAATAAAGGCTGAAACGTTAAATTATATGAGGTTTGAAGGCTGTAATAATATTTATACTAAATTAGGAATTGTTGCAGGATCAATTTGCAAAACAGATTATATAAGATACTGTCCATTATGTTCAAAAGAAGAAATAGAAAGGTTAGATGAAGCCTATATACATAGAGAACATCAACTTCAAGGTATAAAACTTTGTACACGTCATGGTTGTGTATTAAAGAATTATCCTAAGAGAAAGATTGATTCAAGTAAAATTGAGTATATTAGGTTAGAAAAAGATATTTTAAATTTTAAAGTTTTTTATGAAGTAGATAATTATAATAATCACTTTAAAATGGCTAAGAGTGCGTATTATATTCTTTCTTCTGATTTGAGTAAGTTTTCAAGGAAAGATATAAGGGATAGATATTTGTATTTTTTAAGAAAAAAAGAATTAGCTAGAGAAACAGGAACAGTAAATCAAAGAAAATTATATGAAAAATTTATAGAGTTTTATGGAATAGAGTTTTTAGAAAGTCTGGAGTCCTCTATTGATTATAATAATGAGTTTAATTGGATAAAGGTAATTTCAAGGAAATCAAAAAGAGCAAGTCATCCAATTAGACATTTATTATTTATAAACTTCTTATGTAAAGATATAGAAGAATTTTTTGAAACTAAAATAGAAATTGAAATTATTAAGAAAAAGCCTCAAAGAGATAAAGAAATATTATCAAATTCTAAAGTTTTATTATGCAGAAATAACATATTAAATCTTATGAAAGAAAATAAAAATATAAGTAGAACAGAATTGAGGAAAATGTTACAAAAAGAATATATTTATTTATATCGACATGATAGTAAATGGTTATTTAGCAATCTTCCAATAAAGAATAGTTTAATAGAAAAAGATAATACAAGAATAAGCTGGGAAGAAAGAGATAAAAAATATTTAGAATTATTACATAAACGATATGAGCATCTAATGGAAAGTAATGAAATAATCAGGATAACTAAAGGATTATTAGCTAAACCATTGGGGATTTTAGTAAATTTAGAAAAGAAGATAGATAAACTACCTGAAAGTAAAAAATATTTAGAATCTGTATGTGAAACAACTAAAGATTTTCAATTAAGAAGATGTAAAAAAATAATAGATAGGTTGATAAAAGAAGAGAAAAACATAAGGATTTGGGAAGTACAAAGAATTGCAGCTATAAGAACGAATCGGTTTAATAAGTTAAAAGATGAATTAATCAAATATGTCAATAAAGTGAGAGGATAAAATGGAGAGAGATAAGTTAAAGCTAAAAAATTGGCCTTTTCCTAAAGGGGAAAAGGTTCAATTAATATGGATTGGAGAGCCTTTTAAATATAATAATAAATGGATGATAGATACATATTTTTGTGATGGAAAAGAAACAAAAAAAGTAATTCAAGACTGAACCGCCCCCTGTCAAGTAGACAGGGTAAATAATATAAAATTATGCTGCTAAGGTGTGGCTTCTATATTCAATAGGAGCCATACCTTTTAGTTTTTTTTGCAATCTTTTTGTATTATAAAATTTTATATATTCATCAATAGCTTGTTCAAGTTCTTCAAAGGTTGAAAACTTTCTTAGATAGTACATTTCTGATTTTAAAGTACCCCAAAAAGCCTCCATAGGCCCATTATCAATACATCTACCTACCCTAGACATACTTTGCACTGCATTAATTTTATTTAGTTTCATCTTGAATGTTTTACATGTATATTGGAATCCGCGATCACTATGGAATAGTGGCGTTGCGGTCGGATTCGCTTCAATAGCTTTGTCTAAGGTATCAAAAACTAATTTATTATTGTTAGACTTACCTAATACATACGAAATAATACTATTATCTCCGAGATCTAGTATTGCACTTAAATAAGCTTTGCTTCCGTTAGTCATCTTAAATTCAGTAACATCTGTTAGCCATTTTTCATTTGGATTATCAGCTACAAACTTTCTATTTAATATATTTTCAGCTGTAATTTGTGGAGTACTTTGAATATATCTTTTCTTTCTTCTCCTAATAACAGCAGTAAGTTTTACAGATTTCATAAGCCTGTATATACGCTTATGATTATAGGTTGAATTTAGTATTCTATTTATATTTAACGTTATACGGCGATAGCCATAAATCCCTTTAACTTCTGAGTATAATTTAATAATTTCATCTAAAATAACTTTATTTTCTTTATCTCTTTCAGTTGCGGAACGATTTAACCACTTATAATAGGAAGCACGCCCAACTTTAGCACATTTACATAGTTCAGATATTGAATACCCTAATTCATGTAATTCTCTAATTGCAATATACTTATTTGTGGATGAAATAGTGTATTTATCTACCTCCTTTCTATCTCTTCTAATTTTTTTAAGAAATCATTCTCCATTTTTAAACGTCTATTTTCTGCTTCTAAAAGCTTTAATTGTGCAGAGAATTTTTCTGATTCACTTAATTCTTCAAAGGATTTATTTTTACCGCGTCTGTCGACTAGCGCGTTATATCCATCCTTATTGTATTTTTTTACCCAAGTATAAACTTGTTGATATGAAACATTAAATTTATTAGCAGTTAAATTATAATCGTGAGCGTTAGCAATACAAAATGACACTATTTCAATTCTTTCTTCATAAGTTGTTTTTCTTCCATTAGTCATAAGTTTATCTCCTTTTGTTGAATGAGATTTAAATATCTTATGACCATTATACTTCTTAATCCATTGCTGGAGAATACCAATAGCACTTATCTTATACTTAATACAAATATCATCTAATGATCCTTTACCATCAAGATAATCAATAACGGCTTGAGTTTTAAGTTGAGCAGAATAGGATGTATTATATCCTTTGTTTAATAAACCTTCTTTCCCAAAGGTTTTATATTTACGGACCCAAGCTGAAATAGCACTTTTGTAGATATTTAGTTCATTACTTATTTCAGATAAACTTTTTATATCTCTTAAATAATCTTCAACAGCTTGGACTTTTATTTCGGTTGATACTTTTGATTTTCTTGACATAAAAAAATCCTCCCATTATAGAACAGTTTTATTATTTTAACTGTCTACTATAATGGGAGCATATCAGACTGGGCTAATATACACTTTTTATCTATAGGAAAGTACTATATTGATGGCAATTTAGTTTCATCAGAAATGATTAGTGATGATGGAGCTATGGAAATCAGAGATATAGATTTGAGTGGAATTAAGCCTAAGTATAATGAAAGTGATTGGACTATAAAAGCTAGCAGCTATAAAAGCAAATCAAGAACCTTCAATTTCAAGAAAGGTAACACAGTCTACTCTATTCCAGTAATTGAGATAGTAAAGGCTGTGTTAGCTCCTAATACCTTTATGTTAAATACTATATTATATAATGATATTTCAGAAGACTACTATACATATAATCTTGAAAATAATGTGCTAAAGATATATTTTACTAGACAATATAAAACATCCTACCTAAAAAGTGAGTATTACAACCACTTAGCCTGGTTAATAAGTAATGAGAAAGCACTAAATATTTTTAATAGTATAGGCTACAATATGCTAAATAATAAGCTAATATTTGATTTTGAATTGTATTCTTTTAAAATTCAAGCTAGAATCAAGAAAAATAAGGTTGGCTATACAGTAGTAGAAATAATAAAGCTAAAAGAGAAAAGTATCAATGTAAATGAGATTATGGTTTACCACCCTAGTTTTGAAGAGCAAGAATATACTGGAAAAGCAAAGTTAAGAACATATCATAAAAGAAATAACGATTGTAATAGAACTATAGATAATAATATTGATGGGTCAACTGATACAGATGAAAGTTTAAATAAGAAGGTACTTTCTCATGAGTATGTGAATATCCCGAGGGTTAGAAAAGAAAAAGTAGGATATAGAGATAAAAGAACTAACGAGGATAAAAATACAAAAAAATATATGTTGGATGATGATAATTCAAGGACTCTATCAGATGCTGAAGGATTAAATCTAGCTAAAGGAGTTGAAATATCTAATGTTGATTTAGAACAAGTTAATGGAGAACTTAAAGAGTTTATTGATGTTTTAAATAAGCTAAAATCAATGCAAGGGATAAAAAGTGTTGAAATCGATATAGTGGAATTACCATTGGGGCGCAAATTTTCATATTTGAATGATGGTGTTACTAGAAGAAGGTGCGTTATTGGAAAGGTAGTTACTATGAATGGAAAAGAACATAGTATAATAGAAATAGAAAGAGAAGGAAGATCTTTATCAATGCTTATAATAACAGCTAATGAAGAATGCGATTGGGAGTGGATTTATAAAAAAATATTACATGGTTTAGTTAAAGAAAGTGGCAACTGGAGCCATGAAGTGTTTTTGATAATTCACCAAAGAAATATTGTAATAAAAAGGCATAGGCATATTAATAATATGATTGAAAAAAGGGTATTTCACATTTTAAAAAATATTCAGCAAAGCATGATAATTAGCTTGTTGCAATAAATATGAATTAATTTCCTCTATTCCCTGGTTTTTTATACTAAAAAGTATATAATAAAATTATATAAAAATATAGATTAGGAGGGTTATTGATTGGAACAACCTATTGTACTAGATATTTTCTGTGGAGCTGGTGGGATGTCAGAAGGTTTTATTCAAGCAGGATTTGATGTGAAATTTGCAACAGACATAAATGAAACAGCGCAGCTAACATATATGAATAGACATAATCAGCTTGGATATGAAACTAAATTTATATGTGAAGACATAAGGAAATTTTCTAAAAAGAGTAATTTGAAAAAGTTTTTAGAAGGAACAGAAATAGATGTTGTATGTGGAGGACCACCATGCCAAGGATTCAGCTTAGCAGGAAAAAGAGATAAGAATGATCCAAGGAATATGCTTTTTAGTAATTATATTCGTGTGATAAGAAACGTAAAACCTAAATACTTTGTAATGGAAAATGTTGAAGGAATTTTATCCATGAAATTTGATAAATTCAAGGGTGTTAAAAATAAAATATATGAAAATAAAACAGTGGCAGAAATTTTAAAGGATGAGTTTTTTCAGATAGGTTATTATGTTGAATATAGAGTATTACAAGCAATTGATTTTGGAGTACCTCAAACAAGAAGAAGGGTGTTCTTCTTAGGACATAAAATACGAAGAGTTAAAGGTGGAAAATATAAGGACTTAGTAGAACCACCTACATTTCCAAATGGAAATAATGCTAATATAGTAACTATAAAAGATGCAATAAATGATTTGTCATTTTTAGAATCAGGGCATAAAAGTATTCGATATAGAGAAGATATAGAATTAACAGAATATCAAAAGCAATCTATCGAAGGAAGAACTCCCAATAAGGATGGAAAAATGATAAGGTCAAATCAGTTGTTTAATCATGAAGCTTCTAAACATTCTGAAAAGGTAAAAAAAAGATTTGCACTTATTGACCAAGGTGAAGATATAATATGTTTGAGAAATAAGTTAGATAATGAAGATTGGGAAGTTTACGAAACAAAAAAAACAAGATGTAAAAGGGCAATAGAAAATAAACCAGCACCTACAGTATTAACGTTGCCAGATGATTTAATTCATTATAGCAAAAATAGGATAATGACAGTAAGAGAATTTGCAAGGCTTCAATCATTTGATGATAGTTTTGAATTCTTAGGTAAAAGAACTACTGGTGGGGATAGGAGAAAAAGTGATTTACCACAATATACTCAAGTAGGAAATGCTGTTCCACCATTATTAGCTAAAGCTGTCGCGAATGAAATAATGAATGCTCTAAAAAAGTGAAATTAAGGGAGGGTATCTATGCCAAGTTTGTATTTTAAAACTAATGCAAAAGTTGAAAAGTTGGTTGGAAGAGAACTTATTACTAATAGTACTATAGCTATATTTGAATTGGTAAAGAATTCATATGATGCTGGAGCAAGTGAAGTTGAAATAAAGTTTGTAAATTTTGATCATAATGATGGAAATAGATCGAAGTTAGTATCAAAAGAAGATTCGTATATAGAAATAATAGATAATGGTAAAGGGATGACATTAAAGGAAATAGAAGATAATTGGATGGAACTAGGAACATCCTATAAGGAAAAAAATAAAGTAGAAGAAATTAGAATTAGAAAAGAACAAATAGAGATAATATCAAAACGACATGTTAATGGGGAAAAGGGTATTGGAAGATTTGGTGTTGATAAAGTAGGTTCTGTTTTAGTAATGGAGTCAATAGACAAAAATTTACAGAACAAATGTATAGTAAAATTTAATTGGGATGATTTTGAAGATAGAGATAAGCTTATTGAAGAAATACCTTGCACTTATGAAATTAGAAATGTTGAAAGTAATGAAAGTGCTGGATTGAAGTTAAAAATAATGAATTTAAGAGACAGATGGTTTTTAAGTGATATAGATAAATTAAGAATGAGTTTAAAGAAGTTTTTATCACCAATAGAAATTGAACAGGATGAATTTAGAATATTGTTTACCTATCCTAAAAAAGAAAATAATATTATTTCAAATCTTACTGAGCAAATTTTGAATGATTCATTTGAATATCTTAAAACTAAAATTTATGCAAAAATAGATAAAGACGGTAATATGTATTATGAAATACAAGACAATGGAGAAATTAAAATAAGTACAGAAAAGAATATATATGATAAATCTCCATTTGGAGAAGTTGAAGTAACTATATATTATTTAAATAAAACTGATAAAGGTATATTTACAAGAAGCATGGGGTTACCAACACATGAATATGGTAATATTAAAATATTTAGAGATAATTTTAGAATAATGCCATATGGAGAATCTCATAATGATTGGCTTGAAATTGATAATAAACATTCTCAAGGAGTTTTTAGAACTTTTGGAACAAGGGATTTAGTAGGATATATATTGCTTTCTCATGACGAGTCAAAAGGAAATAATATTCTTAAAGAAGCAACTGATAGGGTAGGGCTAATAGAAGATGTTCCAGAATTTTCTCAATTAAAAGAGTTAGTTTGGAAAATAATTGGACTACTTCAAAGCTATATATTCGATAAACTTGAGAGTGAATCAAGAGAAACTAGCGAAATTTTGAGGAATGAATCAACTAACTTAAAAGCTGAAACTACAAATTTTATAGAAAATTTTAAGAAAATAATAAATAAAGTAGATATCCCACATACTGATAAAAGTGAATTAATAGCAGAATTAAAATACAATTCAGATAAATTGATGAATAATATTGAGAAAGTTGAAACTGCTTCAAAAGAAATTGATAAGAAAATAAAAATTTACTCCCAAATTACTGGTGCAGAGGGCGTATTATTTAATACAATGCATAAGATTAAGAATAAATTGGCAATAATAGATGCTCAACTTGAAGATTTGGATATAGATTTAAAAATTTCCAAAATTGAGTTTAATACAAAAGAAATTAAAATAGCATTTAATACAATACAAAAAATGGTTGATGGTTCATTAAAAATTATTAAAGCTGCAAAAGCAAAAAAATCTAACTTCAATGTAAAAGATTTAGTGGATGAAACAATTAGAAATCATGCGTCTAGATTAAGACAAGAAGGCGTTGTTCTTAATAATGTTTTTCAGGCTGATAATGTAGAGATTAAAGGAAATAAAGAAGCCTTACAGATAAATGTTTTCGAAAACTTATTTGATAATTCATTTAAAGCACTTTCAGAGATTAAAGATGGAGAAATAACGATAGAAACTAAAATTAATAATGGTTTTGTAGAAATATATTTTTCTGATAATGGAAAAGGAATACCAGAAGATAAAATACCATTTATTTTTGCATTATGGGGATCAAACACAGATGGATCCGGAATAGGACTAGCAACAGCAAGAGATGCTGTAAAAGATCACGAAGGTGAAATAATGTGTGTAAATCTTGGCGAAGAAAACAAAAAAACAACATTTTTAATTAAATTACCAATAATAGGGGGGAGAAATAAAATATGAAATACAAATATAATGCATTAGTAATAGATGATGAAGTTCAGATTAAAATATTGTGTAACACGTATAAGAAAAAGTTGAAGGTTGATTATAATATTGATATTGAATTTGATGTTATAAATAATGAGAGTGATTATGATAGTAACAAGATTTATGATATATTACTTATAGATTACGATTTAAAAAAAGGATATTCTGAAAATGTAATGGGTGATGATATAATTAGGAAATTTAGAATGAAAAATAGTGTGAGCAAAATAGTTTTTTATTCTAGTTCATTTATATATGATACAGATAATAGAAATTATGATTTACAATTACCACATAAAGATATATTTGAATTAATAAATAATTATGGAGTAAATTATATAGCATATAAAAATAATTTTCCGATGATGATTGATGTAATTAAGAAATGTTGTGAAAATATTGATGTTTTGTCACAACTTTTAATAAAATTGACCTCAGAATATAAAGAAGAAGGAATTGAAATCACTTATAATAATCTTCAAGGAAATGAAGTTATGGTCGAATCACTTATAGATGATTTGTTGAAAGATACTGATGAAGGCAAAAATTTTAGAAAACAAGTAACAGAAACAATATTAAGTACATTATTAAATTATAAATATTAACTAGTTTCAAGTAGAAAAAGGGTGATAACTTGTCAGTAATAATATACAGAAATAGACTTAATGAAGAAATGAAAAGGTTTGGTAAATTTAGCAATGAAATAGACATGAATCTACAAAAGTATGGTATAAAGATAAATATTACTTTTAGTGATATTAAGGAAGAATGTTTAAAGGAAATTAAAAATTATGATACTATAATAATTATAACTCATGGTAGTAAAGATACTTTATATCATAAATATGATCATAATTATGGAAATCATCAACCTTTAATAAGTGTAAATGAGATATTAAATGAAAATGTTGATGTTTTAAATGCAATAGCAAATAAAAAAATTATAGCAATTTCATGTGGTACAACTCAAGCTTTAGCTGGAATCGCCTGTAACCAAGGAAAATGCAAAACATATTTAGGATTTAAGCATAAAATTCATTTAGATAAACAAAATAAGAAAAAGCCTTCAAATAGATACCATGAGTTTTTAATATGTTGTTATAAAGAAGTTTTTTCAAGTGTGATTGAGAAGGCTATAAGAGAAAAATGGAAATTTAGCAAACTTGCATTGGTTCTTAAACTTGAACTTAAAAGAACTGTATTGAATAAAGCTGAAGAATTATCTAAAAGAGGATCAAGTTTTTATAGGAATCATGGTATTGATCAAGCAATAATAGCAATTAGTAATGTAGCTGATAATATTGAAATATATGGGGATAAGTCACAAATTGTAAATTAGTAAATATCTTTAAGAATACTATAGTCGTCTTTTAATATAATTGTAGGGCAATTTACATATTTTGCCTTTATGGGTAAATAGTTAGCTGGCCAGAAGTCTAAGTTACTTCCAATAATTAGAAAAAGGTCTGATTTATAAATTTCATTTAGCGCAATATGAAATTTGTTAATATTGTCACCTAATAAAACTAATTTGGGTTTTAAAATAGTTTTACAATTGGGACAAGTAACACTACATAATAGCTCTTCATCTGTAGTGATATTAGATAATACCAGATTTGATTCAATTACGTAGTTACATTGTGTACATGATAGATATTTTAAATTATTATTCAATTCTATAACATTTGAACTACCAGCTTTCTGATGCAAACTATCAAAGTTTTCAGTAATTATAGTAAAATTCAATTTAGATAAAATATTATGAACGTAATTAGGAAAAACTGGAGGTGAGTTTAATAATTTTATAAACGTTTTATAGAATATTATAGTATTAGTATAAAAAAAATCAACAGTTAAGATGTCTTTAAGGGTATAGTTATTAAGTTCTTCTTGTAACCTAGGGAAACCTGATAATTCTGATATCTTGTAGCCAGTAAATGCAACTGGATTTTTGGCATTTATAATTGTATTTTTTATGTCATAAGTATACATAATCTTACCTTCTTTCTAATTTGATTATTTCCTAAAAGTTATTTTATATACGTATTAAATATATATGCAATAAATAGTATAATATTAGAACAATTAATAATTATCATATTTTAATATAAAGTTTGATAGCGGCAAATGTTTATATACTGTGCATAACTTATTTATATTTTTGCTATAACTTATAAGCAATTAATATAAAACTATAAGTTTTGATTAAACTTTATTACTAAAATAAGTACAAGAGCTAAAATCAGAAGTAATATTTTGATTAAACTTTATTTCGAAATACTGTTTTTAAGCTTATGAAAAAATGAGTTTTTAGAGCATTATTATGATTAAACTTTATTCAAAACCTACAAGAGGGTAAAAGGGTTAAATAAAATATTGTTATTTTATAATTAAATTATATAAAACAACAATGAATTTAAATTAATTTATGGAGTTGATATATATGAATGAAGAGTTAATAAAGACATTATTAAATGAATATAAAGAAACTGAAAAAGCATTAGAACTAGGGATAAACTGGCTAACTGACAAAGATTATGCTAAGGGAAAGTTAGATTTAGTAAAAGTTATTATAGCAGATTTAGAAAAGTTATCTAAAGAAGTTTAGTAGTAAGTATAATATGAAGCTGTACACTCTCACGATTAGTGGATGAGTGTGCAGTTTTTTTGTATAAAGAATATCACAGGTTCTACCTGTGGTTCCGGAAAGCTTTTAGCTATGAGTAGAAAAAATAAAACCTCCAATGTATTATAAAAGTAGGTTTGCCGACCACAATTTATAAACAGAGGTGTAAATGTTAATATGAAAGTGCATAAAAGTTCCAACATCAAAATGTAGGAATTTATGCACTTTTTATGTTAT
>NZ_BAAACH010000031.1:0-3998 GCF_039521405.1 Clostridium sartagoforme
AGTCTTAGTTTTAAGACTTCTAAAAGAATTGCTGGTTTATTTTACTTAACTTATTTTCTGTTCAATTTTCAAAGACCATTTTCTCCATCGCCTTTAAGCGACTTTCTTATAATATCATCATAATTTTATTATGTCAATATATTTTTTATTATCCTTTAAAATATTTGACTCGCTTTAGACGATGAATAAATGTTATCACTAAAAAAACTTATTGTCAATAAATTTTCTTTTATTTTTTAATAAAATTATACTTTCACTATGAATTTATCTTCAATATGTTTGTTTTATGCCTTTTTTCGATTTTATATACTCAAAAATTATATTTAAAATTATATCTTAATTTTATTAATATACTCTAATTTAATAGTTAACCTTGTGTATTATCTATCATGCCCTAATGCCTTTATTATTATCAGTGCAGTATCCTCTATTGCTCTTTGAGTAACATCTATAGTCTTACAACCTAATTTTCTCATTATTCTATCTGCAAAATCAAATTCTTCTAATATTCTAGCATCACTTGCATATTCTATCCCTGTAGGCATTCTATGAAACTTATCTAATCTTCTTTTTCTTATTTCTATTAATTGTAAGGGGTTTATTACCAATCCAAATATTTTTTTCTTATCTACTTCAAAAAGTTCATTTGGTATTTCTACTTCCGGCATAAGTGGTATATTAATTGCTTTTATTCCTTTATTAGCTAAATACATACATAATGGTGTTTTAGACGTTCTTGATAATCCTATAAGTACAACATCCGCATTCTTTAATCCTCTATAGTCTTTGCTATCATCATATTGCATAGCAAACTCCATAGCTTCAATTCTTTTAAAGTAAACTTCATCTGTTTTTCTCATTGCACCTGGATTATTGTCTGGCATTCTATTCAATATTGATGAAGTCACATTTATTATTGGCCCCAATACATTTATTACAGATATATTTTTTTCTAAGCATTTTTGAGTCAAATATTCTCTTACATTAACAGTTATTATAGTTGATACTATTATACTTTTTTCGTTATTGGTAACTTCAGTTATCAATTCTTCAACATCTTCTAAACTATTTATGTAAGGAATTCTTTTTACTTCTACCTCTCCTTTAAATTGACTTGCCGCTGCCATAGCAACTTGCTCAGCTGTTTCCCCTATAGAATCTGAAACTGCAAAAATTTTTAACACTTAAAATTCCTCCTATGATTCGTATTATTATTTAGTATTAATATAAATAACCTAAATATTCAGTATTTTATTTTTTAATTATATCAGTATTTAAAATAATTTGTTATCCTTATATGAATTTTATATTTACATATGATAAAATCTTAATATCTTAAGTTTTCTGTAGGAGGATATCATGACAAATAAATTTAATAAAGATAAATGGATTACGATAGGAATACTTCCTTTAATGTGGCTATTGTACTTTGCATTTGAAATTATAACTGGTAGAGTAGATAATTTTTATACCCTAATTATGAACTTGTTGTTGACTATTTTATTTGCCATTACAGGTTGGATAATATATATAGTATCAATCAAATATCCTAATGGTTTTAACAATAAGATAATATTATTAATCTTTTCTGTACTTATGTTAATAGATCAAGGATTAAAGTTGATAATAAAATTATTCTTTTTTGAAAGATATTTTGAACTTATACCAAACTTCCTCTCCTTTGATCCTATAATTAATACTGAGGGGTCTTGGCTTAATGCTAGATTTGGTTTTGGAGTAGGATTTACTACATTAATCATATTTAATGCAGTTTCTGTGCTTTTATTTATAGAGATTTATAGATATTATTCCTATCTCAAAAATAAAAGTTTCTGGGCAGATATGACATTTTTATTTGTTACATCTGGAGCATTATGTTCATTAATAGATAAAGTATTTTATGGTGGTAGCTTGGATTTTATAGGGATAAGTAATCTTTTCATAGCTGATGTAAAAGATATGTATATTAACTTAGGTATATTATTCTTTATAATGTTAATTTATCTTGGTGGATATTTTAAAGAAGAAGATTCTTCAACTTTAAAAGATGATTTAAACTCTATAAAGAAATTTTTAAAGTTTGTAAAAAAAGATATTCTAAGAAAATAAAAAAGAAAGAGGTGATTATCATCTCTTTCTTTTATTATATATAATGCTAAGCAAGTTCTTATTAAAAAATCACTTCATTAAATGAAGTGATTTTTGGTGGCTTACCCGGGAATCGAACCCGGTACACCTTGATTAAAAGTCAAGTGCTCTACCGATTGAGCTAGTAAACCTTATGACCTGGCAACGTTCTACTCTCCCACACAGTCTCCCATGCAGTACCATCGACGCTATAGAGCTTAACTTTCCTGTTCGGAATGGAGAGGAGTGTTTCCTCTACGCCATCATCACCAGATATTTTTCTCTCAACAAGAACTTATTATATAGACTTATTACCCATATGTCAACATAATTTTTGAAAATAATTTGTTTTTTTTATTTCTAATATAAATTAATTTAACTTTACTAATAAATTTGTAAGTTATATTGTAGCATTTAGTCATTTTTATATACATATATCTTAATATAAAATGCTATTAAAGAATTGTATATTTCTTTAATAGCATTACTATTATTTATTGTTCAATTTACTTATATATTCTCTTATTGTATCATTAGACTTTTTAAATTTTTTAAGTTCCTCTTCTGTCATTTCTATTTCTACTACTTCCTTTGCACCTTCACTATTAAGTACTACAGGTACTCCAGAGAATACTCCATATTCACCATATTCACCATCTAATAATGTGGATACTGGTATTATTTTATTTTCATCATTTAAAATAGCCTTTATTATTCCAACCGTGGCAGCAGCTATAGCATAATATGTTGTTCCCTTTCTGTTATAAACTTCCCATCCCGCTTGTGCAGTTTCCATAGCTAACTTATCTAAATCTATATCTCCAGCTCGATCTTTATTATCTTTTATAACTTTACTAAATGGTTTTCCCCCAACATAAACATGAGACCATGGAACCATTTGAGAATCACCATGTTCACCCATAGAATACGCTTGAACACTTCTTGGATCAACATTAAATAAATCTCCTATGAAATTTTTTAATCTTGCTGAATCAACAGATGTTCCTGTTCCTATAACATGACTCTTTGGTAGTCCAGATAGCTTATAAACATAATGCGCTATTATGTCAACAGGATTTGATACCACTATAAAGTGGCCCTTAAATCCACTTTGCATTATAGAATCAACTATTGACTTTGCTATTTTAGCTGATAGATCTAAAGTATCTAACCTTGTTTGCCCTGGTCTTGGGGGCGCTCCTGCAGTTATAACTATTATATCAACATCTTTACACTCTTCATAAGAACCTACTTTTATTTTTGTATTTCTATTTAGGTATTCTATACAATGTTTTAAGTCCATAACTTCCCCAAGTGCTTTTTCTTTATTTATATCTATCATAACAACTTCATCACAAACACCTTGAGTTATTAAACTAAATGCAGTGCTAGAACCAACTAAACCTGTTCCTACTATAGCTACTTTTCTATTTTTTGAAATCACTTATATCCCTCCATAACTAAATTTCCATTTTTAAATTATATATTACTTTTGTGCCATTAGAATTTTTTTTAAATACTAGTATATTAAAGTTATTGTTGTTTTTTTATATAACATAAAATTTAACTCCCATTTATTAAAAATAAATTGAATAATTCTTATAAAACTTATCACATTTATAAATATTATAAGAAGAATCTACTATTATCCAATACTTGTTCATTATTATTTTTAAATAAAAAAATCCTAAACAAAAGTTTAGGATTTGGTGCGTTATCAGGGGATCGAACCCGGGACACCCTGATTAAGAGTCAGGTGCTCTACCAACTGAGCTAATAACGCATAATAACCTGGCAACGTTCTACTCTCCCACACAGTCTCCCATGCAGTACCATCGACGCTGTAGAGCTTAACTTTCCTGTTCGGAATG
>NZ_BAAACH010000032.1:0-164733 GCF_039521405.1 Clostridium sartagoforme
AATTTCTATAGTGATAGGGTATCATTTGCTTAAAAATAATTATAGACGCCATTTTCTGAAGCGCTTACATAATACCTTATTTCTTAAAAATTATCAGATTACAGCTATCTCCTGTTATAGTTATAAAATAAGGTGTTTTATTAATTTTTTTTATTATTTTTATTTTGAAATCAAAATAAATTCTAAAGATATCAAGATTATAAGCAACGAGATTAGCATCTGAAAAATAAGCTTTTACTTTTCTATCATTAGCATAATAAGCATAAGGAATTCTTGATAAGCCAGCACCATAACCTTTATTACTAATCATATCTACAAAATTAGATAAAATAAGTATATCTCCAACATCTATATTTTCGGAGTCTAAAACTAGAGTTAAGTCACCAATTTTGTTTTTACTTATAATACTAATATCATTAATATCCACAAATTTTTTGAGTGATAAGTCATATATTTTCATAATAATTATATCTACATACCTATGTATGTTCCTCCAAAGACTTATTTATATATAATATATTTAATAAATATAATTTATGAATGAATTATAAAATCGCATTGAAAACTGTAAGTATATGTAATTATTGTAGCTTTTAGAGGAGGTAGACAAGATTAAGAGTTAAGTTTTAATTTTGTAACCCAAATAAAAAAATTAAATGATGTAAAAAATAGATAAAGTACTTATAAGGTAATTAAAGAGGAAAACAGAAGTTTGAATATAAAGAAAATTGTAGATAAGGTAAATTTTTCTAGGAAGTGAGAATAATATAAATCAAGGAATATTAGACGAGAGATTTAAAAATTAAATAATATATAAACGAATTCTTAAGATAGCTTGATTCAAGCTGAGAGAGGAGGCATAAAAGTGACAGTATTTATAAATGAAAAGGAATTAAGTGATAAATTAATTAAATATAGACGTGAATTACATGAAAATCCTGAATTATCTATGGAGGAGTATGGAACTACTAAACGTATTCGTCGGTGGCTAAAGGATGAAGATATAGAAATATTAGATTTGCCTTTAGCAACAGGAGTTGTTGCAGAAATAAAGGGGGATTATCCAGGCCCAATTATTGCTTTAAGAAGTGATATTGATGCACTGCCAATTTTAGAAACAACAGGTTTACAATTTTCATCTAAAAATTTGGGTGTAATGCATGCTTGTGGGCATGATTTCCATACCGCATCAATTTTAGGAGCAGCTATTATTATAAAAAATCGTAAAGCAGAATTACATGGAACTGTCAGAATTATATTTCAGCCGGCAGAAGAAAATGCAAAAGGTGCTAATATAATTATTAAATCAGGAGCACTTGATAATGTGGAAGCTATATTTGGAATGCATAACAAACCAGATCTTCCAGTAGGTACAATAGGAATAAGATCAGGTCCACTTATGGCAAGTGTAGATAGATTTGAGATAGATGTGATTGGAGTAGGTGGACACGCTGGAATACCTGAAAAAACTATTGACCCTATCATAGTAGCAAGTCAAATCGTTTCTGGATTACAAACAGTAGTAAACCGTAACTTAAGTCCGTTTAGTAATGTTGTTATCAGTATAACTCGTTTTCAAGCAGGTAATACTTGGAACGTAATACCGGAAAGAGCAGAGCTTGAAGGTACAGTAAGGACATTTCAAGATGATATTCGCCAAATTATTCCAAAATTAATGAAACGAAATGTAGAAGGAATAGCATCAGCCTTTGGAGCAAAGATAGATTTTAGATGGTATTCTTATTTACCTATTGTTAATAATTCAGAGAAGTTTATAAAAGTAGCTACTGAAGCAGCAACAGAATTAGGATATAATGCTGTATTAGCAAATCAAAGCACTGGAGGTGAGGATTTTGCATTATATCAAAATAAAGTTCCAGGATTTTTTGTTTGGATGGGAGTTGGAGGAGAGAAAGATTGGCATCATCCTTCTTATAATTTAAATGAGGATTCATTAATTATTGCTGCTAATTACTTTTCTAACTTAGCAATTAAGGTACTATTAGGCTATTTGTATTAAGTTATATTTAAAAAAGGCTTTTGAATTATATAATTTAAAAGTCTTTTTTATCTGCGTCAAAATATTAAAAGATATCTAAGGTGTTAAAAAAACGTTAAGAAAATTATGTCTAAATATAATGAAATAATAATACTAAAATATAATATTAAACCTAAAATTTATACGTTTAGAGTTATTATAGAGAAGAATTAAATCATTTTATGTATTAAATTAGGGGGAGTAGTATGGAATATATTTTAGGATTGATAATATTAATTATGATATTTCTAGGTTACAGGGTTATGAAAAAAATTGATGATTTCTTGGAATTACCAACTACTTTTCCAAAAGAAAAGAAATATGTGGATTATGGAGGAGTTATACTTGTTTATGGAAAATCAGATTTTGCAGATGGGATTTTAAATATTCTTGAAGAAAATGGTGAGCCATATGTGCACATTAATGATGTAGGCATAATAAATTTTGAAGAATCTTATATATGTTTTTTAGCAGTAGATAGTGATGATTATAAAAATCTCATAATGAGCAGAAATATAGAAATAGGGTCTAATATTAGTAATCAAGTGCTCTTATGTAATGATTTACTTTATCAAAATATATTTTATAGAAATAATGTACCATTTGTTTATGTTAACGATGGTCCAGAAAAAATGATTATGCTTGCTAAGCAAAGAATTAAGGTGACAAAAAATGATTAAAAAATGGATTAACAATTTAAGTTATACACGTATTATTGCATTCAGCTTTCTTTTAGTTATAGTAGTAGGAAGTATTTTTTTATGTTTTCCTTTTTCATCACGAAATAGAGAATGGACTCCATTTATAGATGCATTATTTACTGCAACAAGTGCAACAGGGGTTACTGGTCTTATTGTATATGATACATTTACTTATTGGTCTATATTTGGACAAATAGTTATACTACTTATGATACAAATTGGTGGTATTGGATTAATGACTATAATTAGTATGTTTGCTATTTTTGCTAAAAAGAAAATTGGACTTCATGAAAGAATGATATTAATGCAATCATCAGGAAATATGCGCATTAGTGGTATTGTAAAGCTAGTAAAATGCATTATTATGGGAACAGTTATCTTTGAAGGAGCTGGAGCAGTTATACTTGCAAGTAAGTTTATTCCTAAAATGGGGTTTTGGGAAGGACTTTACAATGGTATATTTCATTCTATATCTGCTTTTTGTAATGCGGGATTTGATCTTATGGGAAAATACGAAGAATTTTCTTCTTTTACAGGTTATGAAACAGACATGATTGTAAGCATTACAATAGTGATGTTAATTATAATAGGTGGAATTGGTTTTTTAGTATGGGATGATATACTAAAAAATAAACATTATTTTAGAGAGTATTCACTCCATTCTAAAATAGTAATTGTAACAACAGTAGTATTAATTACCCTAGGAACTGTAGGATATTATTTGTTTGAAGCAAGTACTAATTTAAGAGAATTAACAATACCTCAGAAGATTATTTCTTCATTATTTATGTCAGTTACAACAAGAACAGCTGGATTTAATTCAATGGATCTTACTACATTATCAGAATCAGGAAGTATTTTAACTATGATACTAATGTTTATTGGTGGAAGCCCTGGATCAACTGCTGGTGGTATAAAAACAACAACATTAGCAATAGTAATAATTGCAGCATTTTCAATGTCAAAAGGGAGAAATGATGTAACTGTATTCAAGAAGCAAGTTGAAGAAAGCCTTATAAAACAAGCTGCTGTCATAACATATGTTTATTTAGCAGGAGTATTAACTGCAACAATGATTATATGCTTTGTAGAAAAAATAAGTGCTTCTACTGTAATGTTTGAAGTAATATCTGCAGCAGCAACAGTAGGACTTTCAAAAGGAATAACACCGTCTCTCGGAGTTTTTTCAAAAATAATATTAATAGTGCTTATGTATGGTGGAAGAATAGGTGGGTTATCATTGTTATTAGTATTTGGAGAAAAAAAGAAGGAAGCTCCATTAAAAAGGCCGCTTGAAAAGGTAATGATAGGTTAATTATATATTTACATATAGATAATGAAATGGAGGATAAAATGAAATCAATACTTGTAATTGGAATGGGAATTTTAGGAAAACATCTTGCAAGTAAAATGCAGGAACTTGGAAATGATGTAATGATTGTTGATAAAAGTGATGAAGTAATTCAAGAATTATCACCAATATTTAAGGACTCCTTTGTTGGAGATTGTACAAAGGAAGGTGTATTGCGATCCTTAGGAGTTAATAATTTTGATTACTGCTTTGTAGCAATTGGTGAAGATTTTTATGCTTCTTTAGAAATTACATCAATATTAAAAGAACTTGGAGCAAAATTTGTTGTATCAAAAGCTAAGAGAGAGCGTCAAACTGAGTTTTTAAAAAAGGTAGGAGCTGATGAGGTTTTTTATCCTGAAAAGGAAATTGCAGAAAAACTTGCAGTAAGATATAATGCTACAAATATCTTTGACTATATAGAACTTACTTCTGAATACTGCATATTAGAAATACCAATAGCACCTAATTGGCTTGGAAAAACTATCGAAAATATTAATGTAAGAGCTACATATAAGGTTAACATTATTGCAATAAAGAATAAAAGTTCATTAAATCCAGCACCAGGTGGAAAATATGTGTTTAAAGAAGATGACCATATAGTAGTAATGGGGCTTTCTACTGATGTATTTAGACTTTCTTCGAAAACAGAATAAAGTAATAAAAGGTTGCTGCACAAATTAAAATATTCTAGATGATGAATAGAAGTATAATTGTGCAACAACCTTTTTATTTTTTATCTATGAATCTATAGCCTATTCCAATTTCAGTAAGTATAAAGCGCGGATGGGAAGTATCATTTTCAATTTTACGGCGTAAACTTGCCATGCAAACACGTATGCTCTTGGAATCACCACTTTCTGAATATCCCCATACTTCCTTCATAATCTGCCTGTGAGTAACAACCTTTCCACAATTAGAAACTAGTAAAAAAAGCAATTTGTATTCAAGTGGTGTAAGGTGAATTTCCTTTTGACCAAGAAATATTCGTCTTCTTTCGGTATCAACTGTAAGATCATCAAAATGGTAAATACTTTCTGGTTGAATAAAATTCTCTCTAACAATGAAACGTTCCATTACACGAACTCTAGCAAGAAGTTCACCCATAGAAAAAGGTTTTGTAACGTAATCATTAGCGCCAGCATCAAGGGCTGAAATTTTATCATTATCAAATTCTCTAGCAGAAACAACAAGTATAGGTATTTGGGAAACATTTCGTATTTCTTTAATAATCTCATTACCATCCATATCTGGAAGACCAAGGTCAAGCATTATGATATCTGGTGATTGTGTACAAAACGCAAGAATACCATCCTTTCCTGTAGGAGCAGATATTACTTGGTAACCTTTTGCCTTCAAAGCCATAGACATAAAATTAGTAATTTTGGAATCATCTTCTATAATTAAAATAGATTTAGTTTCAATCATATTATAATAAAACTCCTTTCGAAAACTTAAAAATTATTTCTATTCTTTTTCATAAGGTAAAGTAATCTTAAAAGTAGAACCACCATATTCATTATTTGATGCTAAGATAGAACCTTGGTGAGCTATTACGATTGCTTTACATATTGAAAGTCCAAGTCCCACTCCTCTTCCTTTATCAGCAACATGGGTTGGCATGGTTATAAAACCATTGAAAATATCATTAAGTATAGCAGGATCAATACCATAACCGTTATCTGATACTTGAAATACCATAAGTGAATTTTCAGGATAAGCACTAAGCATAATTTGTGAATTATCTCCAGAATGCTTAAAAGCATTATCAATTAGATTTATAATTACTTGCACAAAAAGTTTACCATCAACATTAACAAGAAAAATATCATCAGGTATAGAAATGGAAAGTCTCGTTAAGTCATAAAAGGATGGAAGACGAGAAACAGCCTGATTAATAAGATCATCAACGGATTCATAATTAGTGTTAATGGTAAATTTCCCATCAGTCATTCGTGTCATATCTAATATATTTTGAACAGTCATAATAAGCCATGAAGATTCTTCATTTATATCTGATGCAAGTTTTTGAATTTCTATATTAGTTAGTGAATTAATATGCTCCATAATAACGTTACTTGCTCCCATTATTCCTGTTAAGGGGGTGCGTATATCGTGAGAAATACTTCTTAAAAGAGTGCTTTTTAGATGCTCACTTTCCATATCAAGTTTAATTTTTTGGCGCTCAAGATAAATATACTCACGATCAAGAATAAGAGCCATTTGATAAACTATTGTATTTATTATTTTACTAGTATCTTCTGTAAAAGGCTCACAAGATCGAAATATAATAGTTCCAATCTGATTTGAAACTCCTTTTATAGGCATTTCATAATCAAAGGAATTGTTAAAATCAGATAGACTATTTGGTGTGTGAAAAAAGTCTTTACAACCTTCAAATTTATTGGAATCAAGTTTAATAACACAAGAAAGCCCAGTTTTTTCATAGATGCATTTTAGTGCATTATTAACAATATTTTCAGTACCTGCAAGATTTAAAAAACTTTCTGTGATTTCATACATAAACTGTGCAGTACGTTCATTCTGCTTTGCTATTTTAGTCTGGTGTTGAAATTTTGATGACATAATGCCGCATATAAGTGCAGCTATTAGAAAAAATATAATTAAAAGAATATCTTGTTTATTACTTATTGCAAGAGAATATAATGGCTCTGTGAAAAAAAAATTAAACAAATAAACACTAATTATTGCACTAAGGAATCCATAGATATATCCTCTTGTAGCAACAGTAGAAATAAGAACTCCTATTAAGAAAATCATAAGAAGATTCTCTTTATGTACTCCCCAATAGTTTAAAAGTAAAGAAGAAGAAGTTGCTATAGTACATATAATAAATACAATCATTATACAAAATATATGGTAATGAAGGTTTTTTATTTGTATAGCTCTATACATATGTCTGCCTCCTTTTCTAATAAAGAAAATTATAACATAAGAATTTTCATTTTTGATAAGAGAAGAATAACTTTAGCACAAATTTAACACCACTTATGATAAATTAAAAATTGTAACAACTTTTTATACATTAAAATATACACTATTATAACTCCTAAACAATATACTCGTAAATGATATGAAATAAAAATTAAAAATAAAGTATATTAAAAATTTAAAAAATATGTTGTATTTAAACGAAAAAAATGATATATTTTATAAAAATACTTTTAATTTAGTTCTGAGAGACTAAGAAGGGGGATAATCATATGAAAAAAGTATCAGAAAATGAAGTTTTAATGGTTGATGTCAACGAAAAAGTTCCAATGGGGAAGGCGATTCCATTAAGCATACAACATCTATTTGCAATGTTTGGAGCATCTATTTTAGTTCCTATCTTATTTAACATTGATCCAACAACTGTATTATTCTTTAATGGAATAGGCACATTGCTTTATGCCTTTATAACAAAAAGAGGGATACCAGCTTATTTAGGATCAAGTTTTGCTTTTCTAGCACCAACGTTTTTATTATTTAGTGAAGGTTATAATTTTCAAACTGTACAAAGTGGCTTTGTAGTTTCAGGTCTTGTTTTTTCAATAGTAGCAATTATTGTAGGTTATACAGGGACAGGTTGGATTAACAAATTATTTCCACCGGCAGCAATGGGGGCGATAGTTACTATAATAGGACTAGAGCTTGCTAGTACTGCAGCTGATATGGCAGGATTTCCAGTTGGAGGATCAAATTCACCAGAACTTAATACAACTTGGGTTATAGTTTCAATGATTACACTTATAACAGTTATATTAAGTAATGTATTATTAAGAGGATTTTTAAAAGTAATACCTATTTTAATAGGAGTTATTGTTGGTTATATAACAGCTTGCTTTATGGGGCTAGTAGATTTTAATGCTATAAATAATGCAACATTCTTTACAATACCACAAATAAAAATAGCTAAATTCGACATGACAGCTATACTAACTATACTTCCAGCTACATTTGTAGTAATAGCAGAACATATAGGACACTTAAAGGTTACTAGCAGCATAGTAGGTAAAGATTTATCAGAAAATCCAGGACTTCATAGATCATTATTAGGCGATGGATTATCAACTGTAATCTCAGGCATGTTTGGTTCAGTGCCAACTACCACTTATGGCGAAAATATAGGAGTTATGGCCTTAACAAAAGTATATAGTGTATATGTAATATGTGGTGCAGGAATAATTTCAATAATATTGGGATTTTCAGGTAAGCTTTCAGCTATAATAAGTACTATTCCAACTCCAGTAGTAGGTGGTGTAAGTTTATTATTATTTGGAACTATAGCAACATCCGGACTTAGAACCTTTATAGAAGAAAAAATAGATTTTTCAAAATCAAGAAATTTAATTCTTACATCAATCATATTTATGGTAGGATTAAGTGGTATAAAATTAACTATAGGAGTTGTAGAGTTAAAAGGAATGGGACTAGCGACTGTAGTAGGAATTGCTTTAAATTTAGCATTTATAATATTTGATAAATTAGGAATTATGAACGAAGAAGCATAATTAATAGTTATTTATAATAGTAAAAAGTTTATTCTAAAAATGAATATATAAAATTATATAAACTTTTATTATAGAAAAGCATGTTAATTTTTATTAATTAACATGCTTTTTAACGTTTTAGTTAGATTTGTTAGTGAATAGATGTAATTAGCCAAATTATGTAGTAAAATAAAACTAGTATTGGTAAAAATTTATTAAGAAATAGAAGGCGATAATATGAAAATTAAAGGTATTTTATTTACAATACTGTCAGCAATAATATTTGGTTTTACACCTGCTCTAGCAAACATAACATATAAATTAGGGAATAATTCTTTATCTATGACCTTTTTTAGAAATTTACTTGCTATTCCGATTTTATTTTTTATATTAAAACACAAAAAAATTTCTTTAAGAACTGAAAAGAAAGAAGTAAAGAATATATTTATTCTTAGTTTAATAGGCGTTGCTTTAACTACAGCCTTATTATATAGTTCTTACTCATATATTGGAGTAGGAGCAGCTACAACATTGCATTTTATGTATCCAATTTTTGTAGCAGTAACATGCAAATTATTTTTTAAAGAAAGTTTAGGTAAAAGTAAGGTTTTAGCTTTGATAATTTCATTACTTGGTGTATTACTTTTTATGGATATGAAAAATGGTAGTAATATATTAGGAGCATTAATGGCTTTAATATCAGGAATAACTTATGCTTTTTATATAGTATATCTTGAAAAGCAAGAGTTAGTAAAAATAAATCCCTATAAATTATCTTTTTATATAGTTTCTTTTACTTCCGTTGAAATGATAATAGGTAATATTTTGGGTAGATATATAAGATTTAATCTTTCTTTAAAAGTTTATGTTCTAATGATAATTATCTCATTATTAACATCAGTAGTAGCTATTATACTATTTCAGTTAGGTGTATCAATTATAGGGGCTACGTCTGCTGCAATATTCTCCTTATTTGAACCAATAACTAGTATAATTAGTGGATTATTATTATTTAATGAAACTCTAAGCATAAAAAAGGTTTTAGGATGTATAGTTATTTTTATAGCAGTTAGTTATTTGGCATTAGAATCAAAATTAAAAGATCAGAACAATAATGAAATAAATAGCGAATATTTAGACGTATAAAATATATCTTGTGTATTATATTTTTTCTTTAAAAAAGAGAGAAGGATATCATATGAGATAATAATGTATAAATTTATATTAAAACACTTAAAAGTGGAATATTAAGATCTATTAAATTTAATAGATGAGTGTACGAATAAAGAGAAAATAATTGAATATTAAACTATATAGATTTAATTTTTATAAAACTTATTGTTGACAATAAATAGAAATGATAATAAAATAACAATATAAAATTGAATAAATCTTCAGGGCAGGGTGAAATTCCCTACCGGCGGTAAAGCCCGCGAGCTATTTTAGCATGATTCGGTGAAACTCCGAGGCCGACAGTAAAGTCTGGATGGAAGAAGATAATGTATTTAAGTGATTTTTATTTATAATTACTTTTGTTTGTTATACTGTTATATTAGCTCTGAAATATTTTTATATTTCAGAGTTTTTTAATAATATTTTTTATGCAAAATAAAAAGTTTTTATTTATATTGATTATTTATGTTATTGTGTTTTAATGCTCTGGGGATAGATTTACTCAGAGCATTTTTGCTTTATAAATAAAGAGAAGGAGTTAAAAGATGGATGAAAAGTACATGCAATTAGCTATTGAATTAGCTAAGAAAGGAAAAGGTAAGGTTAACCCTAATCCATTAGTTGGAGCTGTTATTGTAAAAAATGGGAAAATAATAGGGCAAGGATATCATAGAAATTATGGTGGAAATCATGCTGAAATAGAAGCCATAAATAATTCAAGTGAAAGTGTTGAGGACTCAACTATATATGTAACATTAGAGCCTTGCTTTCATTATGGTAAAACGCCTCCTTGTGTAGATAAATTAATTTCTTCCAAAGTTTCTAGAGTTGTAATAGGAAGTTTAGATCCGAATCCATTAGTTTCTGGGCAAAGTATTAGAAAATTAAAACACGCTAAAATTGAAGTTAAGATTGGAGTACTAGAAAAAAAATGTTTAAAGCTAAATGAAGTTTTTATTAAATATATAAAAACTAAAAAACCTTATGTTGTTTTAAAATCTGCTATTTCTTTAGATGGAAAGATAGCAACTAGAACTGGAGAATCTAAATGGATAACTGGAGAATTATCAAGATTAAAAGTGCACGGACTAAGAAATGAGTTAAGTGGAATTATGGTTGGAATAAATACAGTACTTATGGATGATCCAACTTTAACTTGTAATATTAAAGGTCGAAGAAATCCTATAAGAATTATAGTTGATAGTAATCTTAAAATTCCAATAGATTCTAAAATATTAAAAACCTCAAGCAATTATAAAACAATAATAGCAACTACAGAAAAATCAGATATAAATAAAAGGAATATAATAATAAATCTTGGAGCTAAGGTGTTAATAACAAAATCATTAAATAATAAAGTAGATCTAAATGATTTAATGTTAAAACTAGGAGAAATTGAAATAGATAGCATTCTTTTAGAAGGCGGGGGAGAATTGAATTACTCTGCACTAAAAGCTGGAATAGTCGATAAAGTGATGATATTTGTTGCTCCTAAAATAATAGGTGGAATAGATTCTAAAACTTGTATTGAGGGAGAGGGAATAGACTTATTGAGTAAAGCTTATAAAGTTACTGATTTAAAAGCTAAACTTCTAGATGAAGATATATTACTAACTGGATATATAGGGGGGTGATAATTTGTTTACAGGGATAGTTGAAGAAATAGGTGTTATAAGAGAAATTAAAAAAGGACTTAAATATTGCCAAATAAAAGTACAGGCTAATAAGGCATTAGAAAATACAAATATAGGCGATAGCATTTCTGTAAATGGTGTTTGTTTAACAGTAACAAGTATAATGTCTACTGAGTTTACAGCTGATATTGTTTTAGAATCTTTAAAAAGAAGTAATTTAGGAAGTCTTAAAATAGGATCTAAAGTAAATTTAGAAAGAGCACTAAGTGCAAATGGTAGATTTGGAGGTCATATTGTAAGTGGGCATATTGATTGTATAGGAGAAATAACATCTATAGCTAAAGATGAAGTGGCTACACTCATAGCTGTTAAACCTTTATCTTCTGTTATTAAATATATAGTTGAAAAAGGTTCGGTCGCTATTGATGGAATAAGCCTAACAGTGGCATATGTAGACAATGAAAAGTTTTTACTTTCCATAATACCCCATACAATTAGTGAAACTACTTTAATGGAGAAAAAAGTTGGAAACTTTGTAAACATCGAATGTGACATTGTAGGTAAATATATAGAAAGCTTTATAAGCTTTAATGATAAAGAGATAAAAAAAGAATTTAAAATAAATGAAAATTTCTTGAAAGATAATGGATTCATGTAGGAGGATAATTTCAATGTATAAATTTAATTCAATAAAAGAAGCAATTAATGATATTAAAGAAGGTAAAATAATTATTGTAATTGATGATGAAGGAAGAGAAAATGAAGGCGATTTTTTAATGGCAGCAGAAAAGGTTACTGGTGAATCTATAAATTTTATGGCTACATATGGAAAAGGGTTAATATGTATGCCAATAAAAAGAGATATTGCGGATGAATTAAATATAGAAGGCATGGTTAGCGTAAATACAGATAATCATGAAACAGCCTTTACAGTTTCTGTAGATCATATAGATACTACTACTGGAATTTCTGCTCATGAAAGAGCATTAACAATAAAAAAGTTATTAGATGAAAATAGTATTGCTAATGATTTTAGAAGACCAGGACATATGTTTCCATTAATAGCTAAAGACAATGGTGTTTTAGAAAGACGTGGACATACTGAAGCGGCTGTCGATTTAGCAAGACTAGCTGGGTTAAAAGAGGCTGGTGTAATTTGTGAAATAATAAAAGATGATGGAACTATGGCTAGAACAAATGATTTAATTAAATTTGCAAAGGAACATAATTTGAAGCTTATAACAATTGACGATTTAGTTAAATATAGACAAAAAGAAGAACTACTAATTAAAACTGAAGCAGAAATTAAAATGCCAACTAAATATGGTAATTTTAAAATGTATGGATTTACTGAAAAAGTCTCTGGTAAAGAGCATGTGGCTTTAGTACTTGGAGATATTGAAAATGTTAACTCCATACTAGTTAGAGTACATTCCGAATGTTTAACCGGTGATATATTTGGATCAAAAAGATGTGATTGTGGTGAACAATTAGATTTCGCGTTAAAAAGTATAAAAGAAGAAGGTATTGGAATTTTATTATATATGAAACAAGAAGGAAGAGGTATTGGCTTAATAAATAAGCTTAAAGCATATAAGCTTCAAGAAGAAGGATATGATACTGTAGAGGCTAATTTAAAACTTGGGTTTCACCCAGATTTAAGAAGCTATGATATTGCAGCTTCTATATTAAAGTCTTTGAAAGTAAATAATATAAAGCTTATTACTAATAACCCTAAAAAAGTTGAAGGATTAGAAAGTTATGGAATAAAGGTATCAGAAATAGTTCCAGTAATAATAAGACCAAATGCTGAGAATAATTTTTACTTAAAAACTAAAAAAGAAAAAATGAATCATATTTTATAATAATAACTTTGGAGGTATAAAAAATGAAAGTATTTGAAGGAAACTTAGTTGGAAAAGATTTGAGTATTGGAATAGTAGCAGGAAGATTTAATGATTTTATTGTTTCTAAGTTAGTAGATGGAGCATTAGATGGATTAAAAAGACATGGTGTTAATGAAAATGATATTGAACTGTCTTTAGTGCCAGGTGCATTTGAAATCCCTTTAATAGCAAAGAAGATGGCAAATAGTAAAAAATATGATGCGATTATTTGTCTAGGAGCAGTTATAAAAGGATCAACACCGCACTTTGACTATGTATGTGCTGAAGTATCAAAAGGAGTTGCATCAGTTTCATTAGATAGTGAAATACCTGTTATATTTGGAGTTTTAACTACTGATTCTATTGAGCAAGCTATTGAAAGAGCAGGAACGAAAGCAGGAAATAAGGGGTATGATGCCGCTATGTCCGCAATTGAAATGGCAAATTTATTAAGATCAATATGAATTTAACCTATTGAAAGCTATCCTAAATAACATTAAAATTATAGTAAGTTTAGTTTGTTTTAAGGAGGACGTTTTGGATAAAAAATTAATAGAAAAGATAATTGGTAAAAAGAGTTATGTTAATTTAAACGATGAAATATATTCTTTAAGAGAAATAACAGGTATTATGAGACAAAACATTCAGAATAACATAACTTTTACAGATGATTTTATTACTAAAATTAATGTTAAAGCTTTAAAATCTAAAATAATAATAGATGAGATAGTTAATGGTATTGAAAATGATTCTTTTATTCCAGGATATGCTAATAGTAAAAGTTATTTATTGAATTACCTAAGAAATTTCAAGAGTAGTCTAGAAGGAATTATTAAGTTTACTAATCCTTTTAATTATGATGAATTACTCAAATATACAAATAGTCTTATAGACTTAATATTGCTATTTTGATAATATAAAAATACTTATAATTGAAAATATTATACCTTCTTTTCTTATTAGGCTATCTTATAAGAAAAGAAGGTATTTATTTAAATGATATCTTCAAGGTCTATTATTTCCTGATTTCCAGTATCCATATTTTTGATATTTATAGTCTTATTTATTTCTTCATCTTCACCTAGAAGAATAACATTTGGAATCCCCATTTTGTTAGCATAATTCAATTTTTTCTTTAATTTATCATCTTCAAAATATATTTCTACAGACTTTTTTAGTTGAGACAGTCTTGTATATACTTGGCTACAGTATTTCAACGTATCTCCAATTGGAATAATTAAATACTCAACCTTAGATGGAAGTTTATAATTTTCAATAAATCCTATCTCTTTTAAAACAAAAAATAATCTTGTTAAACCAATTGAAATACCAACTCCGGGCAATATATTAGTAGTGTAATTTTCTGATAAGTTATCATATCTGCCACCAGAGCAAATGGATCCATATTGTTCATTATTAGTTAGCAAAGTTTCAAATACTGTTCCTGTATAATAATCTAAGCCTCTTATGATTTTTAAATTTATTATATACTCACTATCATCTACTCCAAGTATTTCTAAAGTAGTAATAACTTCTTTAAGCTCATTCAAACCCATGATAAATTTTTCATCTTGTATACTTAATGAATTTAATTCTTCTAAAACTTTGTTCTTAGAGCCATTTATACTTATAACTTTGTTTATCATATTTGCTTGTTCTTCATTTACTAATTTATTTAGCTCCTCCTCAAAGGATAATTTCCCAATCTTATCATATTTATCTATTAATATCATAACATCAGTAGGATTTTCTATATTTAATGACTTTAATAAAGCAGATAATATTTTTCTATTACTTATTTGAAATTTATAATTTTTTAATCCTATCGATTGAAAGGCTTTTGATGCTAAATTAATAACTAATGCATCATTTTTTACGCTTAATTTATCTTTGCCTATAATATCAACATCACATTGATAAAATTCTCTATATCGACCCCTTTGATTTCGTTCTCCTCTATAAACCTTACCTATTTGATATCTTTTAAATGGAAATGTTAACTCATTAAAATATTGAGATGTATATCTAGCAAAAGGAACTGTTAAGTCAAATCTTAATGCTAAGTTATTAGATCCTTTTTGGAATGCATAAACTTGCTTTTCTGTCTCTCCAGCACTTTTAGCAAGTAAAACTTCAGCTTTTTCTATAATTGGAGTATCTATAGGTAAACATCCATTCTCTTCATATACTTTTGTAATTTTTTCTACCATATCATTGAATTTTCTTTGTTCTATAGGTAATAATTCCATAAATCCTGGTAAGATACTTGGTTTAATTTTATAGTTGTCCATTTTTAATTTCTCCTTTTATATTTTAAAAATAAGAATTCAAGATTATTATTAGTACATATTTAATCCTAAATCAAAAAGCCATGCAGGCAAATATCCCACATGACTTACAAAAATATGATTGCATTAGCATATCATAGCCTAGAGATACAAGCCCACTTAAAATAGACCTGCACTCTTTTTACAAGAACAAGTCTCTCTAGCAATGATGATGTATTAATTTATATAAATTCTTCAATGCCTTCATATTATTTCCTCCTAAATTTATTATACTAATTATAAACTATTTTGAATTTCCCTTCAACAAAATTTATTAATTAATAAAAGCTTGAAGGTATTAATAATGAGTATTAAAATTAATTTGTTATAAAAAATATAAATTACATATGATGTGAGGGTTAAAATGAAAATACGAAAGCCAGATTATTTTGATAAATTTGAATGTATAGCTGATAAATGTGAAGATACTTGTTGTGCAGGATGGGGAATAGTTATAGATGAGGAAAGTTATAAAAATTATTTATCTGTACAAGGTAAGTTTGGAGAAGAATTAAGAAGTAAAATAGTTAATGAAGATAATGAAAATATATTTGTTTTAAAAGGTGATAGATGTTCCTTTTTAAATGAAGACAATTTATGTGATATATATAGTAACCTAGGGGGGGATAGTCTTTGCTATACATGTAGACAATACCCTCGCTATTTAGAAGAATTCGGTAATCTTCGTGAAATGGGAATATCTTTGTCTTGCCCTGAAGCTGCAAGAATAATATTAAGATCATCAAAAAGAGTAATATTTGAATTAAGTGAAAATGATGAAGAAGTTAATAATTATAATGATATAAATCCAACTCTGTATATAAGTCTTATGCAATGCAGAAAAGTAGTGTTTGATATACTGCAAAATAGAAGTTTAGATTTAAATATTAGATGTTCTTTAGCCCTTATTTTTGCAAATGAAATTCAAGAAAAAATAGATTTAAATGATATAAAATCTATTAAAAATATAAAAGATAAGTATTTAGCTGAAGAATTTATTGAAAAAATTATTAAAAATCTTCAGAATTATAAAGGAAAAGAATATAAAAAATATAATAATATGAAAGAAATACTTAATGTATTTAAAGATTTAAAACATATAAAGCCTAATGATATTTTGGGAATAGAAGATGCACTAAGATATTTTTGGCAAAGTGATACTGATAAAGAGATTTACCTAAGTTTTCATGAAAAGTTTGATGAACATTACAAGGAGAAAAACTACCACTTTGAACAAATTTTAGTTTATTATATTTTTAGATATTTTATGAAATCTGTTTTTGATTATGATGTTTTAGCTAAAATAAAATTTGCAGTAATAAGTTATATTATGATAAAAGAATTAGCAGTAGTAAGATTTTTAGAAAATAGAGAATTTAAAGAAGAAGATATGGTAGATATAGCACATACTTATTCAAAGGACATAGAGCATTTAGAAGAAAATATAGAAAATTTGGAAATGGTATTTGAAACCAATAAGGTGTTTAATATCGAAAACTTACTAACTGTAATGTTAAACTTATAAAAAAACAGAAAAGTAAATTTGCAATTAATTATACTATTTTTAATAAATTTTATTCTTATACTAAATATATTGGTTGTAGTAGGTAAATTGTGGTATATTTATAGATAAATATATAAATAACTATTAAGTTACTTTTAGTTTTACATTTTACATTACTCTTGAGAGAATATAATAATAAAAAGGTATTATGGGGGATAAAATGATTAATAAGATGAATAAAGCTATTGATTTGTTTAAATCTAAAGCTATGATTAAATTTAAACAACGAGTATTCAATGGAGAAAAATATAATATAAAGTACGTATTAAATATTGCTTCTGGTTCAGATGATCTAATAATTATTTTTACAGCATGCACTAAAATAGGGCAGCCTGCAAGATACAACTATGTAAGAACTTTAGATAATTATAAATGCAATAAGCTTTTTATTTTAGATGATTTTGGATTTGATAATAGAGGTGCATATTATTTAGGTAAAAATAAAGATTTTGCTATTCAAAATGATGTTAATTTGTTAATAAATCAAGTAATCCAGAAATTAAATATAAAGAGAAGTATATTTATAGGCTCTAGTAAGGGGGGATATGCAGCAATGTATTTTGGTATAGGTATAAAAGATAGTATTATTATAAGTGGAGCTCCTCAGTATATGCTAGGTGATTATTTAAATTTACCAGGACACCAAAATATATTAAATTATATAATGGGAGATTCAGAAGAATCTTCAGTTGAATATTTGAATAGAGTTATGAAAATAAAAATAGATGAAAATAGAAATAATAATAACTCAGTATATCTTCATTATTCTATAAATGAAGAAACTTATGATAGTGACATAAAACATTTAGTTTATCAGTTAGATAACTTAGGAATTAATACAATTAAAGATATTAAGGAATATATGAATCATTCAGAGTTAACAAAATTCTTTCCGGCATTTATAAGAGAAACTTTGGATAAGCAATTATAATGAATATAGTAGAAAAAAGAAGTGTACTATACTGGTAATAAGAAAAATCCTTTATAATTTAAGTATTTATATAATTGCTAATTTATATTAATTGAATTAAGGAGAACTGTTATGGATTTAAAAGAAAAAATAATAGAAGTAAAGAGTTATTTAAGTCAGTATGAAAAATTAAATCAAGCACTTAGCTTAATCTATTGGGATATGAGAACTAATATGCCAAGTAAAGCAGGAGAATCAAGGTCAGAGGTTTTAGAGTATTTGTCTGGTGAAAGCTTTAAAATGATTACCAGCCCTAAGATTGGAGAATTTATAAAAGACTTATCACAGAATAAAAGTGAAATGAATCTTCAAGAAAGAAGAATGTTAGAGGAGCTTGAAAGAAATTATAATGAAACCAAAAAAATACCAAAGGATAGATATGTAGCCTTTGTTGGTGTTTGTAGCAATTCAGAATTAGCTTGGGAAAGAGCTAAAAAAGAAAATGATTTTGAAATATTTAAACCTCATTTAGAAAAAGTAGTTGAATTTCAAAAGGAATTTATTAATTATTGGGGATATAAAATAGATAAGTATGATACACTTTTAGATAAATATGAATTAGGACTTACCACTAACAAATTAGATAAGATATTTTCAGAGCTAAAAGATGGAATAATCGAAATTTTAAATAATTTAAAATCAAGCAAGAAAACTATAAAACGTGACTTTTTATTTGGAAATTTTGACACAAAAAAGCAGAAGGATTTATCTTTATTAATTTTGGAAAAAATAGGATTTGATTTGAGTGCTGGGAGATTAGATGAAAGCATCCATCCATTTACAACAAACTTTGGTAATAAGGATGTAAGATTAACTACTAATTATCATGAAGATGAGTTTACTTCAGCTTTGTTTAGTACTATTCATGAAGGTGGACATGGTATTTATGAACAAAATATAAGTGATAATTTAGAAAATACAGGTCTTCAAACAGGATCTTCTATGGCAATACATGAATCTCAGTCAAGATTTTATGAAAATATATTAGGCAGAAGTAAAGAGTTTTGTTCATATTTGCTACCTATAGCTAAAAAATATTTTGAAGATTTCAAAGCTGTTACTTTAGACGAATTCTATGAAGCGATGAACTATGTTGAGACTTCATTAATTAGGACAGAAGCAGATGAATTAACTTATGGACTTCATATTATAATAAGATATGAAATTGAAAAAGAATTAATTAATGGAAAAATAACAGTAGATGATCTTAAAGGTTTATGGAATAAAAAGTATAAAGAATATTTAGGTGTTGAGCCTAAGAATGATAGTGAAGGAGTACTTCAAGATACTCACTGGTCAGATGGATCCTTTGGATATTTTCCAAGTTATGCTTTGGGTAATTTATATGGAGCGCAAATTTTCCATAAACTTTTAGAGGAGAAACCAGAAGTAATGGATGAAGTGAAAAATGGAAATTTAACTGAAATAACTAACTGGTTGAAAGAAAAAGTACATGTACATGGTGCAGTATATACTCCAAATGAACTTATAGAGAATATAACAGGGGAAGATCTTAATCCAAAATATTTTATAGATTATTTGAAAAACAAATATTATAAAATATATAATATAAAATAGGATTTCATATTATAATAAATAAACTGATGGCTAAAGATAATAATACATCATTAGCCATTAGTTTATTTATACTATACAGTTTCTAGATATGTATTATTATTTTTTTCAATATCATAAACAAATAGTTTCCATTATCTCATTCTTGCATTTTAAAGTAACTTACCTAAAAATTTAAGAATTATTATTTAATTTATCTTGCTTTTTGAATACTTTCAATTAGGTTTCTATCAATAAATTTTAAAACCTCACCATTACTTACTTAAAAAAGTAAGTAAATATTATCTGAATTATTAAATTTTCTTAGCATTAATTCCTAGCTTCCATGAATGAAAATAACGTAAAATGTAATTGGATTATTATATTATCTCATAACTAGATATATAAGTTAAATAAAGTTTAAATTTATTTTCTGGGAAATAATGTAAAATCATTAGTTTATTTTCTTATATATAATTATACATAAATAAAAGAAAATTAAAATTAATATTCATGTAGGTTTTTATATGTTTTCAGTTTATAAAAAATACTTAGGTCTTAAATGTAGCAATTCTATTGAATGATTTATGAAAAGATTCTATTATACAGATAAAGGAGGGGATATTTTATGAAAGAAAAAAGTTTAAAAGCTCATGAAAATTGGAAAGGAAAAATAGAAGTTATAAGTAGATGTCCTGTAAATAACAATGAAGATTTGACAATAGCATACACTCCCGGGGTATCATATCCTTGTTTAGAAATTGAAAAGGATAAAGATGCTTCATATAAATATACAAGGAGATCTAATTTAGTTGGAGTAATTACTGATGGAAGCGCTGTATTAGGACTTGGAAATATTGGGCCACTAGCAGCAATGCCAGTTATGGAAGGAAAATGTGTATTATTTAAAGAATTTGCAGGTGTTGATGCATTTCCTATTTGTATAAGTGATAATGATGTTGATGTTTTGGTAAATACAATAAAACTTATAGAAGGAAGTTTTGGAGCGATAAATTTAGAGGATATAAGTGCACCTCGTTGTTTTGAAATTGAAGAAAGATTAAATGAAATTTGTGATATACCTGTTTTTCATGATGACCAGCATGGTACTGCCATTGCTGTATTAGCTGCACTTCTAAATGCTATGAAGGTAGTAAGAAAAGATTATAATATGAAGATTATAGTAAATGGAGCAGGAGCTGCAGGGATAGCTATAGCTAATTTAATATACGATGCAGGCTTTAAGAATATTGTAATTTGTGATAGATATGGTATAATCACAAGTAATAATGCAAGTAATAAATATCAAATGGAATGCGCTGTAAAATTTAACAGAAATAAGGATGGATCTCTTGAAGATGCATTAGTAGAAGCGGATGTATTTATAGGAGTTAGTGCTGGAAATATTTTAACAAAGGAAATAGTAATGTCAATGAATGCTGATTCTATAATATTTGCACTAGCAAATCCAATTCCAGAAATAATGCCTGAGGTAGCTAAGGAAGCAAATGTAAAGGTTATTGCTACAGGAAGAAGTGATTATCCTAATCAAATAAATAATCTGTTGGTATTTCCAGGAATAATAAAGGGAGCTTTAAAGGCACGTATTAATAAAATAACTACAAAGATGCAATTAGAAGTTGCTAAAGGAATTGCTAATTGTATAAAAGAAAATGAATTAAATAGTGAAAATATAATTCCAAGTGTATTTGATAAAAGAATCGTTGATTTAGTTTGTGATGTAATTTGTAGTTTTAAAGAATAGGAGTTATTATGGAGAATTTAGCTAAATTATTTAATAAATTAACTAATAGTGAACAAAAGGTATTTACATATATTTATGCTAATCAACAAAAAGTAATAAAAATGAAAATAAATGATTTAGCTAAAGAAACATTTACTTCGAAAACTGTAATTATTAATTTAGCACAAAAGCTAGGGTTTGAAGGCTTTTCAGATTTAAAATATTATTTAAAATCAAATAATAATGGTGAAGATGACATAAAGGTTTTAGAAGATTTGCAATATGGATTAAAACAAAATATTGAAAAAACTTTTGTGGTAATAGAAGCTGATTTGTATAAAAAGGTTTCTAGAGAAGTTATGGAAGCTAAAACTGTTTATGTTTTTGCAAGAGGTACAAGCAAAGCAGCCGGATATTATTTAAATCATCTTTTATTAACCTTAGGAATTAAGTGTATATTTGTTAAAGATTACAACCTATTAACTCTAGTTGGAAATACATTAGAAAGTGATGAATTAGTTATTTTAATTTCATTATCTGGAAATACAGAAAAGATACTGGAGGTAGCTAATATATCTAAAGTTAAAGGTTGCAAAACAATAGGGATTACTTCCTTTGGGAATAATGAATTATCTAAGATAAGTGATTATACTCTTCATTGTGTATCTAGTGATACAGAAACAAAATTTAATGATAGCATATCTAGAATTGGTATGTTTATAGTAATTGAAATGTTAGTAAATTCTATTAAAGAGTTTACTAATAGATAGCTCGCAAAATTGCGAGCTATTTTTTTAGAGAATTATAAGATTTGCTATTTAGATAATTTTTAAGACCTAGGTCATTTCTTATGACCTTAGACTTCACAAAAGAAAAGAGTATCACTTAGACTTATTGAAAGATTTGTTTATACCGATTACAATGAAAATGAAAAGAGCGCTCTTTAAAGAAAAGGTATTCATAAATATATAATTTAATAAATGGAGGAAGGCGAAATGTCAAAAGAATTTAGTCAAAAAATTCAACAGTTTGGTAGAACCTTATTACTACCAATTGCAGTTATGGCTCCAGTAGGAATGATATTAGGTATAACAGGAGCTCTTGTTCAGTCTTATATGATAGCAAGATTCCCATTCCTAGGTAATGAAGTTCTAAATACAATTTTAGTTAATATCAGAACTATAGCAGGTGCTGTCTTTGACAATATTCCACTAATGTTTGCAATGGGTGTTGCTTATGGAATGTCAAAAAAAGATAAGGGAATTTCAGTATTTGCATCAGTTATAGGATATATAATCTTAATAATATCTATGAATGTATGGTTAACTGTAACTGGAAAGTTAGCAGCTCCTGAAGTAATGAGTCAATTTGGACAAATAAAGGTATTAGGAATACAAACCATGAATGTAAACGCTTTGGGAGGTATAGTAACAGGTTTAATTGCAGCTTGGGCAACAGATAAATTTTATAAACTTGAATTACCAATTGCTTTTGCATTTTTCTCTGGTAAAAAATCAGTTCCAATAATAACAATGGGAATTATGACTGTAATCGGACTAACAATACCATTCATATGGGAGGCTTTAGTTGCTTTACTTACTAAATTGTCAGTAGTTTTTTTAAGCCCAGTAGGACCATTCTTTACAGCAGCAGGTGAAAGGCTATTTATTCCTTTTGGATTACATCATCTTTGGAATGCTCTATTTAGATTTACTGAAGCTGGTGGTTCATATGTTATAAATGGAGAAACTTTTGTAGGGGTTGTTCCAACCTTAAATGAAGTTTTATTTAATCAAGGACCAACTAGTGAATATTGGAGTATGATGCCATCATTAACAAGATTTATGGCTCAACAACAAATGTTATGTACTTTATTTGCTTTCCCTGCTATAGGACTTGCAATGTACAAAACAGCATATAAAGAAAATAAAAAGTTAGTTAAATCTTTAATGATTACTTGTATATTAACAGCACTTTTAGGTAATGTTACAGAACCACTAGAATTTTCATTTGTATTTATTGCACCATTATTATATGTAGCTTATGCATGTATAATAGGCGTTGGAGCAGTAGTATTATCATTAGCTAATGTAGCAATTGGATATATAAGAGGTACAATTTTCGATTTTGCAATATTTGGATTACTTTATGAAAATACTCATTGGATTAGCTTTATATTGATAGGATTAATTTTAGCAGTTGTAGTTTATTTTGTATTCAAATGGGCAATATTAAAATTTGATTTAAAAACCCCAGGAAGAGAAGATTCTCCATCAGCAGACAATACTCTTATAAAAGAAAAGAGATATGATGAAATAGCTAAGATAGTTATAAAAGCCTTAGGTGGAAAATCAAATATAAAAAATGTAGATAATTGCATAACTCGTTTGAGAATAGATTTAGGTGAAGTTAATATAGTAGATCAAAAACTTTTAGAGACATCAGGATGTACAGGAATATTCTTCCCAGCATCTAAACATATTCATATTGTTTATGGACCTTTAGTAGAGTTTGTTAGAAATGCAGTAGATGACGAATTAAACAATATGTAGTTATAAATTTACTAAAACATTAATATAAATTATAAATACAGCGGAGGGATAGATAATGAGAAGTAGTAATATAATCACAATAACTGGAGCAGGAAGTGCTAGAACTCCAGCCTTGGTAGGAAGCTTAGTAAAATTAAAGGATAGATTTCCATTAAAGAAAATCATCTTTTATGATATAGATAATGAAAGAACGTCTAAAATGGAAGACTATATTAGATTAGTATTAAAAGCTTATTGCAGTGAAACAGAAGTTATTTTCACAACTGATCCAGATGTAGCATATGAAAAAACAGATTTTGTATTTTGTCAAATGCGTGTTGGGAAAAACGAAATGAGAAGTTTTGATGAAAAAATTCCATTAAAATATGGACTAGTAGGACAAGAAACTTGTGGACCAGGAGGATTTGCTTATGGAATGAGATCTCTTGGCGCAATGGTAGAAATGGTTAACCAAGTTCGTAAACATTCAAAGGATACATGGATACTAAATTATACAAATCCTGCTGCAATAGTTGCATTAGGGCTTGATAAAGTATTTCCAGATGATAAAAGAATTTTAAATTTGTGTGATCAACCATATTCTCTTATGAGATCTTATTCAAAAATATTAGGAGTTGAGCAAAAAAATTTAAGAGCTACTTATTTTGGACTAAATCATTTTGGATGGTTTACAGAGCTTAAAGATACAGAGGGAAAAGACTATTTTGATGAATTAAGAACATATTTAAGGGATTATGATTTTAAGCCTTATAATGCAGAGCAGCGTTCTAAATCTTGGCTTGATACGTACTTAAGAGTAAATAAATATATGAACTTCTTTGATGAATATATTCCAACAACATATCTTCAATATTATTTCTTTGCAGAAGAAATAGTAGCTGAAAGTGATCCTAATTACACAAGAGCAGATGAAGCAAAGGATTCAAGAGAAAAAGAAGTTTGGGATATATGCTCTAAGGCCACTAATACTGATTCAATTGAAGATATAGAAATAATTACAAATAGTGTATTTGGAGACTTGATGGTTGAACTTGCTGAATCAATAGCTTATGATCTTCATAATGAGTTTATTCTTATGAGTAGAAATAATGATATTATAACTAACTTTAGTAAAGATGCTATTGTTGAAGTTTCAGGAACTGTTGGAAAAGATGGAGCTAATCCTTATAAATATGGAGAAATTAAACCATTTTATAAAGGTTTAATGGAAGCGCAACATGCGTATGAACTTCTTACAGTTGAAGCTTTCTTAGAAAAAAATTATACTAAAGCATTACAAGCATTAACTTTAAATAGAACTATTGTAAATCCAGAAAAGGCAAAAGCTGTATTAGATGATTTAATGGAAAAAAATAAAGATTACTGGTATTTAACTTAAAAATAATTAAAGTCCTCTAAAATTTTAGAGGACTTTAATTATTTTATTTTATTAATTGATTAAAAATCATAATTCTATGTCAATACTGATAATAAGTAAAGATGTAGGAGGGGTTAAGTATGAAGTCTAATAAAAAATTATTAACTATAATATTTATAGTAATAATATTTTTATTAAGTGCTAAAATAAGTGCTTATGCAAATACATCAAATAATTTTGAATCTATGGGATTAAATAGTGAAAATTTTATTGAGTATATAAATAATTTAAGTATTGATAAAGAAGATATTGAAAATATAATTGATAAGGGAAAAGATTTAGCAGAAGATGTTAAAGATAAAACTAGTATAAAAGAGTTTTCTTTGGCTGAAATTCTGGGGATATACAAAGATGCAACTTATATAGCAAATAACTTAAATTTAAATATAGATTTTAGTTTTAAAGACGGCAATTTTATTCTTAAAGAAAAAGAAAATAATGATACAATTTTTGAGGGTAATATAAATGAATTAGGAAAATACTTCGATTTTTATAAAAATAATTTAGATTTACTGGCTAAAGAAGTTTTGGGTAGTATTGATAATAAAGAGATTATAGAAAATATTGAAGAAGTTGCTGAAGATGAACTTGGAATTTTAAAAGAAACTTCAAATAATAATGAAATAATAAGTAATAAAATTATAGATAATAAAGATACTTTAAATGATACAAAAAATGAATCAGAAAATAATAGTTTAACTGCATCTAAAGAAAAGATTGTTTTAGAAAATAATAAAAGAAAATCAGAAATAATATTTTCTATATTTATTTTATCAGGAGCATTTTTCACAATTGCAATTTCCTATATTAAATTAAAAAAATAACTTAAAACTATATAAGGGGGCAAAGTTTTGCCTTCTTTTTTAATTTTCAAATAAACACACATAAAATTCAATTAACAATTAACAATTATTTATATGGATTATTAATTAAAACATATATATAATAAAATAAAGAATTTACTTATTTATAATATAGTAAACTAGAGGTGGTTAAATGGATAACTATAATTTTATAAATGATTTATTTGAAAAAATAAATGAAGAAAATAATAAGATAATTCCAGCTAATATAATGTTAATTGGTAAAACAGGAGTAGGAAAGAGTACTCTAATAAATAATATATTTAGAGAAAATTTAGCTAAAACAGGAGTAGGACGACCAGTTACTGAACATCTTAAAAAGATAACTAAAGAAGGAGTCCCTTTAAATTTATATGATAGCAGAGGCTTAGAATTAGATAAACAGATTCAAGATAAAGTAAGAAATGATATTGATAATGAAATAGATAGAATACATAGAAATAAGGATATTAACTCCGAAGATTTAATACATGTTGTTTGGTATTGTATTAATTCGGCCTCAAATAGAATAGAAAGTTTTGAAATTGAATGGATAAAAAACTTATCACAAAAGGTACCCGTTATTATTGTATTAACTCAAAGTTTTACTGATAGTTCTACAGAACTTGAAAAGTATATAGATAATATGAACTTAAATATTAGAGGAATTCAAAGAATTCTTGCAGAGCCAATAAAATTTGGAAACATAGAAATACCAAGATTTGGACTTAGTGAACTAGTAGAAAAAACTTATCAAATTTTACCACAAGGAATAAGAAGGGCTTTTAACAATGCCCAGAAGGTAGATTTAAAAAGAAAAGTAGATGCTGCTACCAAATGGGCTTTAGGGTATATTGGAACCTCCTTTGGGGTTGGTTTCTCGCCTATTCCTTTTTCAGATTCAGCAATTCTTATACCCGCTCAAGTAGGAATGCTTGCACATATTACAACTATTTTTGGTATTAAAGTAGATAAAGATTTATTAATAGCAATAGCTTCAGGTGTAGGAGGTATTGCAGGAGCAACTGTAGCAGGAAAAACAATAGTTAGTAATCTTTTGAAATTCATACCAGTTGCAGGTACTATTATTGGAGGTGCAATAAGTGGTACAACAGCTAGTGCATTAACAACGGCCTTAGCTTTTTCTTATATTGAGGTAATGAAGAGAGTAGCTTCTAATCAATATGAAGGTAAAACAACTGAAGGTGAAGAAATATCACAAATGATGTATGAAGAATTAAAAAAGCATTTTAATAAAAATTAATTAAAATGCTTTTTGACCTAAATAATATATTAATGCAAGAGCAATAGACATAAATAATAATACTGTAAGTTTTTTTAAATTTAATTCATGACTTACAATCATTAAGAATATTTCAAATATACAGACTAAGATAATTCCTATTAAGGATAATTCTAATGCTAAAATAAAAAATATGAAATAATAACCTATAAATTTAAAAAAAGAAGCAAAGACTAGTACAAAAATACTAATTAAAACAAGTATAACTAGTGGAGATAATTTATACTTTAGTGACTTTTTATTTTTAAAAGTCCAAAACTCATAGATTAAAAATAATATTAATAAAATAAATCTTAAAGTATTAGATAAGTTATACAATACTAGTTCCTCCAATAGATTTATAGAAATTTTACTATGAATATTATTATAGTTTATACAATAAAAAGCTTTTTAATATTCATATTAGCCCAAAATATTAAAAATAAGGCTATAGCTGTAAATATTATAGCATATCCATAATTTTGTATATTATTATTTAATAAGTTTTTAATAATAATTTTAATGATTGAAAATCCTAAAGAATTTTCAAAAATTATTTCTAATTCAATAGGGCTAAAACTAAATTTTTTTAAATATGAGATAATAATCTCTTTAAACTGGTTAACTTCTAATAATAAGTTTCTATTTATCTTATTAAGAAATTCATCATATAAAAATGGTATATACAATATATTTACAAGGTAAATATAAGTTATTTTTTTAGTTAAAATTAAGGTGATAATGTTCAAAATTAATAAAATATAAATTTTTTTCATAAAAATTCTCCATAAAGTTAGATATATTTTATTGGTAAATAATACATATTATATCATATCAATATTTAACTAGGTAGTATGAAATTTAATAAAATATAAATTTCAATTAATAAAAAATTGTATACAATTTTTAACTGTAAAGAGAAAAAAGGGGTGTACTCACCCCTGATAAATCTTATTTATTAGTTATTTTAAAGTAATTTCCTTCAATAATAAAGTCTGCTATTTTAAATGTATCTTTTAAATGCTTTTCTTCATTTGCATCTTTTGGAGTTCCAATAATATCTCCATTATTTAGTATTGTTGTATTTCTATTTGTATTAACTAATACTCTTCCCATAGATGTATTATCAAATTCATCTCTCTTAACACCTAAAAGATAAGATATTGTTGGTAAGAAATCCACTTGTCCCCCAGCATTAGATATAGTAGAAGCTTTTAAATCTTTATTATAAATTATATATGGTATTTTCTTGTGATTTTCTTGCCACCAATCTTCATTTAATGGTGCATCTTTAATTTCTTCTTCGTAAAATTTATGAACGCCACAATGATCACCATAAATCATTAATACAGTATTATCTAATTGACCATTTTTGTCTAGTTCTTCTATAAACAATCTTATTGCTTCATCTGTATATCTTACACTTTGAAAGTAAGCACCTAACATATTTTCATCTAATTCTTTAGGAATATCTAGTAATTTCTTTTCTTCAGGTATTTCAAAAGGTCCATGGCTTGTTAATGTTACTACAAAAGCATAAAAAGGATCTTGCTCTAATTTTAGTTTATCAGCTACTTGCTTTAAGTAAGATTCATCAGATAATCCAAGACCAATAATTTCATCTACATTAAATTTATTTATATCCCATAATTTATCAACTCCAAAGGATTTATGGGGTTCTGCCCAGTTCCAGCTTCCAGGTAGTTCCGCATGAGTTGAAATTGTAGTATATCCCTTATTCTTTAATATATTTTGCATACTATTATATGAAGTCCAAGGATATGCTGGAAATGTGCTAGTTTCTCTTATAGGAAAAATAGAAGTATTCACCATTAAATCTGCATCTGAACTAGTTCCTGAGTTATTTTGTTCATAAATATTATCAAAGTATAGACTATTTGAAAGTAATTTATTTAATGTAGGGGTTATTTCTTGTCCATAAATATTTTTATTTATTACAAAGTTTTCTAATGATTCAACTTGTATTGCAACCAAATTTTTGCCTTTAAGTATTCCAAAGTATTCGTTGTCTGAAATATCTTCTTTATTATTACTAATCCATTCTTTTACATCATTAATATCGGAATCTGATAGTTTTTCATTTCTTCCAGTAAAATAAACTAAATCAAATCCATGATAACCTAAAGGACTCATATCGCTAAATGTTTGGAAAGGTGCCCATGACAGTCTAAATAATGATTTTCCCTGAACGGTACCTTTTATATCTATTTTATAATGTGATATAAAAATAAAAGCTCCACTTAATAAAAATACTGTAACTGCCTTTATAATTCTTAAAGATAATTTAGAATTGTCTTTATAATTTATTAATTTACCAAATTTAAATAGTATAAAGAATATTATAAAATCTACAAAAAATAATAAATCTACGATTTTAAAGTTCAATAAACTCTTATTTGTTGGATTAAAAATTTCAGTATGAAGTAAATGTCGTATTGATAAAAATGTTCCATTATTTCTGTAATACCATATATCAGCAACAAATAAAATGGTAATAATTAAATCAATTATTAAAGCTGCTTTAATTTTTCCTTTATACTTAAATAAGTATAAAATACTTAATATTAAGGTAATTATAAGTAAATGTGCATAAAGAGCCGGAACTCCAAAATACATAGTTGAAAGACTTATTCTAGATGAATTAGTGCTTCTAAGCATTGATAATAATAGCATTGATTTTAATTGTATTATTACAACCATAAGTAAGAATAACCAATTATTTAATACTCTCTTTTTAAAAAATTCTTTCATATGCTAACCTCCGAAATATATAGTTCTCATTCAATTAATTTTATCTTAAATAAATAATTATGGCTATATAAATAAATGTTTGTAAAAGAAAAATAATATTTATATTTAATTTATGGAAATTTAGTATTTATATTATTAGATGAATAACTTTAAATATAAGTGGAATTTTAATATTATTAGTAAAAAATTATAATTTCCATTTAAACATTATAATACACTAAAAATCAGATACTACATTTAATAAAACTTTAGTGGAATTTGTAGAAAAATATGCTAGAATATACAATGGGCTTTATAAACAATATATTAATATATTTTATTTAGGAGGAGTTATTATGTCAGGAAAAAATAAACTTTCTCATGAAGCTTATGGTGGAGTAAACGGGGAAAAATATACACCTTACGTTTCTGTTAAAGATGCCTTACCAGAATTAACTATTATGTCTATATTAGTTGGATGTATATTTGCAGCTATATTTGCAGCAGCAAATGTATATTTAGCTTTAAAAGTAGGGATGACTATTGCAGCTATTATACCTACTTCAATTCTAGGAACGGCATTATTATATGCTTTAGGTAGAAAAAGCATTTTAGAATCAAACATGGTTGCAGGAATAGCAGGTATTGGGGAATCTTTAGCTGGTGGAATAGTTTTTACACTACCGGCTGTAGTAATATGGAATGAAAAACTTTCACTTTTGCAAATAGTTACTATTACAATATTAGGAGGAATATTAGGTGTTTTATTTGTTATTCCTCTAAGAAAATATTTAATGGTTGAAGAACACGGAAAATTATCATTCCCAGAAAGTATGGCCGCATCTGAGGTACTTGTAAATTCAAGTGCAGGTGGTAGTGGACTTAAAAGCGTTATGACAGGTTTAACTGGTGGTGGAATATTTAAGTTTTTATCAGGTGGTTTGTTATTATGGTCAGAAAGTCCTACTTGGATGATAAATTTATCTCAAAATGGCAAATCAATATTTCAAAGTATGTTTGGGGTTGATGCATTAGCGTCACTTTTAGGAGTTGGATTTATAGTTGGAATAGAAGCTGCGCTATATATGTTTGCAGGTGGAGCTATAGCATATTATGGGCTTATACCATTAATAAAATTTTTCGGAGAAGGAGCAGCTACTGCTGTTTTCCCAGCAACTATTCCAATAGCTGAAATGACTGCAAGCGCTATTAGAGGTGAATATATAAGATATATAGGAGCAGGGGCTGTTGCAGCGGGAGGATTTATAAGCCTTGGGAAATCAATTCCTGTAATAATTAGATCAATGAAGGCTGCTTTTTCAGGAATGAAATCAGCGGGTGAAGAAGTAAAGAGAACTGATAAGGATTTACCAATGACTTGGGTTATTGGAGGAGCTGTTTTAGTATTTTTATTAACTTGGTTACTACCAATTACTAAGATACATCCAGTTGGAGCCTTACTATCAGTATTATTTTCATTTTTATTTGCTGTAGTATCTGCTAGAATATGTGGACTTATAGGAGCATCCAATAATCCTGTATCTGGTATGACAATAGCTACCTTATTATTTATAACATCAATATTAAAAGCGGTAGGTGTAGTTGGTAATAAAGGAATGATAATGGCTTTACTTGCTGGTGCTATAGCTTGTGTTGCAACTGCTGTAGCTGGAGGAACTTCTCAAGCCCTAAAAACTACATTTATTTTGGGTGGAACTCCTAAAAATATTGAAATTGGACTAATACTTGGATTAATAGCTTCAGCAGTTGCTGGTGGAGCTGCTATGTTATTATTAATCAATATCTACGGGATAGGTGGAGAAACTGGTCTGGCTGCACCACAAGCAACTCTTATGTCAATGGTAGTTAAAGGTGTTATGGATGCTCAATTACCTTGGACATTAGTATTAGTAGGAGCTGCTTTAGGTATTGCCATTGAGTTATTAGGTTTACCTGTATTACCTGTTGCATTAGGAATATATTTACCAATAAACTTAAGTGTTGGTATTTTAGCTGGTGGTATAGTTAGAGTTGTAATAGATAAGAAATTTAAACATAATGATAATCTAAGAAAAGATAAAGTTGAAAAAGGTATATTAATTTCATCAGGGTTAGTTGCTGGAGATGCACTAGTTGGTATTTTAGTCGCTGGATTAACAGCAGGTGGTGTTGCAGAAGCTGTTGGTATAGGACCTAGATTATTACCTACTATAGCTGAAAGTAAAGAATTTGCTTTAGTTATGTTCTTAATATTAACTTATTTGTTATATAGATATATTCTAAGTGGCAAAAAAAAATGAAGCTAATTGAATGATGGTGAATTAACATGACTAAAAATAACAAACAAGAAAATTTTCTTCTATATATACCTGAAAAAAAGCATTCTACATTTGAAGAAAAGAGCAATAAGATTTATTTGGTTTTTCATCATGATAAATTAATAGAAAAACTTCTTCAAAAACTATTTAAAAAACCTGCTATTACAGATATAGAGCTAGATGAACTAGGTAGCGAAGTTTGGAGATTAATTGATGGTAAAAGAAATGTTCTTCAAATAATTGAAGAAATGAAGGAAAAGTTTGGAGAAAAGTGTGAACCGATTAATGAAAGATTAATCTTATTTATTAGATACTTAAATAGAAGAAATTGGATAAGATTTAAAGAAAATATTTAGTAAAAAGAGCTAGAAGAAAATTCTAGCTCTTTTTAAATTATTAATAATAACAATATAATAAAAAATAAATATACTATAGTATCAGTAATTAAATAGGAGTTTTATTATGGAAAATCCCTAAATTAACACCTTTAATGATATTTATATTTTGTTCCGCTATAAACGATAATTTAAACTATATTGATTATTTATATACTAGATATGGAAAAAAGTTAGATAACATAAATAACAACAAAAAGTTAATTAAAATAAATAAAAATATAAAAGAAGTTTTAAAAGATTTATTTAAATAAAATTTTAAAAGGTCTTAAGGATTATCTTACCTTAAGACCTTTTTTATAATTAGGTGCCTAATATACAAAATAAAATTTATCTAAAATAGCAATTTTGTTATATTTTTTGATGTTATAATACAAGAAATAGAGAAGGTTTTATTTTATAATGAACTTGTAGATATAAAAATACTATAGAAAAATATAACTATTAAGAATAGAGGGGATTTAATGTTTGGTAAATTATTAGGATATGAAGTAAATAATAAAGAAATCAAAATACAATATGAAAAAATTGAAGCTACTATAACAGTTATTAATGATGAAGTTATTAATTTTTTTGTTCCACTTCATAGAAAAGAAAGAAATTCAAAGGCAGTTGAAAATTTAAATTTAAGAAATTCTAATTTTTCAGTAGAAAAAAATGAAAACACTTTAAACATAGCAACAGAAAAGCTTAAGATTGTTATTAATGATGATTTTAAAATTGATATTTATGATAAAAATGAAAAGGTTTTATGTAGAGACTATAGAAGTATTAGACATCCTTTTAAAAGAAGAGGAAATGGTACTGAACTTGCAGCAGAAGAAGGACATGTTTTAAATGGTCATCAAAATTTTAAAGTTTATGTAGCAAAAACAATGGAAGATAATATGTATTTTTATGGACTAGGAGAAAGAACAGGTTCTTTAAATAAAAAAGGATATCATTATAGAAACTGGAATACAGATGATCCAAGTCCTCATGGTGAAACATTTGAACAATTATATAAATCAATACCATTTTTAATATCAATAAAAGATGAAGAGGCATTTGGAATATTTTTTGATAATCATTTTGAAAGTCATTTTGATATGGGAAAAGAAAATTCAGAATATTATTATTTTAGTGCTGTTGGAGGCAATTTAGATTATTACTTCATATATGGTCCAGAAGTAAAAGATGTAGTAAATGAATATACAAATCTTACTGGAAAAACACCTCTTCCTCAATTATGGACACTAGGATATCAACAATGCAGATGGTCTTATGCTCCAAAAGAAAGAGTTATGGAAATAGCAAAATCATTTAGAGAAAGAGGAATTCCTTGTGATACATTATATTTAGATATAGATTATATGGATGATTTTAGAGTGTTTACTTGGGATAATAAAAAGTTTGAAAATCCAAGGGAATTTACTGATGAACTTAAGAATATGGGATTTAAGCTTGTTACAATTATAGATCCTGGTGTTAAAATAGATAAAGAATATAGTATATACGCTGAAGGAATTAAAAATGACTACTTTGCAAAGGATAAAGATGGAATAGTATATAAAAATAGAGTTTGGCCAGGCGATTCAGTTTATCCAGATTTTATGAATCCTAAGGTAAGACAGTGGTGGGCAGAAAATCAAAAAATTATGATTGATTCAGGTGTCTCAGGAATATGGAATGATATGAATGAACCAGCAAGCTTTAATGGACCTTTGCCAGATGATGTTATGTTTAATGATAATGGGTTAGAGGTTACTCACAAAGAAATTCATAATATATATGGACATATGATGAGTAAAGCTACTTATGAAGGAATAAAAGAATATACTAATAAGAGACCTTTTGTAATTACAAGAGCATGTTATGCAGGTACTCAAAAATACTCAACTGTTTGGACTGGAGATAATCAAAGTACATGGGAACACTTAAGAATGTCAATTCCAATGCTTATGACTTTAGGTTTAAGTGGAGTTAGTTTTTGTGGAACAGATGTTGGAGGTTTTGGACACGATTGTACTGGTGAATTATTAAGCAGATGGGTACAAGTTGGAGCATTTACACCACTATTTAGAAATCACTCTGCAATGGGAACTAGGGATCAGGAACCTTGGACATTTGATAAGGAAACAGAAGAAATAAACAAAAAATATATTAAGTTACGTTATAAATTAATTCCATATTTATATGATTTAATGAAAGAGTGTGAAAATACTGGAGCACCAATTATCAGACCTCTTTTATTTAACTATCAAAATGACAAAAACACCTATGAAATAAATGATGAATTCCTTTGTGGAGATAGTATTTTAGTTTCACCTGTAGTTGAACAAGGTATGAAACAAAAGCTTGTATACTTACCAAAGGGAACTAAATGGATAGATTTTTGGACTGGTGAAAATCATAATGGAGGTCAATATATTATAAAAGAAGCTCCTTTAGATACTTGTCCTATATTTGTAAAAGAAGCATCAATTATTCCAATGAGCATAGAGCAAAATTACATTGGTGAAAAATCTAATGATGAATTGATTTTAAATATATATTTAAGTGAAAATGATAGTGAATTTAAATATGTACATTATAATGATGATGGAGAAAGCTTCAATTACAGAAATGGAATATATAATGAATATGAAATAACAATATCTAATAAAGAAAATATTGATATAAAATTCATAATAAATAAAAATGATTATATTAATAAATATTCTAAAGTTAAATTTATAATAAATAACTTAAAAACAAATAAAAATATAACCTTAAATGGTAAAAAAGTTAACTTAGAAAATAATGCTATAGAAATAAATCTTTAATATATAAATGCTAGTAGAACTAAAGATATCTACTAGCATTTATTATGATTTAAATAATTAATTATTTAATAAATTTTACTACCTCTTCAAAAGTTCTTCTTGTTTTAGGTGCAGGATTTTCATTTCTATATCCTAAAGCTAACATACATGATATATTAAAGTGATTTGTATCTAAAATATTTCTATCACTTAATAGCGTAGTAACAGCCTCTGCATTGTATCCACCTATAACACAAGAGTCGACTTTAAGTAATGCTGAGGTAGTTAACATTGTACCAAGTGCAATATATGTTTGTTCTCTTGAATAATGGTTTATTTCCTTTTCATTATTCTTAAATCTATTATCATTTACATCCTTTATCATCTTTAATAATAATTCGGAAACTTCTTTTGGTAAATGTTTATCTTCATTAAATAATTCATTTAAATATTCAGAATCTGCTTTTAAATCATTTGCATTTCTGTTTAGTAATATTACTAAATGGCTACAAGTTGGTATTTGTTTCTTTCCTCCAGGTGCAAAATTTGCTAGTTCATTTTTAAGTTCATCATTACTTATTACTAGGAACTCCCAAGGTTCTATTCCTATTGAGCTTGGAGATAATCTACCGCTTTCTAAAATTAATTTTAAATCTTCATCATTTATTTTTTTGTTTGAATCAAAAGATTTACAGGCATACCTATAATTTAAGGCCCTTAAAATTTCATCATTCTTCATATTAAAAACTCCCTTCGAAATTAAAACTATTCTATAGATATTATAATACAATAATTATAATATTTATCAAATCTAATATATGAAATTAATAAAAAACTTAAACATATTATTAGACTATATTTAATTGCTAAATGTTATTTATTAATTAAATTAAATATCTTATAAGTTTTTAACATAAAAATATAAATTATATTTTCATAAGTTATTGACATTAAAAATAAAAAGATATATTATATATTTAAATAGATTGAATACAATTCAATTTTAAACAATATATTTTAAGTGGAGGAATTAAGATGAATTTTTATGATTTTAATGCAAAAGATATTAATGGAAAAGAAATAAATATGAGTGATTATAAAGGAAAAGTTGTTTTAGTAGTTAATACTGCAAGTAAATGTGGATTTACACCTCAATATGCTGATTTAGAAATATTGCATAAGGAATATAAGGCTAGTGGTTTAGAAATATTAGGTTTTCCATGTAATCAATTCTTAGAACAAGAACCTGGTAGCAATACTGATGTTAAAACTTTTTGCGAATTAAATTATGGTGTAACATTTAAGTTGTTTGAAAAAATAAATGTAAAGGGAATTTCTGCACATCCTATATTTAAATTCTTATGCAGCCAAAAACCTTTTGAAGGATTTGATTTAAGTAAGCCAAATGGTAAATTACTAAATAGCATATTAAGTGAACAGTTTCCTGAGTCATTATTAGATGATTCTATAAAATGGAACTTTACAAAATTCTTAGTTGATAAAGAAGGTAATGTTGTTGGAAGATTTGAGTCAACTGTAGAACCTCTTGAAATGATAGATGATATAAAGAAATTACTATAATTAATTATTAGGAGGCTTTGTTATGAATTTTTATGATTATTCTGCAAAAAATATAGATGGAAAAGAAATAGGTATGGATGCTTTTAAAGATAAGGTAGTTATTGTTGTAAATACAGCAAGTAAATGTGGACTAACCCCTCAATTAAAAGAGTTAGAGGAACTTTATAAAGAATATAAGGATTCAGGTCTAGAAATTTTAGGATTTCCTTGTAACCAATTTTTAAGTCAAGATCCAGGAGAAAATAATGAAATAAAAAATTTCTGCCAACTTAACTATGGGGTAACCTTTAATATGTTTGAAAAAATAGATGTCAATGGAAATAAGGCTCATCCTATATATAAATACTTAAAGGAACAAGAAAAAGGAATTCTAACTAATGAAGTAAAATGGAATTTCACAAAATTTTTAATTGATAGAGATGGACATGTGGTAAAAAGATATTCTCCAACAACAACTCCTTTAAAACTTAAGGCTGATATTGAAAATCTTTTGAGTAAATAGACTACATCTATATATTAAAGGTTGACATAAAATACTCAACAAGGTAAGATAATTTTAAATATTAACTTTTATGTAGGTGAATTATATGACAAATTACAATCATCTAAAATTAGATAATCAAATATGTTTTTCTTTATATGCAGCATCAAGAGAAATAATAAAATTATATAAGCCATTACTAGATGAATTTAATCTTACGTACACACAATATATAGCAATGCTGGTATTGTGGGAAGAAAAAAAATCTACTGTAAAACATCTTGGTAATAGGCTACACTTAGACTCTGGAACCCTAACTCCGCTATTAAAAAAACTTGAAGGAATGGATCTTATAAAAAGATACAGAGACGAAAAAGATGATAGGGTAGTAATAGCTGAATTAACGGAAAAGGGTGAGGAACTTCAAAAAAAAGCTCAAGATGTTCCAAGCAAAATGATGTGTAATATGAATATTTCAATGGAAAAAGCTATTGAATTAAAAAGAAATTTAGATGAGTTATTAAAAACTTTGAAATAATGTAAAAAGAGTGTTTTATTAAACACTCTTTTTACATTTCTATATTAATAGTATAGTACTAATTAGAAATTTTACTTTACAAAATATTATATACAAATAATTATCAATTGAAAAATATAGTGTTGTAAAATATAAAAAAAACTATATAATAATCTTTAAATGGCATAATAGTCATTTATTAAAAAGTGGAGTGATTTTATATGGAAGAAAGATTACAAAAATATATGGCAAGATGTGGAATTGCATCTAGAAGAAAATGTGAACAAATAATATTAGAAGGTAAAGTTAAAGTAAATGATAAAATTGTAAATGAGTTAGGTGTTAAAATAAATCCTGAAAATGACGAAGTATTTTATAATGGAAAGAGGATTCTTCCGGAAGAAAATAAATTATATATAATGTTAAATAAACCAGAGGGTTACATAACTTCTGTAAAGGATGAGAAGGGCAGAAAAACCATATTAGATATAATAAAGGTTAATGAAAGAATATATCCCATTGGAAGACTTGATTATGATAGTTCAGGGTTACTTTTGTTAACTAATGATGGAGATATATATAATAAAATAATACATCCAAGAGTTGAAGTTGATAAAAAATATATAGCCTTATGTAAGGGAATATTTTCATCAGAGGAAATAAGAAAATTTGAAAGTGGAATAGATATTGGAGGATATATTACTTCTGACGCTAAGATAAAAGTTATAAGTAAAGAAAAAGATATTAAAACAAATAATAGTAATTCTTTAGTTGAAATTACCATACATGAAGGTAAAAATAGACAAATAAGGAGAATGTGTTCTGCTTTAGGTCATGATGTAATTACATTAAAAAGAATTGCTATAGGCAATATAAAACTTGGATACTTAAAAAGAGGCGAGTGGAGAAGTCTGACTGAAGAAGAGCTCAAGTATATAAATTCATTATAGAATAGAAGTTTAAGTCGAGGTGTAATTGTGTATAAGTATGTAGGAAATATAAGTGACTTATCTCATCATATAATAGAAAGTTTTATTACTAATAAAAGAATTGCTATAGATGCAACTCTAGGTAATGGTCATGATACTGACTTTTTATCTAATATATTTCAATATGTTTATTCTTTTGATATTCAAAAACAGGCATGTGATAAATATATTGAAAAAAATATTACTAATGTAGAAGTAATAAATGATTCTCACCATTTATTTCATAAATATATTCATGAAAATGTAGATTGTATAATTTATAATTTAGGGTTTCTACCTGGGGGCGATAAAAATATAACTACCATGCATGAAACCTCTTTAGAAAGTATAAAGAAGGGACTTTCTATTTTGAATAGTAGTGGGTTTATGATTATATGCATATATAGAGGTCATTATGAAGGCAAAATTGAAGAATCTTGCATTTTGGAGTATTTAAAAACTTTGCCTAAGAATAAGTTTGGAGTTATGATTCAATCGTATTTAAACCGAGAAAATATCTCGCCTATCATGGTTATTATTGAGAAAAAATGAAATTGACAACTTCATATATTTAGTCAAGTTTTTATAATGAAAATATAATAAAATGAAATGATTATTGATGAATCATTCAAAAAGTGTTAATATATAATTACTAAGTTGTTAAATTCAAGGAAAAGAAGGGATAAGGATGGATATTAACCTTAATGATAACTCAAAGGATTTAATGAGATTAATACAGGCTAGATTTTCAAGATTAAGTAAAGGTCAAAAATTGATTGCTGAATATATTTTAAAAAACTATGATAAAGCTGCTTTTATGACTGCAGCTAAATTAGGTATTTCTGTTGGAGTTTCAGAATCAACAGTTGTTAGATTTGCTAATGAATTAGGATTCTCTGGATATCCTAAGCTTCAAAAAGCTTTACAAGAATTAATAAAAAATAAACTTACAACAGTTCAACGTTTAGAATTATCTAATGATTACATAAGTGAGGGATATGCCCTTAAAGGTGTTCTTAAAGCAGATATAGAAAATATAAGATCAACCTTGGAGAAAATAAATTATAACACATTTGAAGATGTTATTAATAAAATATTTGAAGCTAAGAGGATATATATTATAGGCCTTAGAAGTTCAACTGCTTTAGCTGAATTTTTAGGATTTTATTTGAATATTATTTTACAAAACGTAAAGACTGTTGGATATGGAATATCTGATATTTTTGAACAAATGATAAATGTAGGAGAGGGAGATCTTGTAATAGGAATAGGATTTCCAAGATATGCTTCAAGAACAATTGATGCATTAGCTTTTGCTCAAGATAGGGGAGCTGAGGTAGTAGCAATTACTGATAGTTTATTATCTCCTTTAGCATCTAAAGCAGATTATTCATTGATAGCTCAAAGTAATATGGCATCTTTTGTGGATTCTCTTGTTGCACCTTTATCTGTTATTAATGCACTAATAATTGCTGTAGGTATGAGAGAAAAACAAAGTATAACAGATACATTTAACAACCTTGAGTCAATCTGGAAAGATTATAATGTATATTCTTATAATAATAGGAATGTAGGCGAAGATTAATAAATACAAAAAAGTGCTAAGTTATATTAATTAATATAACTTAGCACTTTTTATGTTTTTGTTATGTTGAATTAAAAGTTTTAAAATGATATATTTATTAGGATAATATATGCACAACAGGAGGATTACAATGAAAAAAGTAATAGTTATAGGAGCTGGTCCAGCAGGAATGATGGCAGCTATAACAGCATCTAAAAGTAATAATAATGTCATACTCTTAGAAGGAAATGAAAAATTAGGTAAAAAATTATTCATAACAGGAAAAGGCAGATGTAATGTTACAAATGCTAAGGACATATCCGAGTTTTTTGAATATATACCTGGAAATCCTCATTTTTTATATAGTGCATTATATACATATACTAATGAAGATGTAATAAATTTTTTTGAATCTCAAGGTATAAAATTAAAAACTGAACGTGGGGGGCGTATATTTCCATTATCAGATAAATCTTCTGATATAATTAAAGGATTATCAAGTGAATTAATAAAGAATAATGTTGATATAAAGCTAAACAGCAGGGTGACAAATATAAAATTTTTGAACAATAAAATTCAAGCTGTAGAAATAAATAATAATCATTTTATAAATGGTGATTACTTTATTATAGCTACAGGAGGGGTTTCCTACCCATTGACAGGTTCAAGAGGAGATGGTTTAAAATTTTCTGAAAAATTAGGTCATAATATAGTAGATTTAAAACCATCGTTAGTTCCTATAGAACTTAAAAATGAATGGATACGAGATTTAGCAGGATTAACATTAAAAAATATAGAAATATCTTTATTTAATAAAGCATCTAAAAAACCATTATATAAAGAACAAGGAGAGTTGTTATTTACTAGTTACGGTATATCGGGTCCTCTTGCTCTTAAGGCATCCAGATATATATTAAAGGATGATAATTATACTATATCATTGAATTTAAAGCCTGCTTTATCAATAGAAGATCTTGATTCAAGAATTCAAAAGGATTTTAAAAAATTTATTAATAAAGATTTTAGAAATTCGTTAGATGAATTACTTCCTAAAAAGCTTATACCAGTTATAATTAAACTTTCTAATATATCTGAAAATAAGAAGGTAAATGAAATAACAAAGGAAGAAAGAAAGACTTTAGTAAATTTAATAAGTGGGATTATTCTTAAAATAAAAGGTCTTAGACCTATAGAAGAAGCAATAGTAACTTCAGGAGGGGTAAATACATTAGAAATAGATCCCTCAACTATGAAGTCTAAATTAGTTAACAATTTATCTTTTGCTGGAGAAATTATAGATGTAGATGCTTTTACAGGTGGATACAATGTTCAAATTGCATTATCTACAGGATTTTTAGCTGGAAGTAACATATAAAATTACTTGTTAAACTCAAATAATAATAATATAATTTATATGAAATTGTTTTTCTAGAATGAAAGGTGGAATATTATTTTGAGAATATCAGTTGCTATAGATGGACCAGCTGGAGCTGGTAAAAGTACTATTGCTAAGTTAGTTGCCAAAGAATTTGATTTAATGTATATAAATACAGGAGCAATGTACAGGGCTGTCGCTTTAGTTGCAAGGGATAATAATATAGACGATACAAATATTGAAGGTTTATGTAGTTTAATAGACACTCTTGATATGAGATTTGAAAATGACGATTTAATATTAAATGATGTGAATATTCAAGAACAAATTACTATGCCAGAAATAAGTGCTATTGTATCTAAATATGCATCAATCCAAGAAGTAAGAACTAAACTTGTCAAATTACAAAGAGATATGTCAAGTAAATTTGATGTTATAATGGATGGGCGTGATATAGGTACAGTTGTGTTAAAAGATTCTAAATTCAAGTTTTTTTTAACAGCAACTCCAGAAGCTAGAGCTGAAAGAAGATATAAAGAATTAAATAACAGGGGATTAGATGTTAATTACTCAACGATATTAGAAGATATAATAAAAAGAGATTATACAGATAGTAATAGACAAATAGATCCATTAAGAAAAGCAGATGATGCCATTGAAATAGATACAACAGGCTTATCCATTTCAGAGGTAACAGAAAAAATATGCTTAAATATAAAAAGTAATATTTAATTATTGTATTAAAAATATAATATGTAATTTAAACTTAGGAGAGTTAATATGAATAAAGTTTTATTAGCTGAAAATGCAGGTTTTTGCTTTGGTGTTCAAAGAGCTGTAGAAGAAGCACTTAAAATAAAAAAACAATATAATAAAAAAATCTATACTTTAGGTCCATTAATACATAATAATGATGTTGTAAAGTATTTAGAAAAAAATGATATATATGCAATTAATCTTGATGAAATCAATCAATTAGAAAAAGATGATGTTATAGTAATAAGGTCTCATGGAGTTTCAAAAGAAGTATTAAATACTTTAGAAGAAAAAGGCCTTACAGTAGTAAATGCAACATGTCCGTATGTGACTAATATTCATAAGAAGGTTAATAAATATTCAGATTTAGGATATAATATTGTTATATTAGGGGATGACAAGCATCCAGAAGTTATAGGAATAAATGGATGGTGTAATAATAGTGCTATAATAACAACAGATGGTAATTTTGAAGAAAAGTTACCTAATAAAATATGTGTTGTATCTCAAACTACTGAAAAAGAAGAAACTTGGAAAAATACTTTAAGCAATTTATCTTCAAATTCAAAAGAACTTTTAGCATTTAATACTATTTGTTCTGCAACAGAAGTAAGACAAAAAAGTGCTAATGAATTATCAAAGACTGTCGATACTATGATTGTAGTTGGAGGAAAAAATAGTTCTAATACAACTAAGCTTTACCAAATTGCTAAATCAAATTGTCAGAATACAATTCATATAGAAAATGCTAAAGAAATTACTAAAGAATTTATAGAAGAAAATAAAGAAAAAGTTGTTGGGGTTACTGCTGGAGCATCTACTCCTGACTGGATAATAAAAGAAGTAATTGATATTATGGAGGGAAAGATTAATATGGAAGATCAATTAAAGCTGATGGAAGAAATGGATAGAAGATTTAGAATTGGAGATGAAATCAAAGGTGAAGTTTTATCTATTGGAAGAGAAGAAGTCGTTATATCTTTAGTTGGATATAAATCAGATGGAGTTATTCCGTTTAAGGAATTAACTACAGAAGAAAACTTAGCTTCATATCTTGATTCAATAAAAATAGGTGATGAAATAACAGCTAAAGTTATAAAGTTAAAAAATGAAGATGGAAACGTAGTTCTTTCAAGATTAGAATATGAAAAGAAAAAGACACTACAAGAACTTCAAGAGTTATTTGATAATAAAGAAACTTTTTCTGTTAAAATAAAAGAATCTAAGGAAAAAGGACTGGTAGCTAATTACAAAGGTATCAGAGTATTTATACCTGCTTCACAAGTAGATATAAGATTTGCAAATGATAGAAGTAATTTAGTAGGAAAAGAACTAGAAGTTAGATTAATAGATTTTTCAATTGAAGGAAATTTAAGAATAATTGCGTCTAGAAGAGTAATATTAGAAGAAGAGAAAAAGGTAATAGAAGATGCAGCTTGGGAAAATATAAGTGTTGGTGATGTAGTTAAGGCAGAAATAAAGAGATTTACTAACTTTGGTGCTTTTGCTGATGTAAATGGTGTTGATGGATTAATACATTTATCTCAAATTTCATGGAATCATGTAAAGTCAGCTGAAAGTGCATTAAAGAAAGGGCAAATAGTTGATGTTAAGGTAATTGAAGCTGATAGAGAAAATAATAGACTTTCTCTTAGTATGAAAGCATTAACTCCAGAACCATGGAGTAACATTGAAGAAAAATACCCAGAAGGTTCTGCTGTCTTAGGTAAGGTTGTAAGAATAAGCGATTTTGGTGCTTTTGTTGAACTAGAACCAGGCGTAGATGGATTAGTTCATATTTCTAAAATAGTTCACCAAAGAATAAATAATCCAGGTGAAGTTTTAAAAATTGGTGATGAAGTAAAAGCAATAATTCTTTCAGTAGATTCTGAAAATAAAAAAATTGCTCTTAGCATAAAAGATGCTGAATAAGTAATATATATATTAGGGCACACATATAAATTATATGTGTGTCCTTTTAATACGTATATCTCTTAATAAGGATATTTTACTAAAAAAAATATTAACTTTTCTCTTATGGTATTGTAGCAAAGTGTGTTATTAATTATGCTATTATATCTTGACCTAAATATTATTAAGGAAGTATACTAATTTATATAGAGAATAAAGGGGTTTATAAATAATGTTAGAAAAATTGACATTAAATAACATGGAGTCATTTAAAGAATTATATTCTAAAAGCTTAAAGAAGCTAAACTATGATAAGGATTTTTTTAAATGCTATGATAATCAAAACTTTTTAATTAAGTTTTTGTATAGAAAATTTATGAGAATAATAAAATTAGATAATACTTCTATAGGCTATATATGGTATGAAACACCAATGGATAACTTTATTAAGGTTTGGGCTTTATATATAGACAGTAAATATATAAACTTAATTAAAGAAAATATACTATCTTCTTTTAATAGTAATATTTTATCTTATGAAGCTGTTGATACTGTAGAGAATAATATTATTTTAGATAAGTTAGGTTTTAAAAAGCAAAGATATACTTTACTTATGAAAATGAATATAGAAAATTATAATAATAATGAAAGAATTTATGATATATATAATAAAATTATAAATAATTATTATTTTAAGAATCATTTTAATTCATCCACAGTATTTTCTACAAGAAAATTAATAATAGGTAAGGACGAAGAATTAAGATGTAATATTCAAAATGATATTTTTGGTGAATGGAATAGACGACCTCTTACTATAGATGATATATATAGTGACATGACTCAAGATTATTTTCTAAAAGATTTGTGTATATTTGGAATGATTAATAACTTGTATATTGGGTATGGTCAAATAATATTTAATAGAGATATGTACACAATAGTTAACTTCGGAATAATAGAGGATTTCCGAGGCATTGGACTAGGAAAATTACTCTTGAATGATATAATACTTTATGCTAAAAAATCGGGAATAAAAGAATTAGCCATTAGAGTTGATAGTAACAATACTGCTGCAATCAATTTATATAAATGGATTGGATTTAAAGAAAGTTATAAGATTGTTGTATGGGAAAGACCATAAAAAATGTATATATGTTTTCTTACTTTATAGATTAGATTTAATGGAAGTCATTCATAGAATATCCTTTTGAAAACTTAAGGAATGAAATTTAGATATGGGACTGCTTAAATGCAGTCCTTTTAAATACAAAAATAAATTAAAGGAATTTAGCAATTTTTGCTTTAAGTATTTTAAATTTGTTAGATATTTATTATAATGTTAATGGGGAAAATATATTTTTAAAATAGCAAGGAGAATACTTATGAAGGAAGAAGTTAGAGATTTGAAATATTATATAGAAACTTGGGGATGTCAGATGAACGAGGAAGACTCAGAAAAATTATCTGGTATGCTAAAAAGGGTTGGATATACTAAAACAGAAGTTTTGGAAGAAGCAGGAATAATTATATATAATACTTGTTGTGTAAGAGAAAATGCTGAAAATAAAGTTTTTGGTAACTTAGGTGAGTTAAAACATTTAAAAAAGAAAAATCCTGATTTAATAATTGCAGTATGTGGATGTATGATGCAACAAGAAGGTATGGCAGATAAAATTTTAAAGAAATTTCCACATGTTAACATAATATTTGGAACGCATAACGCGTATAAATTTCCAGAATACTTAAATATAGTTAGAACAGAAGGAGTTCAGGTTAAAGAAATATTTAATAAGGAAACAGATATTGTAGAAGGAGTACCGATAGATAGACAAAGTGATGTAAAAGCTTTTGTTACTATAATGTATGGATGTAATAATTTCTGTACATACTGTGTAGTTCCATATGTAAGAGGCAGAGAAAGAAGTAGAAAATCAGATGATATTATAAATGAAATAAAGGATTTAGTAGGAAAAGGCTATAAGGAAATAACGCTTTTAGGGCAAAATGTTAACTCTTATGGAAAAGAATTAGAGGAAAATATAGATTTTGCTAAGCTTCTAAGAAAAATAAATGAAGTTGATGGTATAGAAAGAGTAAGATTTATGACATCTCATCCAAAAGATTTAAATAAGGATGTTATTTTAGCAATAAAGGAATGTGATAAGTTATGTGAACAAATTCATCTTCCTGTTCAAAGTGGATCTGATAAAATACTTAAGAAGATGAACAGACATTATACTAAAAAATACTATTTAGAGTTAGTAGATATGATAAAGAAGGAAATTCCAGATGTATCATTAACAACAGATATTATAGTTGGTTTCCCAGGAGAAACTGAAGAAGATTTCTTAGAAACCTTAGATTTAGTGGAAAGAGTTGGATATGATTCTGCATTTACTTTCATATATTCAAGAAGAAACAATACGCCTGCTGATATGATGTTGAATCAAGTTCCTGATGCTGATAAACACCATAGATTTGATAGACTTATTAAAGCTGTAAATGATGGTGTTATAAGAAGTAATAAGGTATATGAAGGAAAAGTTGTAGAAGTATTAGTAGAAGGTCCGAGTAAGAATGATGAAACTAAATTAACTGGAAGAACAAGAAATGGAAAATTAGTTAATTTTGTTGGAGAGAATATAAAAGCTGGAGACTTAGTAAATGTTAAGATAGTAAGAGCTCAACCGTTTTCTCTTATTGGTGAAGTATAATAATTATATTTAGGTGCTATCATATGGTAGCTCCTTTTTTACTCTATAGGAAATTATATCCTAAAATCTTTAGATAAGTCATTTATGGGATATAAGTTGTTAAAGCTATTCCTATAGAGTAAAAAAATAGAATAAAGTGAACGGACGAGATTTTCTTCAGGCAAACTTTGGAAATGCACATGAACAAAAAAATCGACGGTTCGGTAAGCTCGCTTTGACGACTTTTTTATCTATATTGAAATAAATTAAATTTAATTTTCATATAATACCAAGAATAATCTTTTAGGAAGTGTATTTATATGAGGGTAAAAAAATCTTTTTTTAATTTAATATTTTGGATAGGACTAGCTATAATATTTAATATATACATATATCTCTCATTTGGACTAAAACCAGCTGTTGAATTTTTAGGTGGATATATAATTGAAATGTCTCTTAGCTTAGATAATTTATTTTTGTTCCTAATGGTATTTTCGACTTTTAAAATACCATTAGAGTTTCAACAACGAGTTTTAAAATATGGAATATTAGGAGCAATGGTATTAAGACTTATATTTATAATATTAGGTATAGAAATTATAAATAAATTCCATTTTATAATATATATATTTGGAATTATATTAATATTTAGTGGTGCTAAAATGATGTTTCATAGCGATAATAATATTGATTTTAGTAAAAATCCGATTATTAGAGTTTTCCAAAAGGTTATACCTATTCATGATAAATTAGAAGGGCATAAATTCTTTGTAAAAATAAATAAACGGCTTTATGCTACACCATTGTTTATAATTTTAATAATAATAGAAAGTTCAGACGTATTGTTTGCTTTAGATTCTATTCCTGCAATTTTTTCTATAACTCAAAATCCGCTTATAGTATATACTTCAAATATATTTGCTATTATTTGTTTAAGGAGTATGTATTATATACTTAATAGATTAAATGGAATGTTCAAATTTATGAAATATGGAGTAGCATTAATACTAATGTTTACAGGTTTAAAGCTCCTAATTTTATATTTTAATATTGAAATTTCTGTATCAATTTCAATATTATTAATACTAGTTATTTTACTGTTTAGTATTTTGTTTTCTCTTATTTTTTCAAATGATGAAGGAAACAAAAATTTAAGAATCAGATAATAATAAAAATAATTTACTTTTTATATAAAAAACCTATTGAAGTTTTGTTACTTTGTTATTATAATAATAAAAAATAGAATATTTAAAAGATAATGATAAGGAAGAGTATTTTAACTAAGCATTAAAGAGAGCTATATTTAGGTGGAAAATTAGTATGATATGTTAAATGAAGCAGCCTTTGAATCTCGTATTGAAAAATAAGAATGTAAATTCTTAATTAGATATTGACGTTTTCTCATGTTATAGAGAATTGAATATTGTATATATTCAAGCTGAGTGAGTAAATTAAATTTTACTTATTAGGGTGGTACCGCGAAACAGTGTCCTTCGTCCCTTTGTGTGGATGAAGGACTTATTTTTTTATATGGAGGTATTTAAAATGGATGAGATCTTAGAAGTATTAGAAAAAAACAGTAGGTACAGTGATGAAGAAATTGCATTAATGACAGGAAAAACAATAGAGGAAGTAAGAGAAGCCATAAGGGACTATGAAGAAAAAAGCATAATAGCAGGATATACGGCTCTTATCAATTGGGAAAATACAGGTAAGGAAACAGTTACAGCCTTAATAGAAGTTAAGATAACCCCTCAAAGAGGTGCTGGATTTGATAAAGTTGCAGAAAGAATATATAAATTTAAGCAAGTTAAAGCATGTTATTTAATGTCTTCAGGTGGATTTGATTTAACTGTAATTGTAGAAGGGAAAACAATGAAAGAGGTAGCTTTATTTGTGTCTGAAAAGCTTGCAGTTCAAGAATATGTAACAGGTACTGCTACACACTTTGTACTAAAGAAATATAAAGATCATGGAACTATATTTAAGGAAAGAAAAACTGAAGATAGGGAGGCTATTTTTATATGATTTTAGAAGATATGATATTAGACAATGTTAGGAATATGCCGCCATCAGGTATAAGAAAATATTTTGATTTAATCAATGAAATGGATGATGTTATATCCTTAGGTGTTGGAGAACCTGATTTTGTTACTCCATGGAATGTTATAGAAGCAGGTATTTATTCATTAGAAAAAGGACAAACTCATTACTCCTCTAATGCTGGTTTTATTGAATTAAGAGAAGAAATATCAAAATATTTAAATAGAAGGTTTAACCTAAACTATGATTCATCTAGCGAAATATTAGTAACTGTTGGTGGAAGTGAAGGAATAGATTTAGCATTAAGAGCCCTTGTAGGACCTGGAGATGAGGTTATAATTCCAGAGCCTAGTTTTGTTGCATATAAAGGATGTGCAACATTTTGTGGCGCTACACCTAAAATAATTAATTTAAGAGCTGAGGATGAGTTTAAATTAACAGCTAAACTTTTAGAAGAAGCTATAACCCCTAAAACAAAAGTTGTAATAATTCCATTTCCTAATAATCCAACTGGAGCTATTATGACAAAAGACGAGTTAAAAGATATAGTTGATGTGTTAAAAGATAGAGAAATAATAATTTTATCTGATGAAATTTATGCTGAATTATCTTATGATAAAGATCACTTTTCAATTGCTAGTTTTAGTGAAGTAAGAGATAAAACATTAGTTATAAATGGATTTTCTAAGGCTTATGCAATGACTGGTTGGAGATTAGGCTATGTTTGTGGAAATAAAATATTAATAGAGGCCTTAAAAAAGATACATCAGTATGCAATAATGTGTTCACCAACAACTGCTCAATATGCAGCTATAGAAGCGCTGAAAAATGGTGATGATAGTGTTAAAGAAATGTCTAGAGAATATAATAGAAGAAGACGTATCCTTGTTGAAGGGTTTAGAGAAATGGGATTAGATTGTTTTGAGCCAATGGGGGCATTATATGTCTTTCCTTGCATAAAATCAACAAGAATGAGTTCAGATGAATTTTGTGAGAAATTATTAATGGAAGAGAAGGTTCTAGCGGTTCCAGGTAATGCTTTTGGCGAATGTGGAGAAGGATATATAAGAGCATGTTACGCTTCTTCTACCGAAGATTTGATTGAAGCAGTAAAGAGAATAAAAAGATTTGTTAATAAACTTTCTTAGTTTATTTTACGATTATAATAGATATTCTAAACAAATAATATAAAATATATAGAAATAATGAAGTTTATTAAAAAAAATTTTAAAAAAATAGTTGCAAAATAAATAAAATAATAATATAATGGTAAAAAATAACTTGAACAACGGCGTTCAATAGAAAGCTTTCTATTGTTCGCCTTTTTTTATAAAAAATTTAAGGGGGAGTACTTTATGCCAAAATATTCAAGAGAAGATATTAAAAAATTAGTAGAAGAAAATGGGGTTAAATTTATTAGATTACAATTTACTGATATTTTTGGAGCATTAAAAAATGTTGCAATAACAGATAGACAATTAGAAAAAGCTTTAGATAATCAAATAATGTTTGACGGTTCATCTATATCTGGCTTTGTTAGAATAGAAGAATCAGATATGTATTTAAGACCAAACTTAGATAGCTTTGTAATTTTTCCATGGAGACCGCAACAAGGTAAAGTTGCACGTTTAATATGTGATGTATATAGACCTGATGGAACACCATTTGAAGGAGATCCAAGAAATGTTTTAAAAAATGTTTTGAAAGAAGCAGAGGCTTTAGGATATTCAATGAATGTTGGACCTGAATGTGAGTTTTTCTTATTAGATACGGATGAGTATGGAAATCCTAAACTAAAAACTCAAGATGATGCAGGATACTTTGATTTAAGTCCTTTAGATGCTGGAGAAAATGTTAGAAGAGATATTAGCTTAGTTTTAGAAGATATGGGCTTTGAAATAGAAGCTTCACATCATGAAGTTGCAGCTGGACAAAATGAAATAGATTTTAAGTATGAAAATGCTTTAACAACTGCCGACAATATAATGACATTTAAGTTGGTTGTTAAATCAATAGCTCAAAGACATGGGTTACATGCTACATTTATGCCTAAGCCTTTCTTTGGTATAAATGGTTCAGGAATGCATATAAATATGTCATTAAACAAAGATGGGAAAAATGCTTTTGTGGATGAAAATAATGAATTAGGATTAAGTAAAACAGCTTATAGTTTCATAGCTGGTTTAATTAAGAATATTAAGGGGATATCAGCAATAACTAATCCACTAGTTAATTCATATAAGAGACTAGTTCCAGGATATGAAGCTCCAGTTTATATAGCTTGGTCTGCAAAAAACAGAAGTCCTTTAATAAGGGTTCCTGCTTCAAGAGGAAATGGTACTAGAATTGAACTTAGATGTCCAGATCCAAGTGCAAATCCTTACTTAGTTCTAGCATGTCTTTTAGCCGCTGGACTTGATGGTATTAAGAATAACTTAGTTCCACCTGCAAGAATAGAAAAAAATATATTTAAAATGACAGCAGAAGAAAGGGAATTAGAAAGTATTGATAACTTACCAGGCAGCTTAGAAGAAGCTATTAAATATATGGAAGAGAGTGAATTAGTAAAGAAAACACTAGGTGAGCATACTTTCAACAATTATATAAAAGCAAAAAAAGTTGAATGGGATGATTATAGAAGTAAAGTTCATATGTGGGAGCTAGATAACTATTTAAAACAATATTAATTTTTACTTGTAAGGGAGCAATGTAAATGGCAATAGATGTTATAGTTGCACTAAATAATGAAGACATAGGACAAAAAATCAAAGCTGTTTTAATGGGAAGTGGCTATAATGTTTTAACTGTATGCACTTATGGAAATGAACTTATACGTGCTATAAGACAACTATCACCTTCTATAGTTATTAGTGGTTACAAATTTAAGGATATGAATTTAATAGATATATATAATAATATTGGAGAAATGTGTAGTTTTCTTGCAGTAGTAAATGAGCCATATAAGTCTTTTGTTCAAGAAGAAACAGATATATTTTGTATATCTAGTCCCATAAATAATTCTATATTAATAAATTCATTAGATATGATTTATCAAAGTGAGCGAAAAGTAAGAAAACTAAAAGAAAAGGTAGATGTACTAGAAACAAAAATTAAAGAAAGAAAAGTCATTGAAAAAGCAAAAGGTTTACTTATGCAACAAAAAGGATTAACTGAAAATGAAGCATTTCGATATATCCAAAAATGTAGCATGGATCTAGGCTTAAAAATGGTCGATTTTTCAAACAAAATTTTATCAGATAAATAACTAAGTTTTATACTAATCTATTTAATTAAATTAATAGGATTAGTATAAAACTCTATTTGTCTATAAGAAAATATTGAAAGGAGGATAAAAATGCATAAAGATATAGGACTATATAGAAGTTCATTTGAACATGATGCATGCGGAATAGGCGCAGTTGTAAATATTGACGGAAAAAAAACTCATAAGGCTGTAGAAGATGCGTTAAATATTTTAATTAATTTAGAACATAGGGGTGGAACAGGAGCAGATGGGAAGACTGGGGATGGATCAGGTATACTATTCCAAATACCTCACAGATTTTTTAAAGAAGAACTCCAGAGATTAGGTGTTATATTACCAAAAGAAGAAGAATATGCAGTCGGAATGTTCTTTTTACCAATAGATGAGTTTGATAGAGAAAATTGTATAAGAATTTTTGAAAAACTATGTGTAGAAGAAGGACTTAAGATTTTAGCTTGGAGAGGGGTTCCAATAAATCCAGCAGAATTAGGAAGTTTTGCTATTTCATCAATGCCATGTTTTAAGCAGGTTATAATTGAGAGGCCTTCTGAAATTAAAGACTTTAAAGAATTTGAAAGAAGATTATATATATTAAGAAGAAGATTCGAAAAAGAGCTAGTTACTGAGAATGCTTATATTTCATCACTTTCATGTAAAACAATTGTTTATAAAGGATTACTTCTATCAGGACAACTTAAAAACTTTTATAAAGATTTAACAAATGCAAAAGTAGAGTCTTCAATAGCAATGGTGCATTCAAGATATAGTACGAATACTGTTCCTAGTTGGAAAAGAGCTCATCCTAATAGATATATAATTCATAATGGTGAAATTAACACTCTTAGAGGTAACATAAATAGTTTATTTGCAAGAGAAGGTAATTTAAAATCAAAGGTATTTGGTGAAAATTTTAAAAAAGTATTACCTATAATAAATACTGAAGGATCAGACTCTGCAATATTAGATAATACACTAGAATTTTTAATTATGAATGGAAGAAATATTGAAGAAGCAATAATGATGCTTGTTCCTGAGCCATGGGATAAAAATAAATCTATATCTAATGCTGAAAGAGCATTTTTTGAATATAATGCAACTTTAATGGAACCATGGGATGGACCAGCAGCTATAGTATTTACTGATGGAGATGTGATGGGAGCAACCCTAGATAGAAATGGATTAAGACCTGCTAGATATTATGTAACTAAAGATAATAATTTAATATTATCATCTGAAGTTGGTGCTCTTGATATCAAAAATGAAGAAATAGTATCTAAAGGAAGATTAACTCCAGGAAAAATACTTTTAGTTGATACTAAAAACAAGAAATTTATAGATGATTCTGAATTAAAAGAAAAATATTACTCAAGATTACCTTATTTAAAATGGATAGAAAATAACATTTTAACCTTAGATAAAATAAAAACATCTTCAGATGATACTATAAACATCTCTGATAATGAAAGAAATATAATGATGAAAGCATTTGGTTATAGTTATGATGATTTGAAAAATACAATTCTTCCAATGAGTGAAACTGGACAAGAACCATTATCTTCAATGGGAGTTGATACACCACTTGCTGTTTTATCAGATACACCACAATTACTATTTAATTACTTTAAGCAATTATTTGCTCAGGTAACAAATCCGCCTATAGATGCAATAAGAGAGGAAATTATTACATCAACTACAGTTTATGTAGGATCACAAGGAAATATATTAGAGGATTCAGAAAATAACTGTAAGCAAATAAAGCTAGCTTCACCAATTCTATCAAATGAGGATTTATCAAAGATAAAGAATATAGATAGTGAAAACTTTAAAACTAAAACAATAAGTATTTTATATGGCAGAGAAAATGGAGAATATGATTTAGAAAAGGCTCTTAAAAACTTATCAATAGAAGTTGAAAAAGCATGTAATGAAGATTATAATATTTTAATTTTAACAGACAGAGGAGTAAATAATAAGTTAATACCTATACCTTCATTATTGGCTCTTTCTTCAGTTCATCATTATCTTATTAGAAGGGGACTTAGAAGCAAAATAGATATAATAATTGAAAGTGCTGAACCTAGAGAAGTTCATCATTTTGCAACACTTATATCCTTTGGAGCATCTGCTATAAATCCATACTTAGCTTATGAATGTATAAAGCAATTAAAAGAAGATAGCTTGTTAAATGAAGATTACGATGTAGCTATAAAAAAATATAATAAGTCTGTACTAAAGGGACTAGTAAAAATAATTTCAAAAATGGGTATATCAACGATTCAATCATATAGAGGAGCTCAAATACTTGAAGCTGTAGGTATAAATAATGAAGTTATTAATAAATACTTTACAAATACAGTTAGTAGAATAGGTGGTATTTCCTTAAAAGAAATACAAGAAGAGGTATTAATTAGACATAATAATGCATTTAAAAAGAGCAGTATAAACTTTGAATTCACTTTAGATTCAATAGGAAAAGATAAATTAAGATCTGGAAAAGAAGAACATTTGTATAATCCATTGACAATTCATAAATTACAAGAAGCTACGAAAACAGGGAGCTATAGCCTTTTTAAAGAATATTCAAATTTACTAAATAACGATGAAAGTTTTATAACTTTAAGAAGTTTAATGGATTTTAAATTCTTAAATAATCCAATACCATTAAATGAGGTTGAACCAGTTGAATCTATTGTAAAAAGATTTAAAACAGGAGCTATGTCATATGGTTCAATTTCTAAAGAAGCTCATGAAGCTTTAGCTATAGCTATGAACAGAATCGGTGGTAGATCTAACACTGGTGAAGGTGGAGAAGATAGCAATAGATTTGTGGCTGATGAAAATGGAGATTTAAGAAGATCCTCAATAAAACAAATTGCTTCTGGTAGATTCGGAGTTACATCTGAATATTTAGTTAATGCAGATGAACTACAAATAAAGATGGCTCAAGGGGCAAAACCAGGTGAAGGTGGACAATTACCAGGTAATAAAGTATATCCTTGGATAGCTAAAACAAGAGGTGCAACTACAGGAGTTGGACTTATATCTCCACCACCACATCATGATATATATTCAATAGAAGATTTAGCTCAACTTATATACGATTTAAAACAGGCTAATCATAAAGCTGATGTTTCAGTAAAGCTTGTTTCAGAAGCAGGAGTAGGAACAGTAGCAACTGGTGTCGCAAAGGCTGGAGCTTCTTTAATTTTAATTTCAGGACATGATGGTGGTACAGGAGCTTCTCCTAAGACGTCAATTCAGAATGCTGGATTACCATGGGAACTTGGACTTGCAGAAACTCATCAAACATTAATTTTAAATGGTTTAAGAGATAGAGTTAGATTAGAAACAGATGGTAAGCTTATGACAGGTAGAGATGTAGCAATAGCAGCACTACTTGGAGCTGAAGAATTTGGATTTGCAACAGCTCCTCTTATATCCTTAGGATGTGCTATGATGAGAGTTTGTAATTTAGATACTTGCCCTGTTGGAATAGCAACTCAAAATAAGGAACTAAGAAAAAGATTTAGTGGTAAACCTGAATATGTAATTAACTTTATGTATTTTATTGCAGAAGAATTAAGAGAATACATGGCTAAATTAGGATTTAGAACTGTTGAAGAAATGGTAGGACGTTTTGATAGATTAAAACAAAAAGAAAATATTAAAGGCTTTAAACGTAGCAAAATTAATTTATCATCAGTTTTTATTCAAGATAAAAGATTCTTTATAGCAAATAAGTTTAATAAAAATTATAGCTCACCAAGCATTAACACTCTAGATAAAGACTTATTAATTCCTATGGTTAATAAGAATTTTGATGGAAAAACGCCTATAAATATGGATATAGATATAATGAATACTGATAGAACACTTGGAACACTACTTGGTTCTGAAATAACTAGAAAATATGGATACAATACTTTAAATGATGATTCAATAATATTAAACTGTACTGGTGCTGGTGGACAAAGTATAGGAGCCTTCGTACCTAAAGGGGTTACAATAAAGGTTACTGGAGATTGTAATGATTATTTAGGTAAGGGATTATCTGGAGGTAAAATAATAGTTAAGAATCCTAAGGATTGTGACATAAAACCTGAAGAAAATATAATAATTGGTAACGTAGCATTATATGGTGCTACATCTGGAAAAGTCTTTATAAATGGTATTGCTGGAGAAAGATTCTGTGTTAGAAATTCTGGAGCAACAGCTGTTGTTGAAGGTGTTGGAGCACATGGTTGTGAATATATGACAGGTGGAGTTGTAGTTTTACTTGGTGAATGTGGAATAAACTTTGCAGCTGGTATGAGTGGTGGAATTGCTTATGTATACAATAAAAGAGAGCAATTTAACAATAATTTAAATAAAGAAATGGTTAAAATAGAGAATTTAGATTCTAATGATTTAGAAAATCTTAAAGCTTTAATAGAAGAACATGTTGAAACTACAGAATCTGACCTTGGAAGAATATTATTAGATAATTGGACTAATGAAAGTAAACATTTTGTTAAAGTAGTTCCAAATGATTATAAAAAAATAATTACTTTAATTGATAAAAAGAAGGCTGAAGGTTTAAACAATGAAGATGCTTTACTTGCAGCATTTTATGAAAGGAGTGCTATATAATGGGAAAACCAACTGGATTTTTAGAATTTGAAAGAAAAGTAGGAATAAATACTCCTACTAAAGAAAGAATAACTCATTATAAGGAGTTTCACAATTTACTTTCAGAAGATGAACAAGTAAAACAAGGTGCAAGATGTATGGATTGTGGTGTGCCATTTTGCCAATCAGGTATTCTTATAAATGGAATGGCATCAGGATGTCCATTAAATAATTTAATACCAGAGTTTAATGATTTAATATATAGAGAAAATTGGGACTTAGCCTTAAAAAGACTTTTAAAAACAAATCCTTTTCCAGAATTCACAGGTAGAGTCTGTCCAGCTCCTTGTGAATCAGCCTGTACAGTATCAATTAATTCTCCTGCTGTAAGCATAAAGGAAAATGAAAGATATATAATAGAGAAAGCTTTTAATGATAAAAAAATTGTAGCAACTCCCCCAAAATATAGAAATAACAAGAAGGTTGCAGTAATAGGTTCTGGACCAGCTGGACTTGCAAGCAGTTATCTTTTAAATAAGCTTGGATATTCTGTAGAGGTATATGAAAGAGAAGACAGAATTGGTGGACTTTTAATGTATGGAATTCCTAATATGAAGCTAGATAAAGATGTAGTAAACAGAAGAGTTAATTTAATGGAAGAAGAGGGAATTAAATTTTTCACTAAATCTGATATATGCAAAGATAATGAATTAAAGGAAAAAGTATTAGAAGATTATGAAGCTATTGTTTTAGCAACTGGAGCTACAAAACCTAGAGATCTAAATGTTAGAGGCAGAAATTTAAAGGGAATAGAATTTGCAGTAAACTATTTAAAAGAAAATACAAGACAATTATTAGATAATGGTAATAAAAGTAGTAACTTTATTTCATGTAAAGATAAAAATGTATTAATAATCGGTGGCGGAGATACTGGTACTGACTGTGTAGCAACATCTATTAGACAAGGGTGTAAATCTGTAATTCAATTAGAAATAACTAATCCTCTTCCAAAGGAAAGACTTTCTAATAATCCATGGCCACAATGGAGTAGAACATTAAAGGTAGATTATGGACAAGAAGAAGCAATAGAAGTATTAGGATATGAGCCTAGAAGATATTGTACTAGTGTAAAAGAATTTATTGGTGATGAAGAAGGTAATGTAAAGTCTGCTATTACTGTAAAAGTTGAATGGATTAAAGATGAAAATAGTAGAGTGTCATTTAGAGAAATACCTAATAGTGAAGAAATACTTGAAGTAGATGTAGTATTACTGGCAATGGGCTTTTTAGGAACTGAAGAATATATAAGTAATAGTTTTGGTGTAGATTTAGATAATAGAGGTAATATTAAAGCAGAATATAAAAATTTTATAACTAATAAAGAAAAAATATTTGTATGTGGTGATGCTAGGAGAGGGCAATCTTTAGTTGTATGGGCAATTAGAGAAGGATTAGAAGCTGCATTGTCTGTAGATAAGTATTTACAACTAAAAGACTAATTGTCTTTGCTTGCTTATTTTAGTATTTACAATTAATAATATTCATAATTTTAAAATTAGTTTATTATAGTAAAAATTTCTTTATTTAAAATTTAAAATTATTCACATACTAATAATGTGAATATCTAAAAAAGGAGGTACAAAAGATGATTAAAAAATTATCTACATTTTTTATTTTAGCAGCGACCCTAATAAACTTTTCGAAATTTAATATCGTACAAGCTGATGATGTAAAAAATAAAGGCAATGCTTTTAGAGTTTCAAATAATATAAGTATTGCCTTAAATAAAGACAAATTTGATGACTTTTGGACTCCAAAAAATGAAGGCTATCTAGATGCATCACAAAAAGAAAAACTAAATATTCTAAGAGAAAAAATTAATAATGGTGAGACATTAAATATTTCTGAAAAAAATGAACTAAAAAATATGAAAGCAGAAATAATAAAACTTAAATTAGGTGATGCAAAATTTCAAGAATTACAAAAGCTTATTGAAAAAAGAGAAGGTGCTACTGAACTTACATTACCAGAAAGACAAAGATTATATGAATTAAATAAAGAAGCTAGAGGATAAAATTTGATATTCACAATTTAAAGGAGAAAAGCATTAAATTTTTATTTAATGCTTTTTTCTTTCAAAACATTAGTATTTTATATAAAATAATGATAAAATTATAAATAACTTATACGTATAATATTAAATTTTTTATATTTAATATTTGTTTATTAGAAAGGAATTGGTAATATGGAAAGATATAAGGAAGAATTTATTGAATTTATGATTGAAAGTAATGTATTGAAATTTGGAGATTTTTTAACTAAAAGTGGTAGAAAAACTCCATTTTTTATAAATACAGGTAATTACACTACAGGAATACAATTAAAAAAATTAGGAGAATTTTATGCTAAGACTATATATGAACATTTTAAGGAAGATTTAGATGTATTATTTGGACCTGCATATAAAGGGATTCCGTTAACAGTAACCACAGCAATTTCTTTAAATGAATTATATAATATCAATGTAAATTATTGTTCAAACAGAAAAGAAATTAAAGATCATGGTGAAGGTGGAATACTTTTAGGAGGCTCTATTAAAGATGATACGAGGATTGTAATAGTTGAGGATGTTATGACTGCTGGTACATCTATACATGAAACGGTACCAATTTTAAAAGCACAAGGAAATGTAGATATACGAGGACTTATTATATCAGTAGATAGAATGGAAAAAGGGAAATCTGAAAAATCTGCTCAAGAAGAAATAAAAGAGATATTTGGTATAAGTACATATTCTATAGTTACAATGAAGGAAATTGTAACTTATTTATATAATAGAGAAATAAATGGCAAAGTATATATAGATGATAATATGAAGAAAACTATAGATGAATACTACACTAAATATGGAGTTACTTATAATCTATAAAAAATATATTTTATAGTTTTGATATTTTTATTGTTACTAAGATTATAAATGATTTTTTAGAATATAATTTAATATAAAATAAAGTTAAATTCCAGTTAATAGATATTTGATATTTGATATTTGATATTTGATATTTAAATCAGAATATTTATTAACTGGTTATTTATTTTTTTATAATGAGGTATTAGAAGAAAGAAATTTTAATGTTTCAAATATTAATGCTGCAATTTCTTTATTATCAAAACCGTAAAAATTATGCCCTCCAGAACTTAAGGTAAGTAACTTAGAACTTATTTTTAATTGTTGAAGTTTAGAGTATAAATCTAATGAATTTTTATAAGGCACTAATTCATCATTTTTACTATGTATTATTAAAGTACTTGGAGAGTTTTCATTTACATAATTAATAGGACTATAAGCTTCCTTAAAAAAGGGGGTTTCTTTTAACTTTTCAATACCTTCTTTATAAGTATCTTCTACTAATGAAAAATCTAAAGTAGATAACTCGGTTGGACCAAAAACATCAATAACATATTTAACATTTGAAGGATACTTTGCTAGATCTTCATCTCCTATAAAATCATCGTCTTCTGAATAAGCCGCAAGTAAAGATAAATGAGCTCCTGAAGATATTCCAAGCAATCCAATTTCATTAGTATTAAAATTATATTCTTCTTTATTTTTATAAACCCACCTTATTGCATCTTTTACATCACTTATTGGATTAGATATAGGAGTATCTTCTTTTAATAGTTGATAAGATAAACTTATTATAGTAAACCCCCTTTTATTGAATGCATTTACTATAGGGTCCAAGCCTATAGGTATTCCATTATCTCCATATATCCAACTTCCTCCATGGACATATATAATAACAGGTGAGGATTCATTTGTTTTAGTAGGTTTATATATGTCTAAAAATACTTCGTTAGAGGTACTTTCCTTATACTTCAAATTCATTACATCCATAGATGTAGATGCATAATAGTCTGTTAATTCACCTAGTGTAGCAATACTCTTATCTGAATTTTTTAATTCTTTAATAATATCATATGTCAATATAAGTGCACCTTTGAAGTGAAACACAATAATTATAATAGTTACAAAAGATGTTGCAAAAAGTGTTACTATGTATTTATAAATTTTCTTCAAAAGATCAACTCCTTAATTTTAAGCTATTAGTTATTATAGACAATAAAGTAAAATTATAAATTAAAACTTATTATAATTTTTAATTTTTATGAATATATTGTATTAAAACTATTAACTTTAAATTAAATGGGGAGGAGTTGCTTTAGATTAGCAACGAAATTTAATATATGGTAAATGATTTTGATAAAGAAAAAAATGTTTTAGACTTATATAATTTTAGCTATATATCTGAATTGATTTTGAAATATTCATATGAATATGAAAATTTAATAATTACTGAGCATAGTTATGAATGTTTATTGGATATATTTAACTATCTTTTATCTGATTTTTTGTTTAATAAAAAACAAATATTAGTTTTATCAAACACTTATATTAATGAAATTAAAGAAAGTGAAATTATAACATCTTTAGGAAGTAGAGTTATTCAATTTAAAGAAAATATTGATATTGATGCTTGTGTAAAAGAACAAATATTAAGTTTACCACAGTTGACAGGCAAAACACTTATAAGTAAAGTAAATTTACTATCAAGAAATATTGATAAAAATGTCAATCTTATAAGATCTATATTAAGCTTTTTTACTGATCAAAGTGAGAAATCACTATCTATATTAGACAAATATACTATAACTAATAAGTGTTTAAGCAAATATGACTATCTTTTTAAGTATTATAAGATTTTTAGAATAAAGAAGCCCCTTGAAAAATATAGCTATAGTGAAATTTATAGTACTGTAAATAAACTTATAAACTCTGATGTAATAAAAAGGTATATAAGATATAGAAGATTTACTAACAATAATATGATAAAAATTCTAAAAGATAAAATTAATTATAATGAATTAGATTTAATAATTAGTAAAATAGATGAGTTAGTAAAAGATGCTGAGTTTAAAATTTCTTTTATTGAATCTCAATATACTTCGGATTTTATAGAAACATTTTCTATTAATCCTGATATGAAGTATAACGATATAAATAATTTAGTTAATATAGTAAACTTTAAATATAATTATCATTTGCTTACTCAAAAAAAGAAAAATAAATTCTTTGGTTTATTTAAGAATAAAAAGAACCTAATAGATCAAGAAAACAACCTTACTAATTTTGTTAATTTTGAAAATCAAATAAAAAATGAATATTTAATTAATCTTGAGAATTTAAATTTTCATCTTAATAAATTAAAATTTTTAAAGGACATTTTAAAAAAGGAAGCTTATAATGAGTTATTTAATAAGCTTATTAAAGGTGAAGATTTAAAAGAGATTTTAGTTTTATATAAGAAAATAATTAATCTATGCTATGGAATTAAAGATATAAAAAAGGAAATTGAATCTTTAAATCCTATAGAAATTGAAATATTAAACTATTGTTATGATAATATAGAAGATAAAAATAATATTACTAATATTCTTATAAATATTCCTAAATTAAAATTATATTTAGAAATAGAAGATCAAGAATTAAAAAATACTGAGATTTTAAATAAATATGAAAATTTTGATGAAATAATAATTGAGATTTGTGGTGATGTAGTAAATAGAAGTAATTTACTATTACCTGCAATTAATTCTACGTGGGATAATATATTAAGAGAAAATTTAAAAATATCTAGTAATGATATTAATAAAGCAGATTTATCTGATGAAGAAATATTTAAAAGCTTATTTCCTTGTATAATATCTAATTTAGATACTAATACACTAACAAATTTAAACAATAAAAATCTTATATTTGATAAAATAATTATCATTGAAGATGTTAATAAAATTGATAATGAGAAACTAAATTATATTAATACTTTAAGTAATGATATAATAATCTTTTCTAAAAATTCTATTGATAGTAATATAAATTTTAAAGATTATAAAAATATTTTAGTATCTGAAACTAGAAAATTAATAATATCTAATAGTGAAAATAATATATTAACTGAAATACAAAAGTACCTAGAAAAGTTAGGCTATCTAATAGAAAGAAACTCATATGTAGATGAGTTTAATATAAATTTACTAATCAAAGATTCTAATTCTAATATAATTACAGCAGTAATTCTTGATGGAGAAATAATAGAAAAAGAAAATTACATTTTACTAAAAGATATATATTTATCTAAATCATTAAAAGATAAGAATATTAACTTATATAGAATTTGGACAAGAAATTGGTGGTTAAATAAAACAAAAGAATTATCTAAATTAGCTAATTACTTAAATGAAATATAAAATATATTGACTTTATGTAAGTTATAAAATATAATATTAAAGAAAATCAAATAAGACAGTTCGGAAACCTCCTGTCTATAAATAAAACTACGGTAATTAATTGCAATTTGTATTAAGTGTGATTTTATTTCTAGAGGGTTCATTTATATGAGCTCTCTATTTTATTTTTACATATATTATACTTGTAATTTTATTTCGTATTTTTATATTTTTGAGGTGTCTATTTAAGGCACCTTTTTATTTTGATAAAATTCTAAGTGAAATTTTGGAGGAGATTATATTGAAAGAAAACATAACAAAAAAATTAGTTAAAGCAGCATTAGTTGCTGCAATTTACGCAGCACTAACAATAGTATTAGCACCTATAAGCTATGGTCCGGTACAATTTAGATTATCAGAAGTTTTAGTATTGTTAGCATTTATAGATCCGTTTTACATAGTTGGATTAACTATAGGATGTCTATTAGCAAATATATTAGGTGGACTAGGTATTATGGATATTGTCTTCGGGACCTTAGCTACATTTTTAAGTGTATCTGCAATATCTCTTACAGCTAAGTATATAAAATCGAAAAAACTTAGTTTAATAATTGCTTCATTATGGCCAACTATTTTTAATGGTGTAATAATTGGATGGATGTTAAATTATGTCCTTGGTGTTCCACTAGTATTAACTATGCTTCAAGTAGGTATTGGAGAATTTGTAGTTGTTACAGTAGTAGGTGTACCAGTATTTAAATTAATACAAAATAAATATAAAGATAGACTTGCTTTGCAATAAAAGATAAGCTTAGATACTTTTTATAGTTGTCTAAGCTTACTTTTTTATTTAAAATATACTTAGACACTAATAGACAAATGATTTAAGGAGAAAAATATGAATTTAATTACATTAGAAAATATAACTAAGACTTATAGTGAAAAAGTTTTATTAAACAATATAACCTTAAACATAAATGATGGAGATAAAATTGGTTTAATAGGATTAAATGGAGCGGGAAAATCAACTTTACTTAAAATATTAACCGGAAGAGATGAATTCTTTGATGGAAAAATAATAAGAGGAAAAAATATAAGGGTAGAGTATTTAGCTCAAGATACAAAATATGATGATAATTCTACTATATTAGAACAAATATTTAAAGGAGATACTCCTGAAATGAAGCTTTTAATGGAGTATGAGGAATTACTAGAAAAGATTAATAATGATACATCCCTTAATGATAAGTTGATAGCAATTCAAAGTAAAATAGATACTATGAATTTATGGGATTTAGAAAGTGATGCAAAAACTATCTTAACTAAACTTGGAATAAATGATTTTAATAAAAAAATGTCAGAATTATCTGGTGGTCAAAGAAAAAGAGTATTTTTGGCATCTTCACTAATAACTCCTTGTGAATTACTAGTTTTAGATGAACCTACTAACCACCTCGATTCAGAATCAATAGAATGGCTGGAAGATTACTTAAATTCAAGAAAAGGTGCTTTAATTATGATTACTCATGATAGATATTTCTTAGATAGAGTAACAAATAAAATACTAGAACTTGATAGAGGAAATCTTTATTTATATGATGGTAATTATAGCGACTTTTTAGAGAAAAAAGTAGAAAGGCTACAAATAGAAGCATCAAAGGAAGAAAAAAGACAAAAACTTATTTTAAAAGAATTAAAATGGGTAAAAAGAGGTGCAAAGGCTAGGACTACTAAGCAAAAGGCTAGACTTCAGAGGTTTGATGAATTAGTAAATACTGAGTATTTTACAGTAAATACTGATATAGAAATGCCTTTTGTAGGAAGAAGATTAGGTAAAAAGATTATAGAAATAAATAATATTTCTAAAACTTTCGATAATAAAGTTTTAATTAAGAATTTTAATTATATTTTTTCTAAAAATGATAGAATAGGTGTAATAGGTAAAAATGGTGTTGGAAAAACAACATTAATAAATATGCTGATAGGTGCTATAGATCCGGATAAGGGTGATATAGAAATTGGAGATACAGTAAGTATAGGAGCTTTCTCACAAGATAATAATCATATGGACTTAAATCAAAGAGCTATAGATTATATAAAAGAAGGTGGAGAAAATATACCAACTGAGGATGGATATAATATAACTGCCTCTCAATTAGCTGAAAGATTTCTCTTCGATGGTACAATGCAATACACTCCAATAGAAAAACTATCAGGAGGGGAGCGAAGAAGATTACATTTACTTAGAATATTGATGGAATCACCAAATGTACTTATTCTAGATGAGCCTACAAATGATTTAGATATTGAAACCTTAAAGATATTAGAGGACTTTCTAGATGAATTCTTAGGCGTTGTAATTATAGTATCTCATGATAGATATTTCTTAGATAGATTATGTAATAGAATCTTTTCATATCAAGGTAATGGCGTAATAAAGCAATATGTAGGTAATTATAGTGATTACTTAATACATAAAGAGTATGAAATAAAACCTGAAAAATCTCAAAATGAAATAAAAGAAAAGAAGTCTTATCAAAAAGAAAATAAAAATACTTTATCTAAACCTAAATTTACTTTTAAAGAGCAAAAAGAATTTGAAGAAATTTATTCTACTATAGAATCTTTAGAAAATGAACTTACTAAAATAGAAGATAAAATGTCAAAAAACTCTTCAAATTATGGAGCTTTAAATGAGCTTATGAAAGAAAAGGAATCTGTAGAAGAAGATCTTTTATTTAAATATGAAAGATTAGAATATCTAGAAGATATTGCTAATAAAATTGAAGAATTCAAAAATAAATAATCAATTTTAAGTGCAACATAAGTTATGAACTAGATAATTTATATTACTAAGAAGAAATAATAAAATTAGTAGATGGATTGGTGCTAATAGTGATTATAACATTAGTTTCATATAAATGTTATAAAATATTTAAAAATACAACTTTATTGACAATAAGATAAATATTTGATAATCTTTTAAGGGTTGATTTATATTACAACAACATAGGAGGAAATCATGGAAGAAACGAAAGAAGTAAAGATTTTAGTTGCTGATCCTTCAGCTCTAGGATTATTTGGTTTAGCTGTTATAACATTAGTAGCATCATCTCAAAAATTAGGTCTTACAGAAGGGGTATCTCTTGTGTTACCTTGGGCTATTTTCTTAGGTGCTACAGCTCAATTATTTGCATGTATAAATGATTTTAAACATAATAATACATTTGGTGCAACTGCTTTTGGAGCATATGCTTTCTTTTGGTATGCTATGGGAATGACATGGCTTATACAAAATGGTGTATTGGGAGACAAGCTTGCAGCAGCTACTGATACAAAACAATTAGGGTTTGCTTTTTTAGCTTACTTAATATTTACATTGTTTATGACTATTGGTGCAATGGAAACTCACAAGGTATTATTTATAATTTTTGTTTTAATAGACTTTCTATTTATAGGATTAATGTTAAACTCATTTGGAATTATACCTCATTTTGCACATAGTTTAGCAGCGTACTCAGAACTTGGAATTGCAATTTTTTCATTTTATGGAAGTGGTGCAGCTGTTCTAAATAAGCACTTTGGTAAAGTATTTTTACCTATTGGCAAACCATTTAATATTTTTAAATAACTAATAATTATGATATTATAAATATAGTGTTATTGTATTAAACTACTTAACACTATATTTTTTTCATTTTAAGTTTTATTAATATTATGAATCAACTTGATTTAAGTTTAAATTTATACAATATAAGGAGAAAATATGAAAGTATCTATATTTTTAAAAGGAAAGAAAGAACCCGTTATATATGAAGGAGAAAGGATTGATATAGTAGATTTAAGCCTAAATAATATTGATTATACACAAATTAGATATTTTAAAAAGGGCAGCTCTAAATCAGAGCTAATAGTAAAGAACTTAATAAGTAAGATTATAGAAAGTGGGAAAGTGCATTAATAGCACTTTTTTATTATATTTTGTTCTAAAGGTTAAATGTTTACAATATTATATAATGAAAAGATACTAACAGCTTAATAATACATGTATCTTGAAAAGACACTTACAGCAATATTATAATTTCATTTATAATAATAAAAAACGTGTCTTGTAATACTTTTTAGGAGGATAAAATGTCAGGAATATTAAGTAAATTAAGAGAAGAATTATATAAAGTCTCGGAAATAGATATAGAGGAAAGTGAATCACTTAATGTAAATGAAGTTGAAAAATTTATAGATAATATAGTTTACTTTAGAAATGCTACAGAGGAGGAAATAATAGAAAATTTCAGAAGAATATTTTATTCTGGAACATCTTATAGCATAAAATTATTATTCTTTATTAGGGATAAGGTAAATGGACTAGGGGAGAGAAGGGTATTTAGGGTTCTTTTAAATTACTTAGGAAATGAGCATCCAAAGTATATAGAAAATAATTTAACATTAATTCCTAAGTATGGGAGATGGGATGATTTATATTCTTTATTTAATACAAAGGTTGAAGATGCTGTTATAGATTTGTTTAGAAATCAAATACAAATTGATATCAATTCTAATAAACCATCAACCTTAGGCAAATGGTTGAAATCAGAAAATACTTCCTCAAAGGAATCAAGAAGCTTTGGTAATAAGACCAGAAGATTACTTGGATATTCACCTAAAGAATACAGAAGGTTATTATCTAGCTTAAGAAGAAAAATTGATATAGTAGAAACGAATATAAGTAGGAGAGAGTATTCGAAAATAAACTATGAAAATCTTACAGAATTAAATATAAAGAAATATAAAAAAGCCTTTTTAAAGAATGATAAAGCTGATTATGAAAAATTCAAATTGGAAAATCCTAAAAAAGCTTTTATATTTAAATCTCTTGAGAATATAATTTCTATTATTAGAGAAACATTAAATAATCCTGGCATAAACAGTATAGAAGATATGTATCTTAAGAATTTAGAATATCTAATTGATAAGAATATAAAAGACTTAAATACTTTTGAAGATACTTTAATTATTAATGGAATTGAAGGAGAGTTAATTCAAAATAAAAATAGATATTTTGATATACTAATTTCGACAATCCTTTTATACAATAAATTAAATTTGAACAGCTTTAAAAACTACTATATGTCTTTTAAAAATAATCCTAAATTTAATAAATTAACTAGCACTGATTATATAGGTAGTATAAAGAGCATGTCAAAAAATAATATAAATTATAATATGGATTTAAATTCTGCTTTAGATTTATTACTATTTACTAGTATAAAAAAGAATTTAAAACCTGAAGCAATACCTAAATCAATAATGTTCATATACAACAAATCAGAAGATATAAGTTTTAATAATCTTAAATTCATTAGTGAGAAATGGATAAATTCAGGATTTGAAATGCCTAAAATAAAGCTTTGGAATTTAAAAGACTTATCATCAAAATTTTCAATATCCTACAAAGATAACGTAGTGATAATTAGTGGATATAATAAATATATTTGGAAATACATTCTTGAATCTAGAGAAATCAAGAATTCTAATATAATTATAGATAAATTTAATAATATTCAATATAATGATTTAATTATTTAGTCTTAAACAATGCAAATGCATTGTTTAAGACTAAATAGATTTACATAACTTTTAATATGTTATATAAGCTTTAATTTTAATAACTTTTAAAGTTGAATTATTAAAATGACAATTGATAACATGCCGTGAATAAAATTGTGAATATAATTATGCAAAATCCATGTATAGCAAAATAACTTATAAAAAAATATAAAGTTTAATAATAATTTATATAAATACAATTTAAAACATATATACTATTATATTTAAAATTAATGTAGTTATTTGAAATTTATAATTTCTATATAGAAATAAATCATATAATAGTATAAAAAACCATAAAATTTCATTAAAATTAGCTCAAAAAGCTCAAAAATAATTTCGCTAAATATACATTTATTGCATTTCGTCTTATTGCAAGTTATAAAATGCTATGATATAATAAAATCAAGGCTTTACAGAGATTTTGGAGGTTAAAAAATGTCTACATTGCGAACGAAAACATATAAATATAAAGATTTTACTTATACTGAGGATATAAAAAATCTTTTGAACGTAGAGTTATCAAATAAAGATAAGAAAAAACTTCATTCAGTTTATTCTAATTATTACGATTTAGGTGTGGAACGCGGCTACGAATATATAATTGAAGATCTATTTAAACTTACTGAAATACATAAATTATCAACTTCTCAGCTTTCGGAAATTTATGATACAGGAATTAGGAATGTTCAAATTTGGCTTAAAGAACTTGGAATAAATCGTAGTATAAAAAAAGCTAAAAAGATTAATAAAAAGAATTCTAAATTGAATTTAGAATTGAATTCTGTCGAAAATTTGAATTCAAACTCAACTTCAATACAAAGTAAGTACGGTATTGAGCAAGTTCAAATTAAAAATTTACCAGAATCCGTTATCGACTTTTTAAACTACTTAGAAACAATTAAAGGAAAATCTCTTAATACAATTAAAGGTTATGAAATAGATCTAACTTTATTCTTTAGATTTTTAAAAGTATATAAAGGACTAATCACTGATGATTCTTTGGAATTTTCTGAAATAAATATTAGAGATATAGATAATTCATTTATTAGAAAAATTAAATTAACTGACTTATATGCCTTTTTATCTTTTACGGAAAAACAAAGAGAAAACGGAAATTATGCAAGAGCTAGAAAAGTTGCCGCTCTTAAATCTTATTTTAAATTCCTTCAAGGAAAAGCAAAAATTATAGATGATAACCCTACTTTAGAACTAGAGTCACCCAAAATAAATAAAAGACATCCAGTTTATTTAACACTAGACGAAAGCATAAACTTATTAAGTTCATTAGATAAAGATAACAAAAATTTTTATAGAGATTATTGTATTTTAACTTTATTCTTAAATTGCGGAATGCGATTATCTGAACTATGTAGCATCAAACTAGATAAAATTAAAGGTGATACTTTAACTATAATTGGGAAAGGAAATAAAGAAAGAACTGTTTACTTAAATGAAGCTTGCTTAAAAGCAATAAATAATTACTTAGCTGTTCGAGATGCTTCTAAATGCACAGTTGAAGACAAGGAATACCTACTACTCTCCTCCCGATTTAAACCTATTAATAAAAGAACTGTTGAATTGTTAGTTAAAAAACATATTTTAAATTCAGGGTTAAGTAATGAAAAATATACACCTCATAAATTAAGACATACAGCTGCTACATTAATGTATAAGCATGGTAATGTTGATATACGAAGTTTACAAAGTATTTTAGGACATGAAAATATATCTACTACACAAATCTATACTCATATAGATGATGAGACTTTAAGAGATGCAGTAAAGTCAAATCCATTGTCAAAATTATAAAAAGGTTAAAAGCTTCCTCTTAACCTTTTTATAATTTATTAGTACTTCCCTTTTAGTTTTCTAACTCCTGGGAAAATTTCTTCTGTAGAATCTTCTAATGAATCTTCACCAAATATGTCTAGATCATCTATGTATTCAATATGATCAAAAGCATCAACATAATCACTTGACTCATTTTCTAAATCATACTCTCCTACTTCTTCAATTTTAACATCTGATAAATGCTCTTCTTTTAAAGATTCTAGCATTTTTTTATATTCATTTTCTAAGAATTCATTTTCTTCAACAGTTTTAGCAATATCTTCTATCTTTATTGCTCTTACATCTATCCCTTCTTCTTTTAAACAATCTCCACAATTGTCACAGATTCTATTAGGATATATATCGCAGTAATCTTCTTCTGAATATTTTTTTAAATCCATTACTTATCACCTACACCTATAAATTCAATTGAATATGATTATATCAAAGTTATTTAAAATAATCAAATTTAGTTATTTAAAGAACGTTAGTTTCGAGAACGTTAGTTTGATATTAATATTATCTTATGATATAATGTTAATAATAAAGCGAGGTGTAATTATGAACGAAATAAAAGATAAACAACTAGAAATTTATGAGTTCTTAAAAATATATACAGAAAACAAAGGTTACCCGCCTTCAGTAAGAGAAATCTGCGATGCTGTTAATTTAAGATCCACATCAACTGTTCATGGACATTTAAAGCGATTAGAAAAAAAAGGTTTTATAAAAAGGGATCCCACTAAACCTAGAGCATTAGAAATTATGGAAACTTCTAATTCAAAAAAAGAAATGCTGAATATTCCTTTAATAGGAAAGGTAACTGCCGGAACACCTATATTAGCTATAGAAAATATAGAAGATACCTTCCCTATTCCAATTGATTATATAAAACATAATGAAGAGTTATTTATGTTAAGGGTAACAGGAAATAGTATGATCAATGCAGGAATACATGATGGGGATTATGCTATTATAGAAAAATCTCAAACTGCTAAAAATGGAGATATAGTTGTAGCCTTAATAGAAAATGAAGCAACTATAAAAACATTTTATAAGGAAAAAGATCATATAAGACTTCAACCTGAAAATGATAGCTTATCGCCTATTATTGTTGAAGACTGCAGTATTTTAGGTAAATTAGTTGGTTTGTTTAGAGCATATTAGAAAATAAGAGTCATACAATATTGTATGACTCTTATTTTTTAGTGAGCATTTTAGGAGGTGCTAATTTGAAAATATCTATTTTAAAAAAAGATGATACTATAAGTAATTATTTACTAGATCAATACACGGAAGGATATATTATAAAAAAAGACTTTTTTAATATAATCTTATTTATTAAAGTTGTTGTGGCTTCTATATATGCTTTTGGGTTAGGATACAGTTTATTTTTTGTTGGAGATAATTTTATAAAGATAGGAATTAAATTTCTATTTCTATTAATAGGCTTATATATTTTTATAGAATTGCCATATGCATTATTTAAAGCATTATTATTACCAAAAGCCTTTAATAAAGATATTATTAAATTAGAATTATATCCTTTTAATATGAGTATATCAATATCATCCAAAAAACCTGTGCCAAAAGAAAGGATATTAATTTCTTTGATATTACCTTTCTTAGTTTTTGCATTAATTCCAACAATAGCAAGCTATACATTAGAATTTGATATTTTATTATATGCTATTGCTTCTAGTTCTGCAATAATATCTGTGCAAGATTTGATATTTTTTATATTACTAGTATTTGATAATTCTATAAAAGGAAGTTTGATAATGACTCCTTCTGAATATATCGATTCTAATATTAATTTAAATGAAATTAGTCTAGACTTAAATGAAGATAATAATAATGTTTATAAAGATGAATTTTGCTATCAGTTATTAGAGAATATAGAAAAAAATAAAATAAAAGAAAGTCTTAATAAAAAACAAGATGAAAAAGAATTTAAGGATGCAGAATATATTAAAGAGATGATTTTTAATATAGATGATGGTAATGAATAACAAAAACACTAGCTAGATAAATAGCTAGTGTTTTTGTTAAATATAAATCTATTTTAAATTATATTATTTAAAGAAATTAATATACCTATTTTAGCATGATCAAAAGTAAGACCACCTTGCAAATAAGCTATATACGGCTCTCTAATAGGTGCATCTGCTGATAATTCAATTGAAGAACCTTGAATAAATGCTCCTGCAGCCATTATAACCTCATCAGTATATCCTGGCATAGCCCAAGGTTCACATTCAACAAAAGAGTCTATAGGAGAGCCTTTTTGAATACCCTTACAAAATTGTATAAGCTTTTCTTTATCTCCAAACTTAATAGCTTGAATAATATCACTTCTCTTTTCATTGTACTTAGGCAAAATATCAAACCCAGCAAGTTCCATTATTCTTGAACAAAATACAGCACCTTTTACAGCTTCCATAGCTATATGTGGAGCCAAGAATAGGCCTTGATAAAATTGTCTCATAACTCCAAAGGTTGAGCCGCACTCTCCTCCTATTCCTGGTGTTGTTAATCTAAAACTAGCTTGCTCTACATATTCCTTTTTACCAGCTATATATCCACCAGTTGGTGCAATTCCTCCACCTATATTTTTTATAAGTGAGCCAGCAATTAAATCAGCTCCAACATCAGTAGGTTCTATAACATCAATAAACTCACCATAACAGTTATCAACAAAAACTACAACATCTTCTCTTATGCTTTTTACAAAATTAATAACTTCACCAAGTTCCTTAATTAAGAAGGAATTTCTCCATCCATAGCCAGTACTTCTTTGAATATGTACAAGTTTTATAGTTTTATCAGAAGTTAGTGTTTCCTTTATTTTATCTAAATCAAATTTGCCATCCTTTAAGTCAACTTGTTTATAGTTAACACCATATTCTCTAAGGGATCCTATATTTTCTTTACCACTTATACCTATTATATTATGCAATGTATCATAAGGAGCCCCTGAAATACATACCATTGTATCTCCTGTCCTTAAATTTCCCATTAATGCACATCCTATAGCATGTGTTCCATTAACAAAATGAGGTCTAACTAGCGCACTTTCAGTATTAAATACTCTAGCATAAACTTTATCTAATGAATCTCTTCCTATATCATCATATCCATATCCAGATGAGTTTGTAAAGTGAGATTCACTTATTCTTTCATCTTGAAAGGCCTTTAGTACCTTTAATTGGTTGTATTCCCTTATTTCATCATAAGATTCAAAAACTTCTTCCACATCTTTTAAAGCCATTTTATATAGCTCAAATGTTTTAGATTTAAAGTTAAATTTCTTCATCATTAATTCTTCTGTTTCTCTTAGCATACCGTTATTATTACATATTATTTGATAATATGTAATCTCTCCCTTCTAAGTAAATTAAATAAGCTATTATATCACATAAATAAAATATTATCATATTTTATTATAATTTCATAGTATATATGTTTAATAAAAGGTTAACCTTCAAATAAAGTAAAAATTATAATGCTAGATAAATATAGTCAGCACAAAATAAAAAGCAGGCAAATTGCCTACTCCTCATCATTATTAAATAAAATTGGTTTTGCTGGTGTTATAGTTGTTATTGCATGTTTATAAACTAACATTTGCTTATCATCACTATCAAGTACTACAGTAAAACTATCAAAACCTTTTACATATCCTTTTAGTTGAAATCCATTAGTTAAGTATATAATTACTGAAATCTTATTCTTTCGTGCTCCATTTAAAAATATATCTTGTAAGTTATTTGGTTGCTTATTCACCATATTCACCTCCGCATAATTCTTATACTACTATTATACAATTTATGGTAGAAAATCACCAACTATTCTTTTAAATATATCATCTTCACTAAGTATATCCTTATCTAAAAAAATAGCTCTAGGGTCTCTTCTAAACCAAGTTAATTGCCTTTTCGCATAATTTCTTGACCCTTGTTTAATCATATCAATTGCCTCATGTAAGGATATTTTGTTTTCTAAGTAATAAAAAATCTCTTTGTACCCTATTCCTTGCATTGACTGTACAGATGAATTATACCCCATTTCCTTTAAGTTTATACATTCTTCAAGTAAACCTTTATCCATCATTATATCAACTCTTAAATTTATCCTACTATAAAGTTTTTCTCTATTCATGTTAAGCACATAATAGCTCACATCATATTTCCCATTAAAAAACTCTTCACCTGCATTAAAAGAACTAAAAGGTTTATTTGTTAATTTATACACTTCTAGAGCTCTTATTACCCTTTTCCTGTTATTATAATGAATTTCTTTATAACTTATAGGATCTATTTCTTTAAGCATATTATGGATATATTCATTACCATGCTCTTCTGCAAGTTTTTCTAATTCATTTCTATATTCTAAATCATTTTCTGCTTCTGTAAAGTTCATATTACAAGTTAATGCATTTATATATAATCCTGTACCACCAGTTAATATTGGAATCTTTCCCCTATATAAAATATCATCTATACATTTTTGCGCCATTTCTTTATATTCAGCAACTGAAAATGGAGTGCTAGGAGTTATTACATCTATCATATGATGAGGAACTCCACACATTTCTTCTTTAGTAATTTTAGCAGAGCCTATATCCATGTATTTATATATTTGCATTGAATCTGTTGAAATTATCTCACCATTTAATTCTTTAGCTAGTTTTATAGATAAATCTGTTTTCCCAACAGCTGTTGGTCCTGCTATAACTAAAATTTTTTCTTTCATTGTTACTCCTTTTATACTATTCGTCTAAACTTTTTATCTAATTCATAGTTTGTAAATTTGATTATTACTGGCCTACCATGAGGACAATGGAATGGATCATCTATATACTTTAAATCATTTATAAGCTTTTCCATTTCAATTTGATTTAAAGAATCATTAGCTTTAACAGCAGCTTTACATGCAAGGGTTGCGATTCTATTATACTTTACTTCTGTTGTCTTTCCGCTACCTAATGACTTTATATTATCTAAGATATTAATAAATAAATTCTTAGGATCTAGTTTGCCTAAAAAATAAGGAACTTCCTTAATTGCTATAGTATTTCCACCAAAGTTTTCAATAGAAAATCCTGCTATAGTAAATACTTCTGAATTCTCCTCATAATAACAAAAATCATCTATAGTTAAGTCTATTAAAGTAGGTACTAGTAGTTGTTGTACTACTATATCCCCCTCTTCTATACCCTTTAAGTACTTTTCAAAAAGAATCTTTTCGTGAGCAGCATGTTGATCTATCATATATAGCACCTCATCATATTCAGCTAATATATAGGTCTTATTAAACTGTCCTATTATTCTTAAATTAGGGAACTTAGCATTTCTATTTTCTATATTATTTAAATTTTCTTTGTTACTTATTATATTTTCACTATTTGCTTGTTCTTTATTTATTTTATTTTTGGTGAGTTCTTTTTTATCTTCACAAATTACAGTATTTGAATTAGATTTTACAGATTTATAATCAATACCATTATTATTATTTATACTATTATTATTGTTATGTGCTTTAATATCTATTTTACCAAATTCTTTTAGGTTCTTAAGATTATTATAGAGCTCTTCTTCTCTTCTTAAATCCTCATAAGAAACTCCTGGTAAATTATTTATTTCATTTTCTTTAGCCTTATTACTATTATCATCATATTGCGATAAAGGCAAGTTATTTGAATAAGTATTATTTAAATTCATATTAAAAGATATTTCTTCAACTACTTCTGTTGGAATGTTATCTTTTTGATCTTTTTCTTCTTCTGGAATGTAGAAATCATTGAAGACTTCACTTTTAAATGCTTTATGAACTGCATCAAATACCTTTTTAAAGATTCCTCTATCTTCCTTAAACTTAATTTCAGCCTTAGTTGGATGTATATTAACATCTATAAACTCAGGATATACTTCAAGGAATAAAACAAAGAAAGGGAATTTATTTACTGTTGCAAAAGACTTAAAAGCATTTTCTATTGCTGCAACTATAGTTTTATTCTTAATATATCTACCATTAACAAAGATACTTTGATTATTTCTAGAACCTCTTGCTATTTCTTCTTTACCTATATATCCATATAAATGAATTGCATCTTCTACACTTTCAAAATATATTAGATTTTCACTTATAGATTTTCCATATACAGTTCTAATAACATCTTTAAGATTGCCTGTGCCATAAGTATGTAAAACCTTTTTAGCATTGTTATAGAATTTTATAGATACATCTGGATTAGATAAAGCTATCCTTGATACTATATCGCTTATTAATGCTCCTTCTCTAGAAGTAGATTTTAAAAACTTTCTTCTAGCAGGTACATTATAAAATAAATCTCTAACTTCTATTATAGTTCCTTTATTGGTTCCTGTTTCACTTGAAGAAAGTATTTCACCGCCTTCTATTGAAATCTCTGAACCAAAATCATCGTTATCTATTTTACTTCTTAATAATACTTTTGATATAGATGCTATAGAAGCTAAAGCTTCCCCTCTAAAGCCTAAGGTCATAATAGAATATATATCCTCTACATTTTGAATCTTAGAGGTTGCATGAGGCATAAAAGCTTTTTTAATATCATCTCTATGTATTCCATTACCATCATCTATAATTCTTATTAAAGAAATACCTCCTTCTTCTATTTCGATGGTGATATTTTTTGCTTCTGCATCTATTGAATTTTCTACTAATTCTTTTACAACTGAAGAAGGGCGTTCAACCACTTCACCAGCTGCTATTTTATTAGAAGTATGTTCATCTAATAGATTTATTCTTTTCATATAATCACCTCACTAATTTTCCCATTTTATAATTACTTTACCCTTTTTGCTTCAAGTGTTAACTTGTATAAGGTGTTCATTGCATCCATAGGGGTTAAAGACATAACGTCTATATCTGCAAGTGAATTAATTAAATTTTCTTTTTCTATCATTGTAAAATCTATCTGATAATCGTTTATTTCATCTTTAGAATTCTTTTTCTTTTTAGAATCCTTCTTCACAATAGTAGTATCTTCTAATATTGTATTATTTGTATATTTTTTTTCTATATCCACATCATTAGAACCTTCTTGAATGTTATCTATTGAATTATTATCTAAATATACTTTATCTTCTTTAATATTATCACCATTATTTACTTTAATTGTTTCAAGTTTATCAGTTGCAACTTCCTTTATTGAAGTAATATCTAATGAATTACTATTTGATGTACCTTCTAGCGAAGAAAGTATTTCTTTTGCTCTATCAATAACTTGTTTTGGTAATCCTGCAAGTTTTGCAACTTCTATACCATAAGATTGATCTGCTCCACCTTCTACAATCTTCCTTAAGAATATTATAGTGTCATTAACTTCACTTACTGCAACTGAATAGTTTTTAACCCCATCTATAACACCTTCAAGTTTAGTTAATTCATGATAATGGGTTGCAAAAAGTGTTTTGCACTTAAGTTTATTATTTTTAGATATATATTCTATTACAGACCAAGCTATACTAAGCCCATCATAGGTTGATGTTCCTCTTCCAACCTCATCTAGTAATACTAAGCTTTTAGATGTGGCATTTTTTAGAATATTTGATACTTCCCACATCTCAACCATGAAGGTAGATTTCCCCCCTGCTAAGTCATCAGAAGCACCTATTCTTGTAAATATCTTATCACATATAGAAATATTAGCGGATTTAGCTGGTACAAAAGATCCTATTTGAGCCATAAGGGTTATAAGTGCCACTTGCCTCATATATGTAGACTTTCCTGCCATATTAGGGCCAGTAATAAGTAAAAGTCTATTATCATTTGGATTTAATGTAGTATCATTAGAAACAAATTCACCTTTTCCAATAACTTTTTCTACAACAGGGTGTCTTCCTTCATTTATTTCTATAATTCCATCTTCATTTATTCTAGGTTTAACATAATCATTTTCTACTGCTATTAAAGCTAAAGTAGATAAAGCATCTAAGTTACCAATAATTCTAGCACTTTGTTTAAGTCTAGCAATTTCTTTTTCTATAGCTTCTCGTATTTCTATAAATAAGTTATATTCTAAGGATACTAACTTTTCCTCAGCACCTAAGATTTTATCTTCCATTTCCTTTAATTCCTGAGTTATAAATCTTTCAGCATTTGCTAGTGTTTGTTTTCTTATATATCTACCTTCAGGAATTGCATCATAATTAGCTCTTGATATTTCTATATAATATCCGAATACTTTATTATACCCAACCTTTAATGACCTAATTCCAGTAAATTCTCTTTCTCTATTTTCTAAAGCTGCAATCCATTCCTTACCATGAAGTTTAGCTGTTCTTAAATCATCTACTTCTGCATTATATCCATCTTTAATTATGTTACCTTCTTTTAAGGCAATAGATGGATCATTTAAAATTGAATTAGATAACAATTCTTTTATATCAGTAAGTTCATCTAAATCTTTATACCATTCCTTTAATATGTTTGAAGTAGAATCCGCTAAATGTTTTTTTATACCTGGTAACTTTTCTAATGAACATTTTAGTGAAATTAAGTCCTTAGCATTAGCATTCTTATTAGAAATTTTCCCTACAATTCTTTCTATATCATAAATTTCTTTAAGTAAACTTCTTAAATCTTCATTGAAGTAAGCATTATTATATAGCTCCTCTACACCTTCTAATCTCTTTTCAATTTCAGATTTTATTATAAGAGGCTCTTCAATCCATTTTCTTATTGATCTTCCTCCCATAGAAGTAGAAGTTTTGTCTAATACCCAAATTAAGCTTCCTTTTTTAGATTTCTCTTTTAAGCTTTCAGTAAGTTCTAAGTTTCTTCTTGAGTTACCATCTATAGTCATATAATTAATTATGTCATAATATTCTAAAAGATTTATATTAGTTAAAGTCATCTTCTGAGTATCATATATATATTTTAATAAAGCTTTAGATACAGTCTTAGATAAATCATTTAAGCTAGTTATACATACTTCAGAAAATTGTTTAATAAGTTCTTCATCTGTACAAATGCTCTTACTTAAATCTCTCTTAGTAATTAGCGCTGAAGTAATAGAAGTAATTTCTGATAATAATTCATCACTTATATTAATATCTACAATTATTTCTTTTGGAGATATCTTAGTTATTTCATCTAATAAACTTGCCTTTATTGCGGCAGTACTCGTTACTTTAAATTCGCCAGTAGATATATCAGAAGAGGCTAACCCGTAATAACCACCATTTTCAACTATACACATTAAATATGTATTCTTATATTCACTATCTTCGCTGTTTTCTATATATGTACCAGGAGTTATAACTTTAATAACATCCCTTTTTACTATACCTTTAGCAACTGAAACATCTTCAACTTGTTCTCCGATAGCTACTTTATATCCTTTATTAACAAGTCTTGCAATATAAGAAGGGGCTGCATGAAACGGAATCCCACACATTGGAGCTCTTTCCTCAAGACCACAATCTCTTCCTGTTAAAACAAGTTCTAATTCTCTAGAAGCTATTTTAGCATCATCAAAGAACATTTCATAAAAGTCACCTAATCTAAAAAATAATATACAATCTTTATAATTCTCTTTTATTTCAAAATATTGTCTCATCATTGGAGTTAACATATTTTTAATACCTCGCAAACATAAACTTAAAATCTTTATAAACAAAAGATTTTATTACTATTATACTATAAATTTGGAATAAGTAACAAGTGAGTAGTATGTATCAAGTAATAGCTAATAACCAGAATTCAATATTCGTGAACTAATAAAATTATCTACAACTAAAAGCAGCCTCCAATTTTATAATTGAAGACTGCTTTTTAATATTAATGTTTATAGTATGTATTATGACCATTGCTAATGACATAACCACCATTAGGAACCTGAAAACTAATTAAAATAATATTTAATAAATCAACACAAGATCCACCTGCATTCAATAAACATAATAAACAAATAAATCCATTTAATATTCCAAAAATACTTAATACCATTGAATCCCCAATATGTCTTATTTGATTTTAGCATATTTGGTACATATATAGCATGAATAAGTTCATGTATAAACAGAAAAATAATAATAGCTACTAAATATACAAATATATTTAAATTTAAAGTTAGCTCAAATTTTAATTCACTATTCCCTTTAATAATATCTTTAAAAGGTTGATATAAAAAGAAAATTAATATCAATTCAATCAAAAAAGAAATATTCTATTTAATAAGTCCATTATTACATACATATATAAATACCACAATTTCAAAGATAAAACTGTGGTATTTTAATCTTAAATTATTTCTTTCTAAAAGTCATTAAATATTCTGATTCCTTTGTATCCTCATTAATAAGTTCATCTAAAATCATAAAATCATTTTTATTATAGAAATTTATTGCCTTGTGATTTTTTTTAAATACATGCAAAGTTAAATAAGAATATTTATTTTTACAAAAATCTATTAGCTTTTTTCCTATTCCTTCTCTTTGGTAATTCTTTTTTACAAAAATTCCACCTATATAATTATTTTCAACTATACCTACAAAGCCTTTGATAATATTATTTTCCTCAAATATATAAACATCAGCTTCTTTAAGTAACTCCTTAACCAAATCATAATTTTGGATCCAATATTTTTTCTCTATAAAATCATGAGAATCTATATTTGTTTCTAACCAAATTTCCATTACTTCTTCTAAATTATTTATATTTAATTTTTTTATCATACTCTTTCTCCTTAAATTATATAATTTTAAAAGTAAGAGTTTAAAACACTCATTAAGTTCACCCTTTCTAACGAAATATCAATGTTAATTTAATATTATAATTATATAATATTAATTTCCAATTGAAAATAACCCAAGTATATCTTCTTCGCTTAGTGTATTTATGCTTGATATATCATTTTCATTGTTAAGTATCTTCTCAATTAGTTTTCTTTTTTCGTCTTGAAGATTTACTATTTTTTCTTCAATTGAATTTTTAGCTATAAGCTTAATCACTTCTACTATATTAGTTTGACCAAATCTATGAGCTCTATCTGTAGCTTGATCTTCAACAGCGGGATTCCACCAAGGATCAAAATGTATTACTATATCTGCTGATGTTAAATTAAGTCCAGTTCCTCCTGCTTTTAAGCTTATTAAAAATACAGAATTCTTTCCTTCATTAAATTCATTTACAAGTTCTAACCTTTTTTCAGAAGGTATAGATCCATCTAAATAACTATATAAAATATTTTCTGTTTTCAATTTATTTGTAATATTCTTTAAGACTGAAGTAAATTGTGAAAATACTAATATTTTATGGCCTTCTTCTATACCTTGTTGAAGAATTTCAATTAATGCTTCTACTTTGCCACTAGTTCCAATATAGTCATTTATTAACACTGAAGGATCAAGACATAATTGCCTAAGTTTAGTTATGTATGACAAAATTTCTATTTTACTTGTTTTTAAATCATCATCTTTAACTTTTTTTTCAATTAAGCTCTTAGCATGATCTGCATAAATAGAGTACACCTTTTCTTGCTCTTCAGACATTGAAACAACTAGTTTTTTTTCTATTTTAAGAGGTAATTCTTTTATTACATCCTTTTTATATCTTCTTAAAATAAAAGGTTTAATAAGTTTATTTAATTCTTCTAAAACTTCTTCTGATTCATTTAACTTCTTATGGTATCTTACACTAAACCTTTTTTCATCAAATAAATATCCAGGCATTATAAAATCAAAAATTGACCATAATTCCATTAGTGAGTTTTCTAAAGGTGTTCCTGTTAATGCAAATTTTCTATATGATTTTATTTTCTTTACAGCTAATGAATTTTGAGAAGTACTATTTTTTATATATTGTGCTTCATCTATAAAACAATAATCAAATTGAATCTTTTCGTACTCTTCTAAATCTCTTTTAACTAAATTATAAGTAGTAATTATAACATCGTATTTTTCAATAGTATTTATTATATTACATCTTTCATCTTTAGATCCATTTACAACAGCATACCTAATAGTTGGAGCAAATTTTTCTATCTCACTGCTCCAATTATAAATTAATGATGTTGGTGCGACAATTAATGTTTTTGATGGCAAACTTGATAATATAAAAGTTATTGCTTGAATTGTTTTCCCAAGTCCCATCTCATCACCTAAAATTCCACCAAAGCCCAGATAATCCATAGTTTTAAGCCAATTATAACCTTCTTTTTGATAAGGTCTAAGTTCAGCAGATAATTGCAGGGGCTCTTTAAATGTTAACTTATTTATATCTTTTATCTTCTTTTGAATCTGCGATAATTCTTTTTTCCCCTTTATATATCTAATATTATTATCTTTAATAAAACTATCTAGATATAATCCTTTATTTTTACTAAACAATATACTATCACCATCTATTTCATTTTCTAAGGATAGTACATCTAATAATTTTATAAAATTCTTTAATTCTATTTCTTCTAAATCTAAGAACTCGCCATTTTTAAGCTTGAAATATTTAAGATTGTTTCGAAGAGCTAATATTATATCTTTAACTTCAGTTTCTGGTATATCATCAATTTTAAATTTTAATTCAAAATAATCAAATTTACCGCTTTTAATTTGGCCTATAATATTTTTATTATTAATATTTTTTATTATTTTAAAGTTTTGTGAATAAAAAACTTCTCCTATATCTTGAAGTTTATCTATATCATATTTAAAAAATTTAAATAAGTAATCATCTCCAAGTAATAAATAAAGTTTATCTCCTGAAGCTTCAAATCCAAGAGATCTTAAAAATGATATTACTTCTCCTTCTTTATTTAGATCTCTATAAATAATTTTATTTGTGTACTCATGAAAAATATTAAATTCATGTTCTCCATATTTAACCTTTAAGGTTAATGTTATATCTTTATTTACTTTATCAAAATAGAATCTAAACTCAACATTTTCTTTTACAATTTTATTTTTTATAGATTTATTAATACTTATATAATCAGACAGCGTGTAGAGCTTAGGTAATAGTTTATATAAAATTCTTATTTCTTGATTCTTATCTATTGAAATGGATTTTGTATTATTAAATATATTTAAATATGAAGATATATCATAACAATACTCAAAACTTGGTAGATAAATACTGCTTGCATATAAAAATACTGTACCCTTTTTATCAATTTTCTCAGGAATTCCATCCTCTAAACTTAATATATATTCTTTCTCTAACCCCTTTAAAGAAATTTTAATATTAGGTTTATCAAAAATAATTTCAGTTTCTACTGGCTTATAGAAAAAGCCTTCATTTAAATAAACTCTATTTTTTGAAATTATATTAAAAAATTCTCTTATTAAGAAATCCGGAATTATCAACATTTTTCCATCTATATATTTATCTTGTCTTTTCATAAATCCAGATGAAGTTGATTCGATATCTTTTACCTTTTCAAGAAAATCTATTATTTTCTTTTCCTTTATACTTAACCTTTGATATCTTGGATCAAAGCTGAAGTCCTTACCATATTTAACTGGTATTTTATTGTAGTAGGAAGTTAAAAGCTGATTTATATCTTTAACAACATATAATTTGTTTGAAGATAATCCCTTCAAGCCTATTTTAAATTCCGCTGCTAATTTATTTTTTATACCTTGTTTATTTATATAAACTTCTATTTTTATTTCTTCTTTATTGTCTTCTTCTAGAAGTAAATCTAGTATATTATCTTTTTGATTTTTAAATATATTCTTACTTAAAATAGATTTATTAAATTTAGATTTAAGTTCTTCATTATCATCTAATTCATTTAAAAACTTGTAAAAACTTGCAAATAAATGCTTACAGCAATAATTATTTTTACGAAGTTCATTTCTTTCAAAATCATCACATGTACAAAAGGTAGATATTATATTTTTAGTATTTATATCTATTTCTAATTTATTGATATATTCACTAAAATAATTTTCAGATATTATTTTAGAATTTATATAAATTAACTCTTCATCATGCTTTATATCAAAATTTGAAATCAAATCATTTTCTAAAATTCTTTTACCACCTAAATCATTTTTACCAAAGGTATCTTTATTAAATTTTTCTAATAAAACTTGTTTAATCATAATTCTCACCTTAATTAATAATGGGTATAAACTGCTTAGCAATTTATACACTATCTTTAATTATAACAAAAAGAAGTGGCTTTTGCCACTTCTCCTTATGCCTCCATCCATAAATCTTTTAATTTATACTTATTCATCTCAAAATCATAGGAAGGGCTATATTTAATTCTTTTTCTTAAAATATATTCCTTAATTGGATTTTTAAAATCATTTTCAACTAGTATAGTTGTAGTAACTTTGTTTTCAGAATTCATAAAACATATAGGTAAATTACTTTGAAACATTAACATTTGAAGATGTTCTTTGTCTGAATCAATTGATTTATTATATATACGTCCATAGATAAACTTATCATTTCCTGCAAATTTAAAAAGCAATATAATCACGGGTTGTCCACCAACTGTAATTGTAGTTGCTTTCATTTCAAGGATTCCCTTATCTAAAATATAATTTAAATGTTCATTACTTTCTTTTAAGTAAAAACTTGAAGATATTTTATCTTCATCAAATTTTGTAATATAATTACCTATATATCCACAATCTAGCTGTAATAAATTTTCAGTGTACAAGGCCATTCCCCTCCTAAGAATACATATTATCATTAATTAATTATACTACTGTTATATCATAATATTAAAGGAGTATTTAATGGGAATAATGCCATTAATCCTTAAAGTCATATTAAGGTTTCTCGCCATAAAAAAATAATTTTAATATCATTATAGAAGAATAACTTAAATCAAAAAAATCATTATATTCATTTAATACTTTTGATAAAGAAGGGTTGTTTAATGCATTATTATCTATTTTATATCTAAAATTATCTTTTCCTAATATATCACTATGATTTATTACACCCTCAATATCTAAATTTACAAATCCTATTGTTTTGAGTAAAGTTATTAATGCTCTGCCTATTTTTCTATTCCCTTCAAGGTTAGATTGAATTTTAGATAAATTTTCGTTTAACATTTTTATTAAATCATTTTTAGGATTTGTTAGTCCCCATAAATCACTATCAACATCTATAATAATTACACGTCCTCCTGGTTTAAGTAGTCTAAAGATTTCTTTTAAGGCTGCTATTGGATTACTTAAATGTTGAAAGACAAATCTTGCAATAATATAATCAAAATAATCGTCTGGTAATGAAGCTTTGGTTATATCATCTTTTACAAAAGTTACCCTTTCTCCATAATCTTTATTAAGATTGTTATGTGCAAGCTTAAGTAGTTTTTCATCATTATCTAAAGAAATTATTTTAGCCTCACTAAAATTATCTAATAATATTTTAGTAAAAAATCCAGGTCCACTTCCAATTTCAAGAATTTCACTATCTTCTTTAATTCCAAATAATTTAAGCATTCGCACTTCTTTATAAGCTCCAAGATTAGCTTGCTTTTCTAGTCGCTCCATCTCTCTTTTAAAACCAATTTTTTCATAAATTTCATTATATGACATAAAAATTTCTCCTAAGATTTATATACATTATAGTATATACCTAGAATTTTATTTTGTTCTGTTTTAAAGAATAATAAAAATAAGGCAGGATTATATTTTATCCCACCTTATTTTTATTAATCAACTGATTTTAATGACTCAACCATTTGAACTTTTTTTAATTTATAATACATTACTATATTAACTAGTATTGAAAATATTAATGTTAATACTGCAGATATTATAAAACTTAATAAATTTATACTTCTACCAAACATCATAGCATCAATTTCTACTGTTGCCATTATAAACTTGTGAAGGAATATACCCAGAAATTCTCCAAAAAGTATTCCTATTAATGTTAATATTATATTTTCCCTATAAATATATGCAGAAACTTCATTATCATAAAATCCTAAAACTTTTATAGTTGCAATTTCTCTTATTCTTTCACTTATATTAACATTAGTTAAATTATATAAAACAACAAAAGCCAAAGCACCTGCTGATACTATAAGAACTAATACAACATAATTTAAGCTCTTAATTGTATTATCAAAGTTATTTTTTATATTAGTATTAAAAGAGACTCCTCTAACTATAGAATTTTCCATAATCATCTTAGAAAAGCTGTCTTCATCTTCTATATTTTTAGTGTTAGTTAATATTGAATTATATTTAATATCTACATCAAATATATTTTTGTAATAGCTTTGAGACATATATGCATAATTAAATGTATAATTTTCAGATATCCCCGATACCTTTAGTGAAATATCCTTATTATTAATTTTAATTTTTACTTCATCCCCAACTTTAACTTTAGCTTGTTTTGCTGCTTTTTCAGATAAAATTATTCCATCATTAGTTAATGTAATTTTCTCTTTAGAATTTCTGTTTTTTAAATTTATAAAATCATCTAATGTTCCTAATGACTCTGGAACTATAATATTCAAATCTTTTTCTCCAGATTTAGTACTTAATTTAGCATTTTCTAATAGTATCATAAGAGATTTGTCTACTTGAGGTAAACTATTAATGTAAGTATAAAAATCATCTTTCTCTAAAGTACTAGCATTTTTATCTATATTTATAGTTAAAGTATATTTAAATATATCACCAAATTGTTTATTAACTATTGTTTTTATAGAATCTTTTATTCCAAATCCAGTAACTATAAGTGCTGTACAGCCAGCAATACCAAAAACAGTCATAAAAAATCTCTTCTTATATCTAAATATATTTCTTATAGTTACCTTTCCTATAAAACTTAATTTTCTCCAAATAAAATCAATTCTTTCTAGTAATATTCTCTTTCCATTTTTAGGAGCCTTTGGTCTCATAAGCGTTGAAGGCGTTTCAAGTAATTCTTTGTAACAAGCAAGAAAAGATGAACTAGTTGTAACTAAAACTGATATTAATGTTATAGAAACAGAGATTAAAATATTAAATTCTAACTCTACTTTTGGTAAAGTGTACATAATTCCGTAGGCATCAAAAATTACTATTGGAAATACAGTAAGACCTATAGCTAAACCAAGAATACTTCCTAAAAGGCTTGCCGAAAATGCATAAATAATATATTTAGATACTATTTGATACTTTGAATATCCTAGTGCCTTTAATGTTCCTATATTGATTCTTTGCTCATCTACCATTCTTGTCATAGTGGTTAAACATACTAGCGCTGCAACTAAGAAAAAGAAAACAGGAAATATTCTGGCTAATTTATCTATACTATCAGAATTATTCTTGTAATCTACATAGGAATAGTTACTATTCCTATCTAAAATATACCAACTTGGTTCATCAATTATCTTCACGTCATTTTCAGCCTTTTCTATCTTTGCTTCTGCTGACGCTATTTCTCTTGCAAATTTATTTTTGCCTTCCTCATACTCTAATTTACCTTTTTCTAAATTTTTCTTACCATTTTCTATTTCTAATTTACTATTTTCAAATTGTTTAAGACTGTCTGATTTAGATTCTTCAAATTGTTGTTTTTTTTCTTTTAATTTTTTTTCTCCATTTATTAATTCTTCTTCTTTACTAATAATTTCATTTTGCGCTAATTTTAATTTTTCTTCTCCACTTTTAATTTCATTATTAATATATTCAATGCCATTAATTAGTTCATTTCTTCCCATTATTAGAGATTCTAATTGAATATTTAACCTAGTTTTTTCCGACTCTGGTAAGTTTGGTGTTTTCAAAGCAGTTTCTATTTCTAAAATTCTATTATCAAGATTTATTTTGGTGTTTTCTAAATTAGAAAGAGTACTTCTTGCAATATCAAGTTGTTCTTCGGCTTTTACTTTTTCTGTTTCAAAGGTCTTTTTGGCTGATTCTAGTGCAGCTTTACCTTCATCTATTTTATATTGGGCCAAGTAAAGTTCATTTTCTGCTTTAGAAATAGATTGATTAAACTCAGTTTCCTTTTTAATTAACTCACTTTCTCCATCTTTTAATTCTTTTTCTGATTTATCTAACTTAGCTTTAGCATCATCAAGTTCTTTTTGTCCTTTATTTTTTTCATCTTCTAATTTAAGTTTATTTTCACTTATCTTTTTATTAGCTTCATCTAAAATTTCACTATATCTTAAATCAGCTCTTTTATATCCAATATCCTCTAATGGGTTTTTTACTTTATCAATAACTTTAAAATATTCATCCGAATATGAATTTAATTTTTTTGCATCATCTAATGTTATATATACTTCTGTGTAGGCAGGAAGCTTAAAATTTTCTTGTGGAATAACAATAAAACTAGTAATCTTACCACTTCCTATATCTGAAGTTCCTTTTTCATAAGATAAATAATAAGGTGTTCTTACCTTACCAACTACCTCATATTCAATATTTTCTAATTTATCACTTAATGATTCATCTGATCCTGATGAAACAGTTATTTTGCTACCTACTGATAAATTTAATTTTTCTAGTTTTCCAGCTTCTACAACACATTCATTAGATTTTTTAGGAAGTCGTCCTTCAATTAACTTATACTTATTTACATTAACTTCTGATTCCAATGGTAATCCCATAACCTTTAGGACATTTTCAGAAGTATCTGTTTTTATTATTGCATCTAAGGAATAGGTTGGGAAGGTATCTAAAACCCCGTTAACTTTACTTATTTCCTCAATATCTTCGTTTGTAAATCCTAATGTAGAATATAATGTTAAATCCATAAAATTATAATCATCATAATATTTATCCGCTGTTTTCTTCATATCTATAGGAGCAATTTTTATTCCGGAAAAAAAAGCAACTCCTAAAGCTATAATTGCAAATATAGAAATGAATCTTCCCTTAGACTTTTTTATATCTCTAAATATATCTTTAATAAAAGCATTTTTAGGCATTACCATTCAATCCTTTCTACTGGAAGAGGATTTCTGTTTAATGTAATACTTTCAATAACTCCATTTTTAACTTTAATTACTTTATCACCCATTGGTGTTATTGCAAGATTATGTGTTATTATTACTACAGTCATATTATATTTTCTACATGTGTCTTGAAGTAATTTAAGTATTGCTTTTCCAGTAGTATAATCTAATGCACCAGTTGGTTCATCACATAAAAGTAATTTTGGATTTTTAGCTAATGCCCTCGCTATTGCGACACGTTGTTGTTCGCCTCCTGAAAGCTGTGCTGGAAAATTAAGTTTTCTTTCTTCTAAGCCTACTGCATTTAATATCTCAAATGAATCTAAAGGATCTTTAGAAATTTGCGTTGCTAATTCAACATTTTCTAGCGCAGTAAGATTTTGAACTAAATTATAAAATTGAAATACAAAACCAATATCATAACGCCTATATGTTATAAGTTCTTTATCTGAATAATTACTTACAAGATTTCCATCTACCATAATTTTACCGCTAGTTGATGTATCCATTCCTCCTAAAATATTTAAAATTGTACTTTTCCCAGCGCCACTAGCTCCAGCTACTATTACAAATTCCCCCTTATTAATTTCAAATGAAACTCCGCTTAAAGCATCTATAGTTACTTCCCCCATCTTATATGTCTTTTTAACATCTTTAAATTCTATAAAACTCCTCAAACTTATACCCCTTTTTATTATTTATTTATTCATCTATTTCTTTATATGGCGTTATAAATTTTATTCCCTTATTCTTTAATGAAACATTTAATTTGTTACTTGTTGTAATTTCTCCATCAAGGCATATTGTAAAGTTTTCTTTAGATTTTATCTTTATACTATTACATTTTTTATATATAATATAATCTTTCAATTCTTTACTTTCTAAGTGACTTCCTTCTTTATACAATTTCATTAAATTTACAAGTTTTAGTCGTGATATCTTTCTTACAATACATAAATCAATTAAGCCATCATCTATTTCTGCCAATGGTGCTCCTAAATAACCTCCACCATAGGATCTTCCATTTGCTATAACACACAATAAAAAATCTCCATTAATAATCTCACAGTCATCTATTTCTATTTCTAAATTAGTACACATTTTATTGATTAGTGAATAAAATACTGAAAGTGTATAGGCACCTTGTCCACTAATTAAAGGAATTTTTTTGAACTTAACCATATTTTCAGCAACTTTAGCATCAAATCCAATATTGCATAGATTAATAGAATATTGACCATTTACATTTAATAAATCTACTTCTTGTAATTTTGATTTTATTTGTTTATCTATATCATAAAATCCTATTTGTGACTGAAAGTTTCTTACAAAATCATTTCCTGTTCCATATGGAATAACTGAAACACTTGCATTTTCGTATCCTATAATTCCGTTAATAACTTCGTTTAAAGTTCCATCTCCTCCACATGCATAAAATCTTAAATTTCCTTCCTGACTTTCACATACATTTTTAGTATATATAGTTGCATCATTTTTATTTTTAGTTATGTAAATGCTATATTCTTCAGGTGAATTTTCAAATATTTTATTTATATCACTACTAATTTTTTCAGAAATATCAGTTTTCCCAGCTTTAGGATTTATCACAAAAAAATGTTTGTTTTTTGTCATTATTGTACCTCTCCAATTTTCTATTTAATAAGGTATATTGTTTTTTTATTTAATTTATATTTTTCATTTCTCTATAAAGTATTTAAATTAAGTATACTATATAACATTATATTAATCATTATTTTTTGTGAGTCAAAAAACTTTATTATAAAAAAATTAAAAAAAAGAAATTATAAAAAAGTTATTCTTAAAATAAACATTTCATAATTTCTTAGAAAATAAAAAATTAAAGTTAAATACTAACATTTTTGGGATTAATAGAACTTGTAAATTATGTTTTATTGTATTTATAAATAAGCATTTAATTTTGCATTTGATAACATAAGCTTAATTCTATTTTCCTGATTTATTTGAGATTGAGATGGATCATAGTCTATAACTACAATATTAGCCTCAGGGTTCTTATCAAGTATTTTTCTAATAGCACCTCTTCCTACTATATGGTTTGGTAAACATCCAAATGGCTCTGCACATATAATATTATTGGCTCCTGTATGTATAAGTTCTAACATATTAGCAACTAAAAGCCATCCTTCGCCCATTTTAACGCCATAACCAATATATCCATCTGCCATTTTTCTTATTTCTTCAAAATCTGTAGGTGCTTCAAATTTAGAATATTTTTTTATATTTCTATTTATTTTACGTTGAAGTTTTAAAATAAATTTATAAGCTATTTGCGCTAGGTTAGATTTTAAAAATCCTCTTTTATAAAGCTTATAATCCATTACTGAATTTAAGATACAGTAATTAACAAAATCCATAAGACCTGATTGTACAACTTCTGCATCTTCTTTTACCAAAAATTCTTCAAGATGATTATTTCCCATCCTTGAATACTTCATATATATTTCTCCAACTATTCCAACTTTAATTTTTGACTTATTATTTATTTCAATTGAATCAAAGGCTTGTATGATTAATTTTGATATTTTATTTATTTTAAAGTATTTAAATCCAGAAAGTTTTGTATTCAAAGTTTCAACTAATTTATCTAATATCTTATCAGTTTCTCCTTTATTAACTTCATATGGTTTAACTTTATTATATAGGCACATAATCAAATCACCATATATAATTCCATAAACAGCTTTTAAAATGATTATTGGAGTTAATTTTAATCCTGGATGTTTTTCTATTCCAGATAAACTTAATCCTATAGCAGGAACATAATCAAAATCACTATTTTCAAGAGCTTTTCTAATCAAGTGAATATAATTTGAGGCTCTACACCCACCTCCAGTTTGCGTCATAAGCAGTGCAGTTTTTTCTGTATCATATTTACCACTTTTTAAAGCAGATATAAATTGTCCTATAACTATCATTGCTGGATAACATATATCATTATTAGAATATTTAAGTCCTTCATCAATTATTTTTGAAACATCATCTTCTAAAAATTCGATATCAAACCCATAATCCTTTAAAATTTTATCTAGTATCTTAAAGTGAATTGGTAACATATTGGGAACTAGTATTTTATATGCTTTTTTCATATCTTTCGTAAAAACTTTATAATCATAATTCATATATTTATCACCTACTCTTAATTGCTTCAACCATACTTCTTATTCTTATTTTAGCTGCTCCTAAATTGCTTGTCTCATCTATTTTTAATTGTGTATACAGCTTACCCTTTGATTCTAAAATTCTCTTAGTTTCATCAGCAGTTATAGCATCCGTTCCACATCCAAAAGAAACTAATTGAACTAATTGCATGTCCTCATTTTTAGCAACAAAATTTGCTGCATTAAATAATCTTGCTTGATATGTCCATTGATTTAACATTTTTATTTCTGTATCTTTTTTATCTATTGATATTGAATCTTCTGTTAAAATAACTAGTCCTAATGAATTTATCATTCTGTCTATCCCATGATTTATTTCCTTATCAACATGATATGGTCTTCCTGCTAAAACAACAATTAATAAGTTATTTTCTCTAGCGTATTTAATTGCTTCTGTGCCTCTTTCTAATATATCTAATTTATAATTTTTATATTCCTCGATTGCTTTATAATAAGCTGTTTTCACTTTTTCTTTTGTTATATTATTATATCTATCTTTTAAGCTATTATATATATTTTTAATGGTACTTTTATCAGAATTTAAATCTAAGTATGGCATTATATAATCAATTTCTCTTATTCTAGAGATATTATTTTTTACAACCTCTGGATAGTAAGCCACAACAGGACAATTAAAACAATTATCTGATATTCCTTCATCAAAATTATATGTCATGCATGGATAAAAAATCTTTTGAACACCTTTATTTATAAGACTTTCAATATGTCCATGAACCAATTTAGCTGGATAGCAAACTGTATCAGAAGGAATAGTATGTTGTCCTGTTAAATAAAGTTTTTTTGAAGATTCCTCTGATAAAATAACTTTAATATCTAATTCATTAAAGAATTTAATAAAGAAAGGTAAATTTTCATACATATTAAGTACTAGTGGTATTCCTATAGTATCTTTACCTTTTTGGTTTTCAAAATAGTTTATAAGTTTTAAATTTTTGTATTCATACATGTTAGGAATATTATTTTCTTTATATTTACCTGTTGGCTTTGAGCATCTATTTCCTGATATATACTTTTTACCTCCTGTAAATGTATTTATAGTTAAATTACATTTATTCGTACATAAACCACATTTAGCACCTTTAGATTCATGCTTAAAGCCTACAATCTCATTTTCAGTTATTATTTTCGAATTTTCTAAGCTTTGATTTTTGGCATATAATGCTGCTCCATAAGCACCCATTAATCCTGATATATTAGAACGTATTACATTTTGTCCTAATTCAATCTCTAAGCTTCTTAATATAGCATCATTACATAGTGTTCCACCTTGAACTATAACGTTTTTTCCTATATTTTTAGTTCTTATAACTTTATAAAGTGCATTTTTTACAACACTTATTGATAACCCTGCCGAAACATCTTCAATAGTAGCTCCATCTCTTTGAGCTTGTTTTACTGAAGAATTCATAAATACAGTACATCTAGAACCTAGATCAGCTGGATGATTTGAAAATAATCCAAGTTTTGAAAAACTTTCTACATCATATCCCATAGCTTTAGCAAATGTTTCTATAAATGAACCACATCCTGAAGAACATGCCTCATTTAAAATTATACTTTTTATAGCTTTATTTTCTATTTCAAAGCATTTTATATCTTGTCCACCGATATCAAGAATAAAATCAACATTCTTATTAAATTTACTTGCTGCTATATAATGTGCTAATGTTTCAACAATACCAAAATCTATACCAAAGCCCTTTTTTATTAATTCTTCACCATACCCAGTTACTGAACTTCCTTTTATATTTATTTTATCACCAAAATGATTATAAATATATTCTAATTGTTCTTTTATTACTTTTACTGGATTACCTTCGTTGTGAGCATAGTATTTGTACAATATTTCATCATTATTATCTATAATAACTAGTTTGGTAGTAGTACTTCCAGCATCTATTCCTATATATACATCACCTGTAAAATTGGTAATTTCTTTTTCTACTACTTTTGCCTTATTATGTCTTTCTAAAAATTTATTATATTCTTCTCTGCTTATAAATAACGGAGCTATTTCTTTTTTTATTTCTAATTTAGTATTGTTTAAATTTGATAATACAGATTCTAACTCTTCATATGTATAAAGCTTAGTTTCATTTCCTGCAAATAATGATGCTCCTTTAGCTACAAAAACTTCTGCATCTTGAGGTATAATACAACTTTCATCACTTAGTTTTAATGTTTTAACAAATCTTTTTCTAAGACCCTTATAAAAGTATAATGGTCCACCTAAAAAAAGAATATTGCCTTCTATAGCTCTTCCTTGTGCTAAGCCTCCAATAGTTTGATTTACAACAGCTTCATAAATACTTGCTGCAATATCAGATTTACTTGCACCTTGATTTAATAATGGTTGTACATCTGATTTGGCAAAAACTCCACATCTTGAAGCTATTGGATATATATTTTTATGTTCTAAGCTAATTTTATCTAATTCCTCCACTGTTATTCCCATTAAACTAGCCATTTGATCTATAAATGCTCCAGTACCACCTGCACAACTAGAATTCATTCTCTCTTCTAATCCATTGGTAAGATAAATTATCTTAGCATCTTCTCCACCTAATTCAATAACTACATCTATATTATTAAATATTTTTTTTACCCCTATTGTAGTTGCAAAGACTTCTTGAACAAATGATATATTTGTATCCTTAGCAACTCCATATCCGGATGATCCTGTTATTGAAATCTTTATATTATTACCCAATAATATATTTTTTGCATTTCTAACTTCTTCTAATATTGTTTCTCTTACTTTAGTAAGATGTCTTTTATAGCTTTTATAAATTACATTATCATTTTCATCCAATATAACTAATTTCACTGTAGTTGAACCGGCATCTATCCCTAGTCTATATATCACTTAAATTCCCTCCATCTCAATATACTAATAAAATAGGCCCTATAAATACTATACTACTTATAGGGCAATAAAATTATACTATTTTGCAACTATCTCTTATAATTAATTTTACAGGTAAGACAACCTTCTTACTTATTTCTCTTTCTTCTTTTATTCTTTCCATAAGAACTTCAAAAGCAGTTTCCCCCATAAAATCAGTAAAAACTTTTACTGTAGTTAATGAAGGAGATAAATATTGAGCTGTAGCTATATCATCAAAGCCTACTATACTAATATCTTCTGGTATAGTGTAGCCATTTTCTTGAATCGCCTTATAAGCACCTATAGCCATTGGATCACTAGCTATAAAAAAAGCTGATGGAATATTTTTAAGTTTTAATGCTTTATTCATAAGATTATATCCATCCTCAGGAGTGAAATCTCCTTTAAATATCCATTCTTCTTTTAAATTATTAATTTCTAACATAAAATCCTTATAAGTTGCTTCTCTATAATTAATAAGCTCTGTACTATCAATATTATTGTGTGGAATAACTTTTGCACCTATATAACCTATATCATTATGACCTAACCTATATAAATATTCTAATGCTTTTCGCGCTCCATATTTTAAATCAACAACAATTGAATCAAATTCCCACTCTTCAGGAGAAGAATCTATAAATACAATATTTTTAGATAAATCCTTAAGTTTATCAATTTCATTATTTTGAAATATTCCTATAGCAATTATTCCATCAAGACCTTTGTAGCTAGCTATGTCATCATTTAATATCTTAGTAAAATATAAAGATTTAAAATCTACATTTTCTTTAATACACTTTTTTTCTATAGCCATCCTAATTGATAAAAAATATGGATCATTTAACTCTTTAACTTCTGTAAATGAACAAATTATACCTATAGTAAAGTTTTTAAGTTTACTTTTTCTTTCTTTTATAGTAACGTAGTTCATTTCTTCAGCTATACTTAAAACTCTTTTCCTTGTATCTTCTGAAACATTTAAAGTTTTATCTAAGTTTAATATACGTGAAACTGTTGAAATAGAAACTCCTGCTGAAGTTGCTATATCCTTTATTGTAGCCATTTCTTATCACCCCGCTTACTAAAAAAATATTGTAGCAGCTTAAATAGTAATTAAAGATGAGGTATTTATAAATACCTCATCTTATTAATTAATTGTTAGTTTTAAGCTACTAATATATCTTTGCATAGCTTCTTTTCCTTCTTCATTCCATTTAAATACTCCGCAATGCTCTAATACTTTAGTAAATACTTCTCCAACTTCATTTTCTATAATTAAATCAATATTTTCTTTAGATATTGCTGGATTATTTTTCTTAATTTCTTCATACCAACTATAATGAATCTTCATATCGTCATCATTATATATTTCATCATTTTTACCAACTAGGTAAGCTTTTATAACCTCTAATTCATCCTTCAATCTAGCTGGAAGAACGGCAAGGCCTAAAACTTCAATTAAACCTATATTTTCTTTTTTAATATTATGAAGTTCTTTATGAGGATGGAAAATTCCATCTGGATATTCCTCACTAATTCTATTATTCCTAAGAACTAAATCTAAAATATAAAGTTCACCAGATTTTCTGGCTATTGGTGTTATTGTATTATGTGGAATTTCATTGGTGTGAGAATATACATCAACAATAGGATCACTATAGTTTCTCCAATGAGATAGAACCTTGTCAGCTAATTCACTTAATTCCAATCTATTCCTACCTTTTAATCTTAATACAGTTAATGGCCATTTTACAATAGATAATTCAATATTTTTGTAATTATTAACTATAAATTTATAAATATCTTCTGCTTTATCCATTGCAAACTCATAATTTCCACCTTGATAATGATCATGTGTAAGAATAGAACCACCAACAATAGGTAAATCTGCATTAGAACCTATAAAATAATGTGGAAACTTTTCTATAAACTCTAATAGTCTATCGAAAGTGTTTTTTGTTATTTTCATTGGTACATGTTCTCCTGCAAAAACAATACAATGTTCATTATAATATGCATAAGGTGAATATTGTAAATACCAGCTTTCTTTATTTAATTCCATAGGTATTACTCTTATATTTTGTCTTGCTGGATGATTTACTCTACCTCTATATCCTTCATTTTCTTTACATAATAAGCATTTAGGATATTTAGATGGAGGTAAATTTTTTGCTGCTGCAATTGCCTTAGGATCCTTTTCAGGTTTTGATAAATTTATAGTTATATCTAAATCTCCATATTCAGTATTTGATTTCCATACTAAATTTTGTGCTATTCTATCAGTTCTTACATAATCACATGATTTACTTATATTATATAAATATAATGTAGCACTTTCCTTTGAGATTGAATATCTCTTATAAAACTCACCTATAACCTCTGAAGGTCTTGGCATTAAAACTCCCATAATCTTAGTATCTAATAAATCTCTATATATAGGGGAATTAGATTCTAATATTCCATTGTTAAATGCATAATCTAATATATTATTTAGTATATCAGTTGGAGTATTTAAATTTTCATCCTCTATTTCAAAATCTTCATATTCATCAAGGTTTAAAACATCTAATAAACTATTTCTTACAAAGATTTCATCATATTTAGTAAAAAGTTCATGCTTTAATCCATATTGAATAAGTCTTTTGATTTCCCTATAAATATTCATCTCTTCACCTACTTATTAAAACCTTTTGGATTATTTTCATGCCAATTCCAAGCTGAAGCAATTATACCTTCAACATTAGTAAACTCTGGCTTCCATTTTAAAATATTTCTTGCTTTTTCAGCTGAAGCTATAAGTCTAGCTGGATCTCCTGCTCTTCTTTCACAAATTTTAGCTGGGATCTCATGTCCAGTAACTTTTCTAGCTGCGTCTATCATTTCTTTAACAGAAAATCCATTTCCATTACCTAAATTAAATATATCACTTGAATTTCCATCTCTAAGATATCCTACTGCAAGAATATGAGCATTTGCTAAATCAATTACATGAATATAATCTCTAATACAAGTACCATCTTCTGTATCATAATCTTCTCCAAAGATAGATATAAATTCTCTCTTACCTAGAGGAACTTGCAATATTAAAGGAATTAAGTGAGTTTCAGGACTATGATCTTCTCCAATACTTCCACTTACATGAGCTCCAGCAACATTAAAATATCTAAGAGATACATATTTAACACCATGTGCTATATCTGCCCATTTCATCATTTTTTCCATTGCAAGCTTTGTTTCTCCATATGCATTAGTTGGTTCAGTTTTATCTGTTTCAACTATAGGCATTTTAGTAGCTTCACCATAAGTTGCTGCTGTAGAAGAAAATACAATTTTCTTAACATTGTTTGCAATCATAACTTTTAATAAAACCTCTGTTCCATGAACATTATTGTTATAGTACTTTAGGGGATTTGTCATACTTTCTCCAACTAAAGAATTTGCTGCAAAATGAATTACTTCTGTTATATCATTTTCTTTAAACACCTTATCAAGTTCTTCTTCATTTCTTATATCTACCTTATAAAACTTAGCTTTAGGATTCACTGCTTCAATATGTCCTGTTTCTAGATTATCCACAACTATTACTTCTTCACCTTTATCAATTAACTGATAAACAGTATGGCTCCCAATATATCCTGCTCCACCACAAACTAATATCATTTTTTATACCTCCTAAATTTCTCTAGTTCCATCGCCTATATTAGCTATATAGAAACTAGCTTCATATCCTATTTTTTCTTTATATCCTTGCCCTACTTTTTCTATGAAATCTTCTACGCTATCTTTGTTTATTAATGCAACTGTACATCCACCAAATCCTGCACCAGTCATTCTAGCACCTATTGTAGCCTCATGATTCCATGCAAGTTCAACTAATGTATCTAATTCTATTCCTGTAACTTCATAATCATCTCTTAAAGAAATATGAGATTCATTCATAAGCTTACCAAAAGTAATTAAATCATTTTTCTCTAGCGCTTCTTTAGCCATTAATGTTCTTTGATTTTCATACACTGCATGCTTAGCTCTCTTGATTCGTATTTCACTATCTATTAAATCTTTATTATTTTCAAACTCTTCTATAGATAATTCACCTAATGAATTGATGCTTAATTTTGTTTTTAGTTCTTCTAAAGCCTTTTCACATTCACTTCTACGCTCATTATATTTAGAATCTGCTAATCCTCTTCGTTTATTTGTATTTGCAATAACTAAAATTTCATTTTTTAATTCTACAGGGCAATAATTATATTTTAATGTGTTACAATCTAAAAGTATAGCATTATTTCCCTTTCCCATTCCAATTGCAAATTGATCCATTATACCACAGTTAACGCCAACGAATTTGTTTTCTGCTTCTTGAGAAAATTTTACTAAATCAACTCTATCTATATTTAATTCAAATAGTTTGTCCATCATTACTGCCATTAAAAGTTCTAATGATGCTGAAGAAGAAAGACCTGCCCCATTTGGAATATTCCCATAAATAGCTACATCAAATCCTTTATTTATATCATATCCATGTTTTTTCATTACATCGATTACACCCTTAGGATAATTAACCCAATCATGAGATTTTTCATACTTAATATCATCTAAATTAAATTCAATTACTCCTAAATCTTCAAAGTTACTTGAATACATTCTTACAATTTTATCATCTCTTAAGCTTATAACTCCATAAGTTCCAAAACTTAATGCACAAGGAAATACATTTCCTCCATTATAATCAGTATGCTCACCGATTAAATTTACTCTACCAGGTGAAAAAAACGTTCTACAATTTTCCTTTTCTCCAAACACTCTTTTAAAAGTATCATTAATTTCCTTTCTCATAACAACTCTCCCAATCATTATAAATTTGTTTTATTTACAACTTAATACTATCATATCAGGAAAAATTTTTCAATATTATTTTTACTTAATTTTACTAAAAATTTTACTAAAAATTTTACCGATTTATTTTAATGAATTTACTATTTTATAATCTCATTAATTAACTTGTTTTCGAGATAGATAATTACTTAAATAAAAAAACTATTATAAAAACTCAATTAGAGTTTTTATAATAGTTTAATAAATTGTATTTCATATCAATTAATTTATAATTATCATCTGTATTTACAACTTACCTGTACCCTGTTACCTGTTACATATATCCTATTCCTTATTCTCTGTACTATCACTTAACTGTGAACTGTGTCATGTGCACTACAAACTGTCTAAGATGCTTCATTATTTTCAAATTGACTGTTATATAAACTTGCATAGAATCCTTGTTTTTCAAGTAATTCTGTGTGAGTTCCTTGTTCTACAATATCTCCATCTTTCATTACTAATATTAAATCAGCATCTCTTATTGTAGATAATCTATGAGCAATTATAAAACTTGTTCTATCTTTCATTAAATTATCCATAGCTTTTTGTATAAGTATTTCTGTTCTAGTGTCTACTGAACTTGTAGCTTCATCTAATATTAATATCTTTGGATCTGCTAAAATTGCACGAGCAATTGTTAATAATTGTTTTTGTCCTTGAGATACATTGCTTGCATCTTCATTTAATTCCATATTATATCCGTCTGGCAATGTCTTTACAAAGTGATGAACATGAGCTGCTTTTGATGCTCTTATTACTTCTTCATCAGTAGAATCTAAATTACCATATCGAATATTTTCCATTATACTACCATTAAATAACCAGGTATCTTGTAGAACCATTCCAAAAACTTTTCTTAAATCGCTTCTTTTAAAATCCTTTATATTATGATTATCTAGTAAAATGTCACCACTATTTAATTCATAAAATCTCATTAGTAATTTTACTATAGTAGTTTTTCCTGCTCCAGTAGGACCTACAATAGCCACTCTTTGGCCAGGCTTAATTTTACTTGAAAAATCATTTATTATTATTTTGTCCTCATTATATCCAAAGTGAACATTTTTAAATGTTACTTCACCATTAATATCTTCAATGCTAACTGGATCTTTAATATCCTCTATTTCTTCTTCTTCTTCTAAGAATTCAAAAACTCTTTCAGATGCAGCTGCAGTTGATTGAAGTATATTAGCAATTTGTGCTGTTTGAGCTATTGGTTGAGTGAAAGATCTTACATATTGAACAAAAGAAAGAATATCTCCAACTTCAATAGATTTTTTAATAGCAAGATATCCACCTAATATAGTTACCATAACATAACCAAGATTACCGATGAATGTCATTATAGGCATCATCATTCCTGATAAAAATTGAGATTTCCATGCTGAATTATATAATGTATCATTTAACTTATCAAATTCTTCTACAGCTTCTTTTTCTCCATTAAAAGCTTTCATTATAGTATGACCGCTATATATTTCTTCTACGTGTCCATTTACATGACCTAAAAATGTTTGTTGTTCTTTAAAATATTTTTGAGACTTTTTAACTACTAAAGCTATTAATATTCCTGATAAAGGTAACATTAATAATGATGCAAGAGTCATAGTAAAGCTTATTGATAACATCATTATAAGAACACCTATTAGTGTTGTTACTGACGTTAAAATTTGTGATAAACTTTGATTTAGTGTATTACTTACAGTATCAATATCATTAGTTACTCTTGATAAAACTTCCCCATGAGTCATTTTATCAAAATATTTAAGAGGCATCCTATTTATCTTTTCAGATATTTCTTTTCTAAGATTGTAAGAAACCTTTTGAGCAACCCCAGACATTATAAAGCCTTGAATAAATGAAAATAATGAACTTATTACGTATAAAACTATTAGTAATACAATTATATTTCCAATATAAGTAAAATCTATTGAAGCTCCAGCTTCTCCTGAAACCTTACTTACTAAACCTTCAAATAATTTTGTTGTAGCTTTTCCTAGTATTTTAGGTCCTATGATAGAAAAAGCTGCACTACCTATAGCAAAAATCAACACTATTATTATTGATAATCTATATGGTTTTAAATAATTTAGTAATTTCTTTGTAGTCCCTTTAAAATCCTTAGCCTTTGCACCACCCCCGTGCATTCCACCCATAGGACCACCGAAACCACCATGTCTTTTATTTCCTACATTGTTATTACTCATGACATAAGTTCCTCCTTTGAAAGTTGTGATAAGGCTATTTGTTTATAAACTTCACAGTTTTCTAAAAGCTCTTTATGAGTTCCTATTCCTACAATATTTCCTTCATCTAGTACTATAATTTGATTGGCATCTTTAATTGTACTAATTCTTTGTGCAACTATTATCATAGTTGCATCCTTTATATTTTCTTTAAGAGATCTTCTAAGGGCTGAATCTGTTTTAAAATCCAAAGCTGAAAAACTATCATCAAATATATATATTTGTGGTTTTTTAACTAAAGCTCTTGCTATAGATAATCTTTGTTTTTGACCTCCTGAAACATTGGTTCCACCTTGGGATATTTCAGTTTCATATTTTTCTGGTTTATTATTTATAAATTCTAAGGCTTGTGCAATTTCAGCAGATTTCTCTAGGTCCTCATTAGTTGCATCTTTAGATCCATACTTTAAGTTACTTTCTATAGTACCTGAGAAAAGAATTCCTTTTTGAGGTATATATCCTATTTTATTTCTTAATGCTTTTTGTTCAACATCTCTTATATCTATTCCATCTACAGTAATTTTCCCCTCTGATACATCATAAAATCTAGGAATTAAATTTATCAACGTAGATTTACCACTACCAGTACTTCCTATGATAGCTGTAGTTTCACCAGGCTTTGCAGTGAAAGAAATATTATTTAACACATAATCTTCAGCACCTGGATATTTGAAACTTACATTTTTGTATTCCACGCATCCCTTTTCTGATTTATTAAAATCTTTAGTTTCCTTTTTATCTTTAATACTTAAATCAGTATATAAAACTTCACTAATACGTTGAGCTGACACAGAAGCTCTAGGTAACATAATTGATATCATAGAAATCATTAGGAATGACATAATTATTTGCATTGCATATTGCATAAATGCCATCATATCACCAACCTGCATTGTACCTAAATCAACTTGGTGAGCTCCTACCCATACAATTAGTAGCGTTAATCCATTCATTATAAGCATCATTGCTGGCATCATTGCAACCATTATTCTACTTACGAATAAATTTGTATTGGTCAGATTTTTATTAGCTTCATCAAACTTCATTTCTTCATGTTTTTGAGTACTAAATGCTCTAATAACGAGCATACCTGTTAAACTTTCTCTTGTAACTAAATTTAATTTATCAACAAGTTTTTGGATTGCTTTAAATTTAGGCATAGCAAATCCGAATAAAACACCAACAAGTACTGAAATTGAAACAACGCCAACGGCTATTGTCCAAGTCATATTCGTATCTGTTCTTAATACCTTTAAAACACCACCAACACCTAATATAGGTGCATAAAATACTATTCTAAACAACATAACCATAAGCATTTGAATTTGTTGTATATCATTTGTGCTACGAGTAATAAGTGATGCTGTTGAAAATTTATCAAATTCTGAATTAGAGAAGCTTGTAACTTTTTTAAATACATCTCCTCTTAAAGATTTACCTAATCCAGCTGCAATTCTTGCTGAAATAAGCCCAACAATAACTGAAGCAACCATGCTAAGTAATGCTATTCCAAGCATCTTTAATCCTGAAATAATAATAGCATTTGTTTGTAGTTTATCTGTATTTATTCCTATTTCAGAATATTCATTCTTTACATAAGAAACTGCTGCTTGTTCTACCATACTATCTGGCATTTCACTAAATTTTTCATTTATTGCATCTACAATATTGTTTAATTGCTCTTTTGGGATATTCTTTAAAATCATAAATGGATCTGTATTAGCTGGTAATTGCATATTACTTTGCATATTACCTAACATGCTAGCATCAAATTCCCCTTTTTCTATTCCATAAACAACAAGCTCAGGTTTAGCTAAAATACTATTTAATTTAGATATCTTATCTTCATCTTTTGTATTAAGCTCATATAAAGCTTCTTTATCCAATATAGGATATTTCTTTATATATTCATCAAATTCCTCATTTGAAAGTTCACTTCTATCTATTAATGAATAATTCTCTTCTATAAAATTCAAATCATCTTCTCCAATAAAAATAGAAAGCTTTTCTAATTGAGTTTTTCGTATTACATCTGGTGTTGCATTTTCTATTCCACCTTGCTGAATTCCTACATTAACTATATTGGACATATAATCTGGTAGTGATAATTCGCTAATAGCTTGTATAAATAACAATGCTATTACAGCAATAATAGAACCAATAAATGGTTTTAAGTATTTTGCTAATTTAGTCATTTATTTTTCTCCTTTCAAGTTGTGTTTTGTATAAGTTATTATAGACATGTATTAATTATATTTTTATAACTATTATATGTCAATAACATTTATAGTTGTATAACAAAAAAAAATAGTTTATAATAAATTTGTAAGAAATAATTAGGAGGGATTTTATGAACAATAATTCTATGCTAGAAATATCTGACAACTTATTTAATTTAATGATACAATTTCATAATAAACTAATGAACCCAAATGAAATGACTAAAAGAGTATCAATTCCTCCATCTCATATGAAAGTTATTTTTTATCTTTCAAGGAAAAAGTTTATGTCTGTTTCTGATGTGGCTAAGTGTTTAGATATTTCTAAGCCTAATATGACTCCTATTATAGACAAGTTAATAAGCGAAGGATATGTTTATAGATATACTAATCCAGATGATAGAAGAAAGTTAAATATAGAATTAACTGAAAAGGCTTACGAATTTTTAAAAGAACGTGAAAACGCAATGAAAAGTATATTGTTAGAAAAGATTTCAAGCTTAGATGATGAAAATTTAAATAAATTGAATTCTTTAGTAAAAGATTTAAATGAAATAATAGTTAGTTTAAAATAGAAAGAACAATGTTAAATAGTATTATAAATATAACTATTTAACATTGTTCTTTTTTAAAAACTTACAAAGCTTCTATTGACATTACATCGTATCCAGCTTCATCAATTGCAGAAATTAATATAGTATCATCAATATCAGTATCAACTAAAGCAGCTTTTTCATTTAGATTTACTTCTAAAACTTTAACATTACTTAATTCTTCTAACGCCTCTTTTACATGAGCAACGCAATGTCCACAACTCATTCCTTCAATATTAATTTTTTTCTTCATAATAAATTCCTCCATATAAATTTTAATTTTATCTTGTTATTACCTTATCCAAAACCTTCATTATCTCATTGATTTTTTCATCGCCGTTACCATTTATAAAAGCATCCTTTACGCAATGAGATAAATGATTTTCTAAAATTATTAAATTAGCCTTTTTTAGCAACGATTGTGCTGCAAATATTTGATTAGAAATATCAATACAATACCTATCTTCTTCAATCATCTTAATAATTCCTTCTATTTGGCCTTTAGCTGTTTTTAATGACTGTAATGATTTTCTTTTTTCATCATTCATTTAATTTCATACCTCCCCCACCCTCTAGGGGTGTATTATAATTAAATTATAATATTTAAAAGATATTTGTCAACATTTGATTATACTAAATTTATATTAATAGTATTTATTTATAAATATATTCTATACAAAAAATTAAAAATCCTAAACTTTCTAAGTCTAGGATTTACGTTATAATCAAAAAAATCTAAATCTTCTATCTATTAACTTATAATCTAAATCTGGAATACTTCTTCCAAGTTCTTTAAATTTATTTTCAAGAAACTTTTTATTATGCTCAACCTTTGTCTTGTTACCACCATATAATAATGTTAATTCATTATAGTAATAAGCAGCTTCATAATCACCTAAAATTGAATAGCAAACGCATAGTTGAATGCTTGGTATCCATGTATAATAATCTCTATTATCTATCCCAAGGTTATCTTTTTCATGAATACATCCCATAGCAACCTTATACCAAAATATTGCTTGCTTTATTTGATTCTTGCTCATGAATATTTCTGCTAACCTACAACAAATATCTGCTCTTGGTACATCGAATTCAAAGGATTTTAAAATGATTTCTATTTTCTTCTCTGGCTTATTAGTAAAAGAATAACATTGGATCAAGTTTGCAATAGCAACTTTTTTGTCTTCTATCCACCCTAAATTACTTTCTAAAAATTTCTCATATTTTGTTATGGCTTCTTCATAGTATCCATTGTAATACAATTCATTTGAATAATAAAATAAGTCTCTAGTAGTAAATTCTACCCCAGAGGCCTCCATTTTTTTAAATATTTGTAAATTCCTGTTCCCGCTAGATTTTACTTTACCATGGTTTACGCAGACATTGCTATGAAAACTAACTCCTCCAACATCTAAATACTCATGAACTCTGCCAATCCATTTAAATCCATTTATTCTTTTAACTAATCTATTTCTTCTTAAAGAGTAAGTAGTTTGTCCATTTTCATCTCTAGTCAAAGAATATTCCATAGTTACCGTATCTACACTTCTATCTAATTGATCCTTTAAATCTTTAAAGTTATTAATATTTTCATCGTCTAAATAATCATCTCCATCTAACCAAAATATATATTCTTTAGTAGCTTTACTAAAAGAGAAATTTCTAGCAGCTGCGAAATCATCTATCCATTTGAAGTCATATATTTTAGAATTAAATTTTTTTGCTATCTCTTTTGTTTTATCAGTTGAGCCAGTGTCTACTATAATTATTTCGTCTACAATATCTTTTATAGAGGATAAACATCTTTCTAATGTTTTCTCTTCATCTTTAACTATCATACACAGGCTTATAGTAATTCTATTATTCAAAATAATCCTCCTTTATCTTATTAATAGATACTACATACTATGTTTTATTGAATAAATTTGTTGTAAGTTTATCAAAATATATTTAAAGATAAATTTTTGTCGTTTTATATATAAAATTTGACTTTACTCATTTCAACTATTTAAAATTAAAAATTAAATGTTATAATTATTTAGACATCAATAGATGCGGGTGGGTGAGGGATAAAGAAAAGAGGTTTTTACAGAAAGGATGGACAAATTATTTAAACTAAAAGAACATAAAACTAATTTTAAAACTGAGCTAATAGCTGGTTTAACTTCTTTTTTTGCTGCAGTATATATTATTGTAGTTAATGCTAGTATTTTAAGTGATGGAGGTATAGCACAAGAGCCGCTAATTATTGCAACCGTACTTGCTTCATTTACAGGTTGCTTATTAGTTTCTTTGATGAGTAATACTCCACTTGTAATAATGCCAGGAATGGGAATTAATGCCCTATTTACTTATACAATAGTATTAAGTATGGGATTATCCTTTAATCAGGCACTAACAAGTGTTGTTATGGCTGGTATATTATTTTTAATTGTATCTATTACACCTTTATCTAAAATTCTAGATACATCTATACCTAATTCTTTAAAGGAATCAATAACTATAGGAATTGGATTATTTATTACATTCTTAGGTTTTCAAAAGGGTGGATTAATTATTCCTGATCCTTCTACAATGGTTAAAATAGGGTCACTTTCAGATCCAAAAGTAGTATTCTTTATAGCTATGTTTTTATTAACTGTTATACTATTTGCTAAAAATATTCCAGGAGGATTTTTAATAAGTATAGTTGTAGGAACAATTGCTGCTATATCATTAGGCTTTGTTAATGTATCTGAACTAACTTTTTCGCTTCCTAATTTTAGTGAATACAAAAGTATTTTTCTTAACTTAGACTTAAGTGCATTTTTTACTATTCCATTTTGGATTTCTACTTTTTCATTAACTTTAGTTTTAGTATTTGAAAATATAGGGTTATTACATGGACAGATTAACGGGTTGCTTAAAACTCCTGAAAAGCAAAATAAAGCTTTGAATGCAATAGCTTTATCTACTATAGCTTGTGGTTTATTCGGAACTAGCCCATCTGTTTCTACAGTTGAGGGAACAGCAGGTATAGCTGCTGGTGGAAAAACAGGCTTAACATCTCTTATATCAGGATTGTTACTTTTAATTTCATTATTATTTATTCCATTTATAAACTTAATTCCAAATGAAGTAATTGCACCTATTTTAATAATAATAGGGAGTTTAATGATTAAGGGAATAGTTCATATTGATTTTAATGATATTTCAGAAGCAATACCAGCTTTTTTAATTATTGTCCTAATTCCACTAACTTTTAGTATTGTAGATGGAATAGCCTTTGGCTTCATTTCTTATACAATAATGAAACTTATAACAAAGAAAAAAGATCAACTTTCTATAGTTATGTATATAATTTCTATTATATTTATAATATATTTCATACTTCATAGTATTTAAAAAGAGCTGCCTTATGGCAGCTTTTTTTAACTTTGCTTTTATAATAATATATCTAAAGTTTGTTTCTTAAACTGTTTAAAAAATCTTCTAATATTAATGCTGTTATTCCCCAAATAACATAATCTTTGTAAGTATAAAATAAAGATTTATATATTCCTTCTTTAAACTTGTAATTTTCACCTCCATTTATTAAATGAAATGGGAAACCTTCTGTTCTATTGACTAATACCTTATTATTTTCGATATGTGGTTGAATATTTAATAAATACTCTAATGGAACTGTAAATATATGGTCAACCTCATCTTTATTTATTTTTATATTATCAAAATTTTTAATATAGCCTAAAAAAGGATGGATTAATAAATTATAATGAGTTACTAATATATCAAGTGGACATATTATTTCAAAATCTTCTGATTGTAATCCTAACTCTTCACAAATTTCTCTAGAAACTGCTTCCTTTTGACTTTCATTAAAATCTATTTTACCTCCTGGAAATGAAATATCTCCAGGTTGGCTTCTCATATGCTTTGCTCTAACTTCAAAAACTATATTTATTCTGCTGTCTATTTCCACAATTAAAATAGCTACAGATGCTCTTTTCATATCTCTCCATCCATTTATATATGCTTTATTTTCTTTAAAGCTTTCAATAATATTATCTATAACTTTTATATTCATTTTTTACTCCCTTTAGTCTTTATAATATATATTTAAATTAATATCTTACGCAGTTAGAATAGTAGTATCTATTTTTTTATTATTAATCCTTATACTATAATATTATATAGATTGTAGATTATTTATAATATTATTTTACTATTTACATATAAATTTATTAAAATTATTTATTAAATTTAATGAAAACATTTAGCTGAATTGCTTATTTTTTCCTTATATTGTATAATATTGCTATAAAATATAAGGATGTGATTTTATGAAAGTATCTAATTGCTATGAAGCTGCATTAAGGATGTTTGAAGTTTCTGAAGAATTAAGACAATTATTAGATGAAAATCAAAATGCAAAAAATGATAGAGAGAAAGAAATATTATCTAGTAAAATAGATAGAGCAGAAATGGAATTTTTAACATTAAAACATTCCTTAGATAAAATCCCATATGAAGAAAAGAAACTTTCCATTTTTAATTTGTAATAATAAATTTATAAAAGCCTCCATAATAACATGGAAGCTTTTTTATTTAATTAATATTATCCCTTTATTATTTTATCAATAATTTGAACTCTTTCATCACCTAAGTAAGGATAAAGTTTTAATGATATTTTATTATCTTTATAAACTCTATCTTCATTTGCGTCAACTATCTTTTTTACTTTACTTTCTAAATTTTCATAACTTAGTAAATCTTCTAAATAATTGTCAACCAAGTCTTTTAAGCAAGTTGCTAATTCTTTTGGATTTCTATATACAGCTCTCATGTTCATCTCCTTAATATCTTCTAAAGTTTTCATATTCATTATAAATACTAAATAACTTTTTTTCTAGTACTATTTTTAAAATTTCTTATATTTTATGCACCTTGATTTAAAAAACTATATTGTGCCTTATATAACTCATAATAAGCTCCCTTTAATTCTATTAATTCATCATGAGATCCACTTTCTCTTATTTCACCATTTTCCACAACAATAATTCTATCACAATCTCTTATGGTTGATAATCTATGAGCTATTACAAAAGAAGTTCTATTATTAAGTAATTTTTCTATTCCCTTTTGAACTATAATTTCAGTTTGAGTATCTATATTTGAAGTTGCTTCATCTAATATAAGTATCTTCGGATTTGCTAGCAGTGCTCTTGCAAATGAAATTAGCTGTCTTTGTCCTAAGGATAGTCTTGATCCTCTTTCATTTACTTCAGTATCATATCCTTTTTCAAGTGACATAATAAAATCATGAGCATTAACGGCTTTTGCTGCTTCGATTACTTCTTCATCGCTAGCATCTAATTTTCCATATTTTATATTTTCTTTTATAGTTGTAGAAAATAAAAATGTATCTTGAAGCATGATTCCCATTTGACTTCTTAAGGAACCTAAATTATAATTTTCTATATTTTTTCCATCTATTAATATTGATCCTTCATTAGGCTTATAAAACCTGCTTATTAATGATACTATAGTTGTTTTTCCTGCTCCTGTTTCACCAACTAAAGCAATTCTCTCTCCGTTTCTAACCTTAAATGACACATTTTTAAGTACTAAGTTATTGCCATATCCAAATGAAACATTATCGAATTCTACATCTCCATTAATTTCGCCTATATTTGGTTTGTCTAAATCATCTTTTATAAATGGTTCAATATCTAATATTTCAAAAATTCTATCACCTGCAGACAGATTAGTAATTAAAGTATTATAGAAATTAGATAAATTCATTATAGGTCGCCAGAACATTCCTATATACATAGAAAATGCAATTAATGTACCAACTTCTATTGTACCTAATTTTATTAAGTTATATCCTACAAAAAATACAACTATAGTACCTACTCCCCATGAGAGTTCAACTAATGGCCACATACAATCATTTATTCTTACAGCCTTTAAAAAGCTTTCTAAATGATCCCAAACTAAGTCTTTAAATTTTGAATAGGTAGAGTTTTCTTTTGCATAAGATTGAACAACTTTTATTCCTGAAATATCTTCATGTGTAAAACCATTTAATATTGATCTTTTACTTCTATATTCTGACCATCTTTTCCTTGAATTTATTTCTATAAAAAGCATGCCTATTCCTAATATTGGTAATAATAATATACATGCAAATGCTAATTTCAAGTCCAAAATTAACATGAATACAATTACTGATAGTAAATTTACTAATTCAGGTATTACTGATTGGATACTTTGGTCAAATAAATTTTTCAGTGAATTTACGTCTCCCATGACCCTAGCTAGAATTTTTCCTACTGGTCTACTATCAAAAAAATCAAATGGTAACTTTTGTATATGAGTATATAGTTCCATTCTTATATTAATTAATATATTATTTGTTATATAGCTTACAACTTTCCACTTAATCTTTGAAAAAATTAATGTAAATATATTAATAACAATTAAAAATACTCCAATTATAACTAGCCCTTTTACATCTTTATTTTTTATATTTTCATCTATGGCTATTTTCATTAAATATGGATTTAAATTATTTGAAACTGTAACCAATCCCATCAATATTATGGAGATTGTAGTTTCCTTTTTGTATTCTTTTAAGTATGAAAATAACCTAAAAATAACTTCTTTTTTACTTTTAATCATTTCATTTTCTTTAGGCATTTTAAACAACCTCCAAGTTATCAAAATCTTTAAATTGCTCTTTATAAACACCATAATAATGACCTTTTTTGCTTAATAAATCCTCATGAGTACCTTTTTCCACTATACATCCATCTTTCATGAATATTATTAAATCTGCATTTTTCACAGCTGATATTCTATGAGCAACTAATAAAGTTGTTTTATTTTTCTTAATATAATTAAGATTTTTTAATAATTCATGCTCAGTATCCATATCCAATGCTGAAGTTGAATCATCTAATATTAATATAGGAGCTCGTCTAATTATAGCTCTTGCTATTGAAAGCCTTTGTTTTTGGCCTCCTGAAAGCCCAACTCCTCTTTCACCTACTTCAGTATGGAAATTACTTTCTAAATTTTCTATAAAACTTAAAGCACAAGCCTTATTTGCACCATCTTTAATTTCTTCATTAGATGCATTAACATTTCCAAACCTTAAATTATTTTCTATAGTGTCTGAAAATAAAAAAGTATCTTGCTGAACTACAGCCATATTATTTCTAAGAGCATTTAAATTTAAATCTTTTACATTTACACCATCAACCTCAATACATCCATCAGTTGCATCATAATATCTTCCGATTAGAGATAATAAAGTTGATTTCCCTGATCCAGTAGCTCCCATAATAGCTACAGTACTTCCTGCTTTAATATTTAAGTTTATGTCTTTTAATACTAATTCATCATTATATTTAAAACTTACATTCTTAAACTCAATATCACCTTTTACGTCCTTAACTTTCAAGCCTTCATTAGGATTTATCTTAGTATATCTATCTAATATATTAAATATTTTGAAGGCAGATGCTTTATTTTTAGAAAGTATATCCATAAGCCACCCTATCATTCTCATAGGCCATATTATATTCCAAATGTACCCTGAAAAGGCGATAAGCGTTCCTAGAGACATTTCATCTATTAATACAAAATACCCCCCAAGTATTATCATGATTACTAAAGATATATTAGTTAAGAATTCTATAAATGGAAAGCTTTTAGATATAGTCTTTGCTTGCTTCATGTTAAGATCATAATAGTCTTTATTTAGATTTCTAAATCTTTTTATTTCATGTTTTTCTCTACTAAAAGCTTTAACTAGTCTAACTCCAGCTATATTTTCTTGAGCTCTTGTGTTTATTTCTGCTGTTTTGTCACTTATTTCTTCATAACCATCATTTAAGTTTTTTTCAAGCTTATATGCTATTACTCCTATAGGAGCTAAAATTACAAGGCAAATTAATGTAAGCTTCCAATTTAAATAAAATAATATAATAGTACTAAATGTAAAATATAATATATTTTCAACAAATAATCTAAGTCCAAAACCTATAGTTTGCCATATATTTTCAATATCTTCACCTATTCTAGACATCAATTCTCCTGTATTTGTGTTATCAAAATACTCAAATTCAAAACTTTGAATATGTGAAAATAGTTCTGTTCTCAAATCAAAATGAACTTTTGCTCCGATATAGTCATATAAATATTCTTTCAAATAGCCTAATATTGCTTTTATTAACGTTAAAGCTAGAAATATAAATAAAATCGGCAATATAATTGAGTATTTTCCTTCTATTATACCGCTATCAACTATTTCCTTTTGCAACATAGGTGTTATTTGGTCTATTGATATAATTAATATCATAGACATTGTACCAATTATTAATGATTTTTTTTCTTTTAATAAATATTTTAATATTCTTTTCATACCATCCCTCCTTATTAAAAATATTTATTCTTCATAAGTATCTAATTCCTTTATTTCATAAACATTAATTCTTCCATCACTAGAAATCCATGAAATTGCTTCCTCCATAGAGTTATTTTTTATATTGGCTGGAATAATTAAGTATTCTCCTTTTCTTAATAATTTTGATACTTCCTCATAGTTATTATTCCTATTACCTTTTATATATTTATTTATATCTAAAATTTCTGATATATTAAGTTTATGAATTCTTATATCCTCAGCTTCTGATTCAGTTGTCATTATATATACTGAATCTCCTTGCCTATTTATTATTTTTACCAAAGCACCTTTTTGAGTTAAGTCACTTTCAACCTTTGATATTATATCTTTAGTATCTATATTTTTTTCCTTTGAAGAAGCCTTAAATATTATAGTGTCGTCGCTATTTTCTATTTCTCGCTGTTTTTCTTCTGATTTAAACCGATTCTCATCATTACTTATTTTATTGGTACAAGAATAAAATGTTGAAATAATTAAGAATAGTAAAATAATAATTTTCTTCATATCTTTTCTCCTAAGCTATATTAATATAATTAGTATTCCTAAAGTTTAATAAAGTATAGGGAATTTATATTAAAAGGTTGGATTAAAATATAAAAATTAATATTATTTTTTATACTCCATGCAGTTTTATGACATGAAAGGATAATAATGATATTAGATGATTACTTACCATTATATAATGTTATTATAAAATAGGAAATACCAATTTTATAATTTATTGTAAAAAAAGAGTTATACTAAATTCATTAGCATAACTCCATTTTCTTTCAACCAAATTTTACTTTTTTTATAATCATTACAATAATAATTTACTAAACTCCAAAACTCCTTTGAATGATTCATATGTTTTATATGACATAATTCATGAATTATAATATACTCCATAACAGCATATGGCATTAAAACCAATCTCCAATTTAATCTAATTTCTTTTTTGGAATTACAGCTTCCCCATATGCTTTTTTGATTCTTTATTATAATTTTTGAAGGCTTTATTGAAATCTTATTAGATACTTCCATAGCTCTCGTTCCAATAATGTCTGTAGCTATTTTTTTATACCAATCTACTATTAATTTTCTTGTATAAGTTTTTTCTAGTGAAACAGTATTAATTATAACTTTATCTTTTTCTATAAAAACTCTATTAATATTAGATTTTTTTATTATTGTTTCATAGTATTTTCCTAATAAAATCACTCTATCTTCTTCTACTAAATTACCTTTTTCAATATTTTTCATAGATTTTATTATCCATTTACTTTTTTCTATAATTAGTTTATCTAAATACTCATAAGCTATTCCTTTAGGAGAATACACAAGTATATTCATTTTATTATCTATCTTTATAGAGATATTTTTCTTATTCTTAAAAATAATAGAGTATTCTATTTCTATATCTTTTAAAACAATTTTTCTTTTCATAATTTTCAAGCTTTAATCATATTATTTTGTCTATTAGCCTTTGGAAGGAATATAACTAATATTATTATTGATATAAATACTAATATAGCTCCAGATATATACATTCCGCCATAACCAAACTTTTGCTGCATAAAGCTATATATGGATGGATATATAAAATTAGAACCTCCAGTACTTAGTACAGAAAGAATTGCAAAAGATGTTGCAATTAAACTTTCGTCTAATATTTCTCTTAGATATTTAAATATAAAGGTTAAATATAATCCATACAATATACCATGAAGCTGGTCCCCAAAAACTATAAGTAATAGGTTACCACTTGAGAATAATAGCAATCTAATACAAGCTATTAATAATGCTATTATAAGACATCTTTTACTATTAGCTTTACTTAAATATTTAGCAATAATTAAAAATGAGAAAAACTCAATTACAACTCTAAAGCTTATTGAATAACTATATATATTATTTGCTTTATCAAAATCTCCAACAATATCAACTAAATATGATGAATAAGCAAAATCCAATCCCATATAGCTGCCCATACCTAAAAAAACTACTAATATAAGCAGTATTAGATTTTTATTTCTAAATAAATCTAATACCTTTGCATTTTTTTTCTGTTCTTTTCTATCTAAAGTCTCTTTGAAGTTAAAGAATATTATTGCCATGATTACTAAGATAATTGCTAATGCAATAATGTGCAATGTCTTATAACCAAATTTGTTAATTATAATTCCTGAAAGAAATACTATAAATCCAAAGCCTATAGATCCCCATTTTCTTATATCTGAAAATTCATACCCATTTTTTATAGATAATTCTTCTATATATATTTCAAATACTCCTACCATTGGACTTAATAATAAGCCATAGAAAGGTGCAAAAACAATAGCTAAATCCTTATTTATAAACATAAGTCCAACTATAGCTATAAAAACTATTGCTAAATAAGTTAATATAAATTTGTTCTTGTTTTTTGAATTTGAAAACCTATTAGACAATAAAGGTTGTGCAATTATTGTAAACAGCGCTCCTATTGAAACTACCTGTCCAACTTCTACCAGCGATAAACCTATTTCTTGATTTAAATAAGGAAAATAAAAAGTTGTTAAAATACTATAAATTCCAATAGTTAAGAAGGTAGTCATATTATAATACTTTTTCATTTGTATTACCTCCGTTTTATTCTTACTACCTGTAAATTCTATCATTTGTGATTAATAAAGTAAATAAAAAGGTTGATATATGTAAGTTTGCTTATCCCGTCGCTTCACTCCAAGTCAACTTAAACTTACATATATCAACTTGAAAACTGAAGGAAACTCTAAAAAGCTATCCTAGTATATCTAAGATAGCTTTTTATTTTTCTTATTATTTATTACTCCATAATCCATGTAAATTACAGTATTCTCTTACTCTATCAACATTTCCACTTACGTTAAATTTAGCTTCTGGCTTTTCACCTGGTTTCAATTCTTTTCTTATAACTTCACCTTCAGTAGTTATAACTTCTACCCATTGAATAAAGTGCTCGTCCAACATTGGATGTGCAACTTCTCCAACTTTAACTAAAAGTTCTCCATTTTCTTCTACTGCCACAGGAATATGTTTTTCTACAGCTGCATCAACTGTGTTTTCATTTAATAATGTCATTGGTTTACCGCAACATACTAATGTTCCACCTGCTTCATTTAATACTTCTACCATAGATCCACAAACTCCACATTTATATACTTGTAATTTTTTAACCATAAAATTTCACTCCTTAATTATTTAATTTAATATATTTTACTATATATTGTTTACATTTACAAAGTTTTCTTAAAGTTCAATTGCATCCTCAGCTAATGATCGAACATAGCTGTATTCACTTACATCAAAGTATTCAAAATTAACATTAAGTTTCAAACTTTTTATAAATATTTTTAGCTTGTCTACTAATATTTCAGTACTAGCACTAATATCAACATGCTTTTCATTTAAATAATCTACTAACATTAAATTAGATATATATACAGTTACACTTTCAGCATCTTTTGATTTTGAAATAATATCTATTCCATGTAAAATAGCATAAATTTGAGCTTCACAACAAGTCCCAGTACCTACATTTCTTGAAAATGATGTTTCATCTCCATAATCGTTTAAGATTACTCCTCCTATTCCAATATTACTTTGAAAACTTCTATAGTTTTTACATTTCCCATTTACATAAAGTCTATATTTCATATATCCTCCATTTATAAACTTATATATTATAAAATTATTCAATTTATAATATTATTATTCTTAAAGGATATATAAATTTTTATACTTATCTATAGGAAAATTTTTCATTATTAATATATATTTATGATAACATAAGTAATAATAGTTATCAAGTAAAATAAACTATTTATATTTTAGAGTTTTAATTATACATATATTTGATTTTTTATATTATATTTTTTATACTTTAATTTAATACTAATTATTATGGAGGTTTTTATGAAAAGTATATTAAAGATAAATGATACAATTGCATTAATTGCTTGTTCAAATGGTCTAGATAAAAATACTACGACTAAAATAAATGAATTAATTAATATATTAAATTCTTTAAATTTAAATGTAGTTTTATCAAATTCATTATATAAAGATGAAAATAATAACTCTTATTCTTATGAAATAAGAGCTAAAGAGCTTATGAATTTTTATAAAGATAATACTATAAATGCCATATTCGATTTGTCAGGTGGTGATTTATGTAATGAAATTCTTGACTTTTTAGATTATGAATTTATCTCTACATGCAATAAACCTTTTTTTGGATATAGTGACTTAAGTGTAATCTTAAATGCTTTACTAACAAAATCAAATACTATCAATTATAATTACCAATTAAGAAATCTTATAAGAGAAGACTCTGAGAATCAAATTATAAATTTCAAAAATAGTGTTTTAGAAGGAACTAATGATTTATTCAATTTTTCTTACAAATGGCTTCAAGGAAAGTCCATGATGGGAGAAGTAGTTGGAGGAAATATTAGATGTTTTTTAAAATTAGCTGGAACAAAATTTATTCCAAGTTTCAATGGTAAAATACTTTTTCTTGAAGCTTTAAGTGGAGATATTAATAAAATTTCTACATTTCTAACACAATATAAGCAAATTGGAGCCTTTACTAATATTAATGGGATTTTACTAGGTTCATTTACAGAATTAGAAAAGGACTTTTCTGAAGAAGAAGTTATAAATCTACTTTTAAGAAAAATAAATAATCCTGATCTTCCTATAGCCAAAACAAATGAGTTAGGTCATGGTTCTAATTCTAAATGTATAGCAATTGGTAAAACTTTATTTTTAAATTAGAATTTTACTTATTATTAGTTTTCTTGCAATAATATTCCTTAAAGTATATAATTTTAACAGAGATAAACGACATTGTTTATTAAGAATATTCTAGTGAGGTGAAAGTAATATGTTAAAAGAGGAATTAAAGAAAAACGAAATAGCTGCTATGAAAGCTAGAGATAAAGCAACTGTTAGTGTTTTAAGATTAGTTAATTCAGAAATAAAAGCATTTGAAGTTAATGAAAGGAAAGATATTTCAGATGAAGATGTTTTGAGAATTATAGAAAAACAAATTAAACAGCTTAAAGAAGCTCTTCAATATGCTATACAATTAAATGATAATGATAAAATTAATGAAGGAAATTTTGCTATTAACTTATTAACTCCTTATCTACCTGCACAACTTGCAGATGAAGAAGTTGAAACTATGCTTAGAGAAATAATTACAAATGGTAATTATGCTTCATCTGATATGGGAAAGATAATGAAAGAAATTATGCCAAAGGTAAATGGTAAATTTGATAAATCAAAAATTAATCCTATGGTAAAAAAAATATTAGCATAAAATAAAGCCTCTCTGTATGAGAGGCTTTATTTATATATTTAATTTATAGTTAAATATATAAATAAAAAAATAATTATCTTAATTACTTTTTTCAACTTTATCTAACTTCTTATTATAAATAAACATATAATAAGATGAAGCAAAAATAATAAAATATCCAATAAAACTTAGTAAATCTGGCAATACCCTAAATATTATGAAGCTGATAATAGCAGAAAATAAAATATTGGAATAATCAAAAATAGATATTTCTTTTGCTGGTGCATACTTATATGCAATTGTTATTCCAAATTGTCCTATACTAGCAAATACTCCTGCCATTAATAAGTAAAATAATTGTTCACTATTCATAGGTACATATACTGACATCATAAATGGAAAGATTACTATTAAAGAAAATAATGAAAAGTAAAATACTATTGTATAATGATTTTCTTTTCCTCCAAGGAACCTAAGGCAAGTATATGCCCCTGCTGCAAAAACTGCACCCAATACTCCCATAATAGCAGGAATCATGTCTAAATTAAAACTAGGTTTTATTATAAATAATGTTCCAATAAATGCTACAATAATTGCTAAGAATTGTTTAAAATTAATTTTTTCACTTAAAAATAAAGCAGAAAAAATAATTACAAAAAATGGACTTAATTTATTTAACATATTTGCGTCTGATAACACCAATTTATCTATTGAATAGAAATTTAATACTATTCCAATTGTTCCTAAAGCTGATCTTAATATTAACATCTTCTGATTTTCTCTTTTACCAAAAAAGCTTTCTTTATTTTTTACAATAAAAAATAAGGCTATTATGCAAGATACTAAATTTCTAAAAAAAGTCTTTTGAAATGATGGTAAATCACCTGCTAATTTTACAAATGCAGACATTACTGCAAAACCAAAGGCTGAAAAAATTAAAAATAAAATTCCTTTAGTTCTATTACTTAAATTATTCATATAATCACTCCCTTTTGATATAATATCATATTATTTTATATAAGTTATAATGAGCACATATATTATTGAACTATTAATTTATAGTTTAATGAAAAAATAACAATATAAAATAAAATTAATTAAAAAAACTCCCGTAGGAGTTTTAAAATTAAAATAAACTAATAGTTAAATTTAATTTTTAATTATTTGTCTTTAATTTGAACATCATCTTAAGATATTATTAATTTTCTATTTCCTTCATAAACTCTTCTTCTGTTTCAGTTTCGATATATTTTCCATTAGCATATCCTATAATAAGACCATCTCTGCCACCACATTCTCCAATGCATCCTACTTCTATATTATCTTCTCCAAACTTTTTTTCTAATTTTTCTATATCTATTCCTGAGCATACTGGACAAACTGATATCATTTTCAAATCTCCTTTTATATTAAATTATTATTATTAATTTAATTATATTAATAATAATTATTATTTACAAATGCTAATTATTTAAATAGATTTTATTTAGCTAATAAAATCTTTAACTTTCTTAAAAATAATCGAATTTTTACAGTTTTTAATTTTATAAAATTAAATTTTCATCAATAGTATTTAGCAAAATACTATTCATATTTCTTATTATTACTACATCTCCTAACTTATTACTATATATATATAATTTATAATCACATACAGATTTTTTCTTTTGAAAAGGATTTTCTCTTGTTTCTACAGATTGTAAATATTCTTGTTTAATTAGTGTTGTAACTTTTTCAATACTTCCGCTACTAGCTACTACTAAATCCTTATTAATAGACAATGATGTATTCTTATAATTTAAAAATCCTAAAAATATGTTTAAGATAATTAATATAATAAAAAATATTAATTTAAGTGTCAAATAAACTTTTGGAATTATAAAAAATAAAGGAATTATAAAAAAAACAATTAATATAACTGTTCTTTTTATTATGAATCTGCTTAATACGTGTTTAGATGGCTTATTGATTTCTCCATCAAATTTAAATGTTGGTAATACTGATTTTAATATTAAATTTATAAAGTTCTTGTTTCCTACTGGATATAGTATAGCCTGCTCATTCTTTTCATCTCCATATCCTACCGTCACAACTTCTATCTGAAATATTTTAAATAATTGTTGTAATAAATTCTGCTTATATCTTATTGCATATATTTTATTTCTTGGAATTGAATACTCTTTTACTGTTAATAATCCATATCTAATTTTAATATCATTCTTACCAGCAATTAAAGTAAAATTATAAAGCCTAATTATTTCAAATATGATAAATATAATACTTATAAGTATATATATTCCTATAATCGCTAATATTATTAAACAAATAGATTTAAATAATCCAATAGATAATAAACTTTTTACTTCAACATTTTCTACAATATCACTTGCTATAGAAAGATTAAATTTTTCCTCTAATTTTTGTAGAAAATCTCCTATTAAAAAGATTCCTCCAAATGCCCAAAATATCTTTGATTTACTTATTGAATATAAGAATATTTCTTTAAATGATATAGTTTTTAAAAATTCTTGTTCTTTTCTATTACTAATTCCTTCTAGGTTTTCATATATTTCTTCATCATTTGATTTATTTATAAAATTTCTAATTTCATAGGCATCTTCTTTTTTTACTTTTATTCTTATTTCCTGTCCAACCTCTTTTACAGCACCGGTATCAATTTTTAAAGTACAAACATTAAATATTCTATCAATAATATTTTTATTTATATCTATGGTATTTATTTTATCAAAAGGTATCTCTAATTTCTTTGAATTTATTATTCCACTTTTATATATTAACTCACTATCTTTAATGTAGAACTTTATAATTATCCATTTTAATATCGAAACTATAATAGATAGTACTACTAAACCAAGTGTTACATAAATTCCCCCTTCATCAAATTTAGCAATTGATAATGCTATAAATATAACTAATCCATTTACCAATTTTATAATTTCTTCTAATATAAAACTTATATGATTTTTTTTATATTTATCTTGTTTCATCATAACTATCTAAGTCCTTATCTGATAAAATATTTTCTTTAGAAATTTTATTTTTTATTACTTCCTTTAAATACTCACTTATCTCTTCTGCTCTTTCACTATCAATATTTGGGATTTTATGTTGTCCACCAGCGGTAAAAATGCTTATATCATATAAATCAAAAAATTTATTTATTGGTCCTTGATTTAATTGAATATGTTGGATTCTTATTATAGGAATTATGACTTTTCTTACAAAATATATACCTTCAATAAACTCAATTTTATCATTTGTTATTTTATACCTCCATTGTTTGTATTCAATTGTTGGGGATATAAAAGAATTAATTAGAAGTATAATTACTAGACTGATAATAGAAATCGTAAAAATAAACCTTACTTTATTAAAATCATCTATTATTCTTGAAAAAAATATTTCACCTGCTATTAAAACTATACTAGTAATAAAAGCACCTATTAATCTTGATATAGTCCATGACTTTATAGCATTTTTATTAAGTTTTTGATATTCCTGCATTATTACTCCCCCTTGATATAATAGAAATTCTTTATTATTATATCATTTATCTAAGTTACTTTTAAGCAAAATATGTAAATTATAACATTTTTAAAATTTAATTTCTTATATTTAGTTGAAAAGCTAAAAAGCAGTTCTTAATAAAGTTTTCCTTGTTTATAGTAATAGTTTATTTTAACTTTCTATAATAAAGGATTTTTCTTAATAAGATCTGCTTTTAAAAATTATATTTAATTTGGACTATTTATTTATTAACTTTACTGTATCTCTAGCAATCATAAGCTCTTCATTAGTTGGAATTTCATAAACTTTTACTTTTGAATCTTTAGTTGATATTTCTTGAATTTCACCTCTTATAGCATTTTTTTCATCATCTATATTAAATCCTAAGAACTCAAGACCATTTAAACATTCTTTTCTTGTTAAAGAAGAGTTTTCTCCTATGCCAGCAGTAAATACTATAACATCTACTCCTCCCATTATACCTGCATATGCTGCAATTTGAGCTCTAACTTTGTAATGGAATATATCTAATGCAAGTTTTGCTCTTTCATTTCCTTTATCTGCTGCATCAATAACATCTCTAAAGTCAGAAGAGACTCCTGAAATACCTAAAACTCCAGATTTTTTATTTAATAATTCATCTATATCACTAATTTTATATCCATGCTGTTCTGAAAGGAAACTGATAACTGATGGATCTATACTTCCTGATCTTGTGCCCATCATTACGCCTGCCAAAGGAGTAAAGCCCATGGACGTATCTATTGACTTTCCGGCTTTTACTGCTGCTAATGAACATCCATTTCCTAAATGGCATGTTATAATCTTTAAATCCTTTATATCTTTTCCCATTACCTCTGCTACTTTTTGAGATACATATTTATGTGATGTACCATGGAATCCATATTTTCTTATTCCATACTTTTCATATAATTCATATGGAAGAGGACATATGTAAGCTTCTTTTGGCATAGTTTGATGGAATGCTGTATCAAACACTGCTACCATTGGCGTATTTGGCATAAGTTCCATACAAGCTTCAATACCAACAATATTTGGCGGATTATGAAGAGGTGCAAGTGATATACACTCTCTAATTGAGTCTAACACAGTATCATTTATTATAACTGAATGAGAATATTTTTCTCCGCCGTGAACTACTCTATGTCCAACAGCACTAATTTCGTCCATAGATTTAATAACACCATGATCTTCATTTACTAAAGCTTCTAAAACCAACCTAATAGCAGCTTTATGGTTTGGCATAGCTTCTTTAATAATATACTTGTCTTTTCCTTCAACTTTTTGAGTTAATATAGACCCTTCAATTCCTATTCTTTCTACTAATCCTTGTACTAATGAATTTTCTGTTTCCATATCAATTAGTTGATATTTTAAAGATGAGCTTCCGCAATTTATTACTAAAGTCTTCATAATTATTCTCCTTTACATTCATTTGTTTCATTATTTATATAATACACTAAAAATCTATATATTCAAATTGATAGATTCTTATATATTTTACAATAATCTTAAATAAAAGTAAAAAGGGCTGTTTATTCAGCCCTTTCCTCTATTTTCCTGAAATTTGTATATTGTTTAATTTTATACCTACTTACAATTTATAAAATCTTAAACTTTGAATCTCTTTCTCTATACCATCAATATTAGATACTATTAATTTTTTGCATTTTTTCAATAAAAATTTCTTATGAATTAATAAATCCCTATTACATTAATATTGTTGTAAAAATATTAGTGTTAAATATTAAATAAATACACATATTTTTGTTTAAAAATACAATTCTTCTATTGTTCTATATTAATTAGAGGATTTATCACTTATAAAAAGAATTAAACTACATATAACTTGATTTAGGAGGCTTATATATGTTTAAAAATTACATATTTGATTTATATGGAACCTTAGTTGATATAAATACAGATGAAAATTCACATCTGCTTTTTGAAAAATTATCTCTTTTTTATTCTTATAAAGGTGCATATTACTCTAGTTCGGATTTAAAAGATACTTATATTCAATTAGTAAATGATAAACTAAAATCAATTACTAATACAAACTTTCCTGATTTTAATATCGAAATTATTTTCAAAGAATTATTTAATAAAAAAGGTATTTTCCCAAGTAAAGATACAGTCAAAGATACAGCTCAGATATTTAGAGTACTATCGTTAAATAAATTATCTCTTTATAATGGTGTTGTTGAATTGTTAGAAACTCTAAAATTAAAAAATAAGAATATATATCTGCTCTCTAATGCTCAAAGGATTTTTACTCTTTACGAGATGAAGTTATTAGGTATAGATAAGTATTTTGATGGAATATTATTTTCTTCAGACTTTGGTGTTTGTAAACCAGATAAACTTTTTTATAACACATTAATTGAAAAATATAATTTAAATCCAATTGAAAGTATAATGATTGGAAATGATTATATTTGTGATATACACGGAGCAAAAGAAATAAATTTAAATACTTTGTATATTCATTCAAATCTATCTCCTGAGCTGCTTAATAATATAGATAGTACTTATTCAGTTTTAGATGGGGATTTCAATAAAGTTAAACCCTTAATATTAAAATAAAAAAGAAAACTTATAAAGCATTCTTAAACTTTATAAGTTTTCTTTTTTTATAAATAATTATATTAATATATTAGAAAGTCTATTTTTTAATTCTGCTATATTTGAGTTATTTCTTTTTGAATAATCTTCTAATTGGTTAATATCTATTTTATAAACGTCAAAATATTTAGCTTCACTACTAGCAAAATATAACCCACAAACTGATGATGGAGGATCTATCATATTGCTTTCCGTAAAGCTTGCACCTGTTACTTTTTCTCCATTTAAAAGTTTAAATATTTTTCTTATTTCCTTTTGATCCTTTATTGATGGATAACCTACAGCAGGTCTTATTCCCCTGTACTTTCCAGAAAGTAATTCATCATAACTTAAATTTTCATCACTTGAATAGCCCCAATAATTTTTTCTAATATCCAAGTGTAGCTTTTCAGCAAAGGCTTCTGCTAATCTATCACAAACAAAACTTAAAAGCATAGAGTTATAATCATCTCCTTTTTCCCTCAACTTTTTAGAGTGTTCTCTAGCCTCAGTTCCACTTGTAACTAAAAATGCTCCAATATAATCATCAATTTTTAATTCTTCAGGAGCTATATAATCACTTAAACAAAGATTGATATTATTTTTATTTTTCTTTTGTTGCCTAAACATATTAAAAGTTTCTATTAAATTGTTGTCCTTATCAAAAATATTTATATCATCTTGAGCAGAACTTGCTTTAAACAATCCAAATACGCCCTTAAGCTTTACTATTTGATTATTTTCTAAATCATCTAATAACTTATTTGCTTCTAAATAAATTTTCTTTGCTTGTTCCCCATAAGTACTATCTTTTAGAATTTGAGGGAATCTCATTTTCATTCCCCAGGCTGCAAAAAAGAAGCTCCAGTCTATAAAAGGCCTTACATCTTTAATAGTATAATCATATATACCTTTAACACCTAAAAAATTTGGTTTTTTTATATTTGTACTGCTCCAATCTATTTTCAATTTATTTTCCCTTGCTTCCTTTAGAGAAATAAATTCAGTTTTAACATTTTCATAATTTTCTCTTTGAATTTTATAATTTTCTTTAGTTTCCTTTATAAATTTAAATTTTTCTTTGGATACTAATATTTTGCAAATTTCAACTGTTTTAGATGCATCATATCCATATATTACTGGACCACTATAATTTGGGTCTATCTTTAATGCTGTATGGATCTTAGAAGTAGTTGCTCCACCAATTATAAGTGGAATATTTAGACCTCTCTTTTCCATTTCCTTAGCCACAGTTATCATTTCATTTAAAGATGGCGTTATTAGCCCACTTAATCCAATTATATCAACATTTTCCTCTATTGCTTTATCTATTATTTCTTCACAAGGAACCATGACTCCTAAATCTATAACTTCAAAGTTATTACAAGATAAAACAACACTTACTATATTTTTACCTATATCATGAACATCACCTTTTACAGTAGCAATTAATATCTTTCCATCTCTTGTAAACTCTCCATTTTTTTCAGTGTCTATATATGGTGTTAAATATGCAACTCCTCTCTTCATAACTCTTGCTGATTTTACAACTTGAGGTAAAAACATTTTTCCATCACCAAACAATGTACCTACCTTTTTCATGCCATCCATCAATGGGCCCTCTATTATATCTAAAGGTCTTTCATATAAAGTTATGGCTTCCTTTAAATCTTCATCTATATAATTAGTAATTCCCTTAACTATTGAATACTCTAATCTTTTTTTACAAGCTAGACTTCTCCAATTTTCTTTATTTTCTTTATCTTCTTTTAAATTGTTTTTATATAAAATAGCTTCTTCTAATAGTTTCTCGCTAGCCCCTTCAAATTTATTTAATATAACATCTTCAACTAACTTAAGTAAATCTTTAGGAATATCATCATATATTTGTATCATACTTGGATTTACAATTCCCATATCCATACCATTTTTTATAGCATGATATAAAAAGACTGAATGCATAGCTTCTCTTATCTTATTATTACCTCTAAAAGAAAAAGATAAATTACTTACTCCTCCTGAAACCTTAGCATATGGTAAATTTTCCTTTATCCATTTAGTTGCATTTATAAAATCTACAGCATAGTTATTATGTTCATCAATTCCTGTTGCTATCGCTAAAATATTTGGATCAAATATTATATCTTCTGGAGGAAAGTTAATTTTATTTACTAAAAGCTCATAGGCTCTTTTACATATATTAATCTTTTTTTCATAACTGTCTGCTTGCCCATTTTCATCAAAAGCCATTACTACAACTGCTGCTCCAAAATCCTTAATAATCCCTGCCTTATCTAGAAAATCTTTTTCTCCATTCTTTAAAGAAATAGAATTTACTATATGTTTTCCTTGAATCACTTTAAGTCCATTTTCTATAACTTCCCATCTTGACGAATCAATCATTATAGGCTTTAAAGAAATATCTGGTTCTGAAGCCAATAGTTTTAAAAAATATTCCATTTCTTTTTCACTATCTAAAAGTCCATCATCAAAATTTACATCTATTATTTGAGCTCCATTTTCAACTTGTTCTTTAGCAATTTCAAGAGCTTCTTCATATTTCTTTTCTCTAATAAGTCTTGCAAACTTTAAAGATCCAGAAACATTCGTCCTTTCTCCAATGTTAACAAAATTAGATTCTCTATTTGATTTTGTTATTTCTAATCCACTATACACACTTTCTCTTTTAATTTCTTTAACAACTCTTGGTCTATAATTTTTAGCTACATTAGCAATTGCTTTTATATGCTCATAAGTAGTACCACAACAGCCACCAACAATATTTAAATACCCAGCTTTCAACATTTCTTCAATACACTTTGAAGTAATTTCAGGTGACTCCTCATAAAATCCTAATTCATTTGGTAATCCTGCATTTGGATAAACTGATATAAATAAATTCTGTGTTTCTGCTAACTCTTTTATAAATTGATTTAAATCTTTTGCTCCAAAAGAACAATTTAGTCCTATTGAAATTATATTTTCATTTTTCATTGAAACAGCAAAGGCTGAAAGGTTTTGTCCTGATAAAATTCTCCCTGACTTATCTGTTATAGTTCCAGATATCATTATTGGAAGAGTTATATTTTTTATCCTAAAAATCTCATTTGCAGCCATAATAGCAGCCCTTGCATTTAAGGAATCAAAAATTGTTTCAATTAAAACCAAATCAATGCCACCATCAATTAAAGCATCGATTTGCTCTATATATGCCTTCTTTAATTGATCAAATGATATATTTCTATAACTTGGATCTTCAACATTAGGAGATAGCGATGCCATTCTATTGGTTGGACCTATAGATCCGGCAACATATCTTTTTTTGCCGTCCTTCTTATAAAATTCTTCACAAGCATCTTTAGCTAGCTTAGCACTTTTATAATTTAAGTCATAAACTAAACTCTCAAGACCAAAATCACTTTGTGATATTTTATTAGAATTTAATGTATTAGTTTCAATTATGTCTGCACCAGCTTCTAGAAAACCCATATGTATTTCATATATTATTTCTGGCTTTGTAATACTTAATAAATCATTATTACCCTTTTGATCTAAATAAAAATCTTTTAATAACTTTCCCCTATAATCTTCTTCCTTTAACATAAATGATTGAATATTTGTCCCCATTGCCCCATCAATTACTAATATTCTTTTTTCTAAATCCCTAATTATTTCGAAGCCTCTTTTCATTACATAACCCCCTTGTATTACTAAAATAATAACTCTTATTATTATATCTAAATAAAAAATCCCTTCTAAAAGTAAGAAGGGATCTTATATAAAGTATATAAAAACTCTATTACTCTTATTTTCCAGAAAAATCTGTAGGATTTAGCACCACACTATAAGCAGGTTGCTGGGTTTCAAAGGGCCAGTCCCTCCACCACTCTCAATAAGATAATTATTATATTTTTTATAATTATATATTTTTTATAATTTTTTGTAAATATATTTTACTAGTACACCTCATATATTTATTTAATAATTATTATTAAATTAGATATTATATAATTTAAATAAAAAATACCTTCTCAGAATATTACTATCAATTTCGCCATTATTTGTAAAAAATATATTTCATAAATAGTGTAGTATTATTATTTATAAAAAATAGTAATACTACACTATTATTAAAGTCTTATACTTTTCTAAATACTAAAATACATTATTATTGCAACAAGAATTATTATTATTTCCGCACCAATTATTTGCAACAACTGTATTAGAGCCTAGATATTGACATCCCTCATAGATAGTTTGATTAGTAAAATGATATATATTACAGTCACGTAAGAAATCTTTTATATGATTACAATTATTCACATAAATATGATTATATCTAGTAAAATATCTATTATAAAAATTTCTATTAGTTATAACATAGTTCCTACCATTTATATTATAAAATGAATTATATCTTCTTACTTGTCCTGGTCTTTGAATAATATTTTGTCCACCTTGATTTTGACCGCATTGATTTTGAATTCCTCGTGCTCCACCTAAATATTGATTATTATTTTGAAAGTTTTCTGCTCCTTGAACTCTTTGATAAGCTCCATAACTTGCTAAATTACCTTGTTTAACTTCTGATACATTATGAAAATCATAATCTGCATTTTCTTGCCAATTATTTTGGCAACTATTTTGAGGATAATTATCCTTATTATTCATACCTTTATAATATTCTTCATAATTTGAGTTTTCATATTCATTGTTATAATAGTCCATTCTAAATACCTACCTTCTAAACATCTTTTGTTATATTGTTTTATATAATATATTATTCTTAATGTACTATAATGTTTCCTATTTATTTAAATATCATTTAAGAGTATATTACATTAGTGTATTATTAAAGCATCTTAAAGATTGACTTTTAAGATGCTTTAATATGTTAACCTGTTAATAATTTGTATAATTCTCCTTCTTTATTGATTATTTTATCTATATTTTTAAGAGGTATAGTAAAGGTTATAAATCCCATTGATTCAGGTGCTATTTTTTCTGGATGATAATAAATATATAAATTGTCATTATCTATATAAAAGTCTTGATTTTCAGTTATACCTTTAAATGAATCCGGAAATATAAAATTATAATTTGGTTCTTCATTAATTATTTTTAGTATATTATTATTAATCTCAATATCCCAGTTTGATCCTTCATTAAATAAATCTTTAATTTTATATAACTTTCCTGTTAGCAAATTAATACTACAGGTTTTTCTTACTTGTAATATGGATTCTTGATTTATTTCTGAATAATATCCAACTAAATCTAATACAAGTAAATTCTCTTTATAGAATAATATTTTAAAATTACCATAATAATTATATGGCAATATTTCTTCATCTGTAATTATGAGTTGCGTTTGAACATATATATCATCACTTGGCGGATCAAAAATTGATAATCTCCTCAACTCTAAATTTATTTGATTCTCAGCATTTTTATCATTCATACCATAAATATTAGGTATATATATTAAATAATTTATATTCGGTCTATATTTTTCAATAATAATTGAATAGGTTTCACTTAAATTTATTGTTTTATTAGGTCCATAAATCATCTTATTATTTTGAGCTAAATAATAGATATAATAATCTACATAAGCTTGTACTATATCTCCTAGTAGATCCAATTTGCCACTTCCTAAAAATATAGGTAAATTATTAAGTTCCTTTCCATCCTTATTTATAAAGAAAGTTTTTCTTGAGTCTGATACTGACGCCATTCCATTTGAAAAGTTATTTACTTTAAAAAACTTGAATTTAGTAAAAATAGTTCCTTTATCATCTCCAATAGCATAAATGCTTCTACTTTTTGATTTAGTTTTACCTATTGGTAACCCTAAAGCTAGTCTTCCCTCTCCTAAATATTTAATATCACTATATATTTCTCCATAGATTGGTCGCCCTAATTTATCTATTACTCCATATTTATCTATTTCATTAGATGTACTAACAATGGAAATTCCATCAATAAATTCTCTAGCATATGAGTAAATTGGATTAATAACTATTCTATCCTCTTTACTTATATAACCATAAGGGCCTCCTAATAATATAGAAAATACCATCATATCATTTCCATATGAACCTACATATTCGTACTTATAAGTATTTACAATATTACATTGATTATCTATTAATGAATATTCTCTATCTTTAATTTTTACTAATGCATAATCTCCATTAAAATCATTTGCTTCAATATATTTTGTTTCACAAGATTCTCCTCCCTTTAAGTTTAAATAACCATATCTATATTTATTTCCATATGTTTTTCTTATTACTGCATATCCATCTTTATAATTACCTATATAGTCATATACTGCATCCGTTAACTTATGTCCTTTCTCATCGAATACCCCCATAGCCGTATTTTCCACATAAATACTTCTTCCTTCTGAATATTGATTTATTAAACTATATTGAGCATTAACTATATAAATACCTTCTGAATTAATAATTCCATAACGTCCGTTCTCATTAACAATAGCTAATCCATATTCATTAAAATTATATGCATTAGTAAATTTAAAAGGAATAATTTCTTTTCCATATTTATCTATATACCCATATTTATTTCCATTTATAGTAATTCTAATTGCAGGATACAATTCAACTTTTCTATTTTTATCTTCTTCTTGTGGTTTATATTTATTTTTTTTCATGCAACCCCTCTGGAATATATTAATAATATTTATTATATTTGTACATTTAGGTATTCGATACAATAATTTTAAACATTTATTTTAAATAAACCACATTTAATATTTAATATAAAAAATTCTACTAACTATATAATAATTAGTAGAATTTTTATTAAAGTATATTTATAAACTTATTTTTCTTTTTATAAATCTTCCATTACCTTTTTTGCCTATGAAATTACCATTCTTAACTATAATATCTCCTCTTAAAATAGTATATATAGGATAACCTTTCACTTTAATTCCCTCATAAGCAGTATAATCAACATTTGAATGTAAATCTTTAATTGTTAATACTTTTTCTATTTTATGATCAATTATAACTATATCTCCATCAGCTCCAACTTGTATTGAACCCTTTTTAGGATATAATCCAAAAATTTTAGCTGGATTTGTACAGCATACCTCAACAAATTTATTTATACTAATTTTTTCTTTCATAACACCCTCTGAAAAGATTAAAGGAATTCTTTCTTCAATTCCTGGTGCTCCATTAGGACATTTTGTAAAGTCATCTTTTCCAAGCTGCTTATCCTTATTAAATGCAAAAGGACAATGATCTGTTGCTATAGTTTGTATATATCCATCCTTAATTCCTTTCCATAAGGAGTTTCTATCTTCTTCTTTTCTTAAAGGAGGGCTCATGATATATTTTAAGCCTTCATTATTTTCTAATTCATATTTGCTATCATCTAAAACCAAATATTGAGGACATGTTTCGGCATATATATTTTCATTTCTATCCCTTGCCATTTTTATATAACTTAATCCTAAATTTGAAGATAAATGAACTATATATAAAGGTGCATTACCTGCTATTGATGATAAATTTATCATTCTATTTACAGCTTCACCTTCTGCTTCTACTGGTCTACTTAAAGGATGATATTTAGGAGTTTTTAATCCATTTTTCACATAATAATCTTTTAATACTTTTATGCTGCCATGATTTTCACAATGAACAGTTGTAACTCCGTTAAGCTCTTTTAATCTATTTAGTACTTTTAATACTTCCTCATCATTTACCATATAATCATATGTTAAATAAACCTTAAAACTTACTATTCCTTCATCTTTTACTATACTCTCCATTTCCTTAAGTATTTCTTCATTAACATGTTGAATTACTCCATGAAAACTATAATCTACTACTGCATTTTTATCTGCATAACCATGATATACATCAACTTGATGCTTTAAAGTGCATCCCTTTGGTCCAAAGCCCATATGATCAACTATAGTAGTTGTTCCTCCACATGCCGCTGCAACTGTTCCAGTATAAAAATCATCATTAGCTACAGCAATTCCTACATCTAAGTTTAAATGAGTATGAACATCTACCCCTCCAGGTATAACATACTTACCAGCAGCATCAATTACTTCTTTTGCTTCTTTATTTATACAAGTCCCAATTTCTTTTATAATGCCATCTTCAATATATATATCACCTGTATATGTTTCACTTGCTGTAACAATAATTCCATTCTTTATTAGTAATGACATTAGCTTCACTCACTTTCTTATATTTGAAAGAATATATATTTTCTTTACATTATTTATTATACATAAGCAATGAATATGCCAAACTGTATTTATGTTCTATAACATACTTTTTAATATAATTTTATATCATTTTGATAATTTTATATCATTTTGATAAGCAATTTATATTATGATAACTTAATTTTGTTTCAAACACATATAAAATGATAAGACTCCTCAAAATTTAAATATTATAAGATTCATATTTTATTTAATACTTTTTATTACCTTAATATCGATTGAGCCATTCTTCTATAAGTATGTCTAATTCCTCTTATTGTTACTGAAAGTGCCATGATATTTTCAGGCAATGCTATTCCAAAAGTTCCACAATCTCCAATATGTTGAATATCAGCTCCTGCCATTTTTGAATTTAAAGCTATTTGTTCTATTATGCTTTTACTTGCACCTTCTTGTGATGTTCCTATTGTAGTCATTGCAAGAGCATTATTATCATGAACAAGAGTAATTATTTTCTTTGCTAAATCTAAATCATATCCTGGGACTGTTCCTGGGGCTGGGATTAATATAACATCTGCACCACAGTCTATAAAACTTTTTATAGACTTTTCATCATATATATTCCCACTACCTGCTCCATGCATTTTTCCTGCTATTATTAAAGTGCTATCCCCTAATACTTCCTTAGCAAGCTTTATTCCATCACAAATAGTTTTTTCTGTAACTCCTGTATTAGGATTACCTGTTATAACTATATAATCAAATCCATATTCCTTAACTTTCTTAAGATTTTCTATATTCAATCTATACCCTCTTTCATAAGTACTTCCTTCTGGTACAGGCTCTAAGTTTACTCCTATCATTCTACCAACTAACTTTTTAATATTCTTTATATAATCTTTATTAGTTAAGTTATCTCTAATTTGCTCTCCAATTTTATTAGCTAAATTATCTATTGATGAAAGTAAATTAGCTCCACCATCTATACCAAAAATAAAAGGTTTTTCAAAATTAAATGTATTTAAAGTAATCATATCAGCTCCAAAACTTGCAGCAAGTTCTAAGTTAGATACCTCCCTTATATATGGAGTATAGCTAATAATAGTTTCAGACATAACAGTTCTTCCTTCAGACTTACTTATTATATCCTTTAGTGTGTTTTTATTTAGATTTTCAATATCACTTGTTGTTAATTCAAATATTCTTTTCATAAATTTATCCTCCCTTATGATTATTATATATACTATTATATAGCATTTATTTTATAAATGAAAACGTCTAACAAAAGAACTTTATCTTAATACTATTTAGTAATATGGAGAAAATACATATTATATGATATTCTAGTAAATATAAGGGGGTAGATATTATGAAAAAGCTAACTTACACTTTAATTTTATTATTTTTATTTACAATTCCCATAACTGTATCTGCAGATACTAAAAATTATTCAATTGATAGGTTATTTATAAATGCAGAAATACAAAGTAATGGGGATATTATTGTAAATGACGAGTTTTCTTATACTTTTAATGGTGATTTTAATGGTATTTATTTGAATCTAAATTTAAATGGATCCAGCGGTTATTCAATTAATAACGTAACTGTCGAAGATAAGAATGGAACTTATGCTTTGAAAGAAAAAAATGATGAGTCAAATAATAGCTATGAAATTATAAATTCTAATGATAAGCTTCAAGTTAAAATTTATTCTAAAAGTAGTAATGAAGAAAAAAAATTTAAAGTTGAGTACTTAATAAATTCTGCTGCTATAAAGTATGTAGATTTTAGTTCTTTAAATTGGAGTTTTTACACTGCATCAAAAGAAAATCCTGTTAATAATATTGAACTAAATATAAGTTTAAATTCAGCTAACTTTAATGCTAACAATTTATATTATACTGTTTACGGTGATGGAAATTTTAATACTGAAACATCAGAAAATAAAATTAAAATTGCTGGTGAAAATTTAACTTCCGATTTAGGAATTGATTTAAAATTTCATCCTGAATTTCTTACGATTCCAATAGCAGAAAAAAATAGTGATTCAAATATTTTTGATGGTAATATACAAAATTATGGAGAAAAAGATTCTCCTAGTGTATTATTGCCGATACTAATTCCATCTTCACTAATTATTATAATAGCTATAACTTTTTATCTTTCTAATAAACGATCAAAAAGAATTTTCAATGAAGCTTTAAATGAATATAGATCAAATTTTATTTTTACATCAGATGATGTATTGCCTTATCCGCCTTCTAATACAAGTCCTGCTTTAGTAGCATATTTATATGATAAAAATAATATTGATTTATCTATAGTTCCTTCTACTTTAATGTATCTTGCAAATAAGGGATTTTATAAGTTAGATAGTACTTTATCAAATGGAAATGAACTTGTTACTGTTAAGTTTAAAAGAATAAAAGATAGCTCCAAATGTGAATATTCACATTTAAAAGTTTTAATGGATTGGTTTAAAACCTATGAAGATAATAAAAACGAATTTTCATTTGACTCTATAAAAATAAAAGTTGATGAAAGTAAAAATATAGCTAAAAACTTTTATAATTCCTACTGGGATTTTATAAATGAAATAAGACTAAATGGAAAACTCCATAATTACTATATAATTATAAAAAATAAAGAAGTATTAAGTAACGATGCTTATAATGAATATCTTCAATGGTGTGCTTATAAAAAATATCTATTATCATTAATAGATAATAAAGATATAAATAATATAAAAGAATCAATAATATATGCTTCTGCATTAGGAATAAGTAATTATGATTTAGAAATGGATTTAACTGATTCTAAAGAAAATTATTCTTATGACAATAATTTTAATAATACTTTTTATAGTTATTATATTACTAATGCATTTCTATTTAATGAAATACACAATATTGCAGATAATAATCATAATAGTAACTCTAATTTTAATAATGGGCTTGATTTTAGCAACAATAGCTTTAATGATTTTTCATCTGGAGGCGGCTTCTCTGGTGGTGGTGGCGGAGATTCTGGAGCCTTTTAAATTTAATTACTTTATATTCTTTAAATATATTATAAAAGATATGGGATATTTATACATAAGTAATAATCCTATGTCTTTTTATTTTAATTTTTTGTTAGTAAATTCTTAAATAAATCTTAAAGGTCTTCTATTTTCTAACTTTCTTTAATAATATTAAAGTAAAGTATTTTATATTTTAAAAGGAGATTTTTATGAAAAACAATATACTAAAGCTAATTACATCATATACTATTGCTTTTTCTTTATTTAGTTTTACTGTACAAGCTCAAAATAAAGAAAGAGTTACTTTTGGGATTGACTTAACAGATGCACAAGAAGTTCAAATGCTTAAAGAATTTGGTGTTTCAGAAAATGAAGTTAGTGTAGATAGAATAACTAATGATGATATAATCAAACAGTTAGGTCTTGATCCTAACGATAAATCAAATTATGAAGGTGGTTGCTACTCTTCTTCTTATGTTAAGATTACTAATAACGGTGGAATACAAGTACAATCTAATAATTTAACTGAAGTTACTTCTCTTATGTTATCAAATGCATTAGTTACTTCTGGGATAACTAATGCTGAAGTAAAAGCAGGCTCACCTTTTCCAGTCACAGGTACTTCTGCATTATCTGGAATATTAAAAGGTTTTGAAAGTGCTAAAGGTGAAGAATTATCATTAAAAAACAAAAAAGCAGCTCAAGAAGAAATTGAAACCACTTCAGCTCTTGGAGAAGAAATTGGATATGATGAAGCCGCTAAAGTTATTAATGATGTAAAAACAAAAATAATAAAGGAAGCTCCAAAAAATAGTGAAGAAATTTCTAAGATAGTTGAAGGTATTACAAATAACTATACAGTAGAAATATCTGATGAGCAAAAAGAGCAAATAAAAGCTTTAATGACTGACATAAATGATTTGGATATAGATTATAGTACTGTTAAGGAAACTTTAAAGAATATAGGTAATCAAATTTCAGAAGTTCTAAAAAACTCTGGTAAAGATATTCAAGATAGTAGCTTTTTCCAAGGAATATTTGCTGCAATAGGTAATTTTTTCTCTAAGCTATTTGATTCAATAAAGAATATAGGTAATAATTAATTAAGCTTTTCACTAAAATAAAAGGATATATCACTAACGTATTTTAAATACGCTAATGATATATCCTTATTATATTAATTCTAATACCCTATAATGATATTTTATATTTATATTTTAAATAAATCTTATAATTAAATTATTTATACTAAATCGGCTAACTGAACTCTAATAACCTTCTTAAGATCATCTAAACTTAATTCTACTTGATATCCTATTTTACCAGCACTAAAAATAAATGTTTCAAGATCTTTAACTGATATATCAATCGTAGTAATAAATTGTTTTTTTGTTCCGATTGGCGAGCATCCACCATGAACATATCCAGTTAGAGGTAATAAATCCTTTGATTTTATCATTTCAATAGATTTTTCACCAACACTTTTAGCCGCTTTTTTTAAATCTAATTCTTTTTCTACAGGTATTACAAATATATAATAGTTTTTTGATTTACCTGCTGTTACAAGAGTTTTAAAAACTTGTTTAGGGTCTTGCCCTAGAACACTAGCTACCTCTACTCCACTTATAGCATCTGTATTTACATAAGAATAACTGGTATATTTAATTTTCTTTTTATCTAAAATTCGCATTACATTTGTTTTTTCATCCATAAAGTATCCCTCCAAACAATATAATTATATCATTTTATAAAAATATTACCATTTTCTTATAAAATACAACTTTTTAATAAAAATAACTTAATTAAGTTATTATAAAAAATTATTTCTTATAAATAGTAAAATTTAATATATATAAGGTATATCTTATTAAAACGTTTTCCTTTATGTAATTTCATGTTAAAATATCAATATACTAGTAAATTTAAAATACTATTTTTTTGTTTTTAACTGTATAAACTATATTAAATTATAAGGGAGATTGAAATTTATGAAAATACAAAAAGAATTACCTGAAATTTTTGAAACCTTCGGAGAAATTAGAAGGAATTCATTCATTACGGCAAAAGAACAAAAAGAAAAAGATATACCTCTTATAGGAGTATTTTGTACCTACTTTCCTCAAGAAATAGCTTTAGCAATGGGAGCCTCAACTGTCTCTTTATGTGCATCTTCAGACGAAACCATTCCAGATGCTGAACAAGATCTACCACGTAACTTATGTCCATTAATAAAATCTAGTTACGGGTTTGGTAAGACAGATAAATGCCCATTTTTCTATTTTTCTGATTTAGTTGTTGGCGAAACAACTTGTGATGGAAAGAAAAAGATGTATGAATATCTTTCTGAATTTAAGCCTGTTCATGTTATGGAACTTCCAAATTCTCAAAGTGAAGATGGTCTTAATCTTTGGAAAAATGAGATTATAAAATTAAAAAATACTTTAGAAAAACAATTTGATACTGAAATTTTAGAAGAAAATATAAAAAAAGCTATAAAAATAAAAAATAATGAAAGAAAAGCTCTTAAAGAATTTTATGAATTAGGAAAATTAGATCCTGTACCAGTAACTGGAGTTGATATTTTCAAAGTCTTAAATGGGACAACTTTTGCTTTTGATAAAGAAGCAATACCAAAACAATTAAATGAACTAGTTTATAAAATTAAAAATGAATATGCAAGTGTAAAGAAATATGAATCTAAGCCTAGAATTTTAATAACCGGTTGTCCCCTTGGAACAGCAACTGAAAAGGTTATTAAAGCTATAGAAGAAAATGGTGCTTATGTTGTTGCATTTGAAAATTGTAGTGGTGCAAAAGCTATTGAGGACTTAGTAGATGAAGATAATCCTGATGTATATGATGCATTAGCAAAGAAATATTTGTCTATTGGCTGCTCTTGCATGACTCCTAACCCAAATCGTATTAAACTTCTTGATAAGATGATTGATGAATATAAAGTTGATGCAGTAATTGACGTAATCTTAACCGCTTGCCACACTTATAATGTTGAAACCTTATCAATTAAAAGATTTGTTAATACTAAAAAAGATATTCCTTATATGAGTGTAGAAACAGATTTCTCTAATGGTGATATTGGACAACTAAATACAAGAATGGCAGCATTTATTGAAATGCTTTAGGATATATTATGAATATTTACACTTTAGGAATTGACTCGGGTTCAACATATACTAAGGGAGCTATATTTGATGGCGAAAAAATAATCAACACCTATAAAATAAGAACATCGGCCAAGCCAAAGGAAAGCATTTATTTAGTTTATAATAAACTTTTTAGTAAAGATATTAAATATACCATTACTACTGGTTATGGAAGAAATTTATTAAAGGAATCTAATAAAACAGTTACTGAAATAACTTGTCATGCTCAAGGTGCAGCATTTTTAAATGAAAAAACTAGAATTATTATAGATTTAGGTGGACAAGATTGTAAAGTAATACAACTTGATAATTCATTAAATGTGATAGATTTTATTATGAATGATAAATGTGCTGCTGGAACAGGAAGGTTCATTGAAGTTATGATGCGTATTCTTGAAGAAGATATTAGTAATATAGATGAGTTTGTTAAGGATAAGAATAAAGTTAATATTTCTAGCATGTGTACAGTTTTTGCTGAAAGTGAAATTATTAGTCTTTTGTCAAAGGATGTAGCTAGAGGGGACATAGCCTTAGGAGTTATTGATTCAATTGCTAAAAGAACCGCAAACTTTGCTAGAAGATTAAAATTACAAAATGATGTATTTTTTACGGGTGGACTTGCAAATTCAAATTCATTTAGAAGTATTTTAAGCGAGCATTTAGACCTTGATGTAGTAACCGATGAATTAAGTCAATATGCAGGAGCAATTGGGGCAGCTATTATAGCCTATAAAAAATGTATGAAATCTATAAAATAAAAGAGAACCAAAATTTGGTTCTCTTTTATTTTAATTTTTATTCAAAATATATATTGGAAAACTCAATATCCATTGTTTGAATCAACCTATTATCCATAAGATTCATATCTACTACTTTAGTTTCTTCTAAAACTTTTTTATCTGGAAGCAAAATTCTAAAATTACTACCTACTCCCGTATCACTAGTTAATTCTATTTTCCCACCCATAGCATTAACTAATAATTTTACCAAGCATAAACCTATTCCAGTTCCTTCTGACTTTCTCGTCAGCTCATTATTTACTTGACCAAATCTATCAAAAATAACTTTTTGTTTTTCTTTAGGAATGCCTACTCCTTCATCCTTTACATCTATACTTATAAATTCACATTCATAACCTATCTTAACAATTACCTTTTCCCCATTTTTAGTGAATTTTAGAGCGTTTGATAGTAGGTTTAGTAGTATTCGTTCATATTTTTCATCATCTATTGCTATAACTTTTTCATTAAAATCACATTTAAATTCTAAGTTTATATTTTTTCTTGTTGCAAAGCTCCTTACAGATTCTGTAATTAATCTTGACATACTTACAATATCATAATTTCTTAAATTTATGTTTAAATATCCTGATCCTGCTTTTGTAATGTCTAAAAGGTTATTTACAAGTCTTAGTTGCTGTAAAACACTCAAATTTATTTTATCTATATAGTTTTGTACTTTTTCAGGTAAATCTTTCTTATATAGAAGATTTATTAGTTGAGTTGTTGAGCTCATCACAGTTAAAGGAGTTCTAAATTCATGGGCAATAAATGAAAAGAATTCCTCTTGAGTTTTTAAAATTGTTTCTAGTTCCTTCTGATATCCAATTTTATCTGTTATATCTATTCCTACTTTTACTACTTCACGAATTTTGTTATTATCATATATAAGCTGATAAAAAGTTTCTATATATCTTTCTTTTTTATTAATTAATGTTTTAATTGTACTACCACTAATCATAGTTTTCTTAGATTTTATTATATTTATTTTTTTCTTATCATTATAAGGAATTTGCATAAATAATTTATCACTACATTTATCAATCTCTAATATTTCTTCCTTAACCTTTTTATTATAATGTATTATATTAAAATCTGGATAAGAAAATCTACAAATCAATAAATCTAAATTATCTATTATATTATAGAAGCCGTCTCTTTGTTTTTCTAGACATTTTTCGACTTTTAAGGAATCATTTAAACACCTTATACTAGATACAGATCCAATTATATTATTTTCTTTATCATATACAGGATTACTGCTTATATCTGTTTTTATAGTTATATCTGGTCTTTCAACTATAAGTCTCATACTTAATATCTGTTTACCTTGCAGTGCTTTAAAATTGGGTAAATCAATTAAAGAAATTTTGTTTCCCTTTAAATCATAATAGTTAGTATGTGCAAGAGTTTCTCCTATATAACTAACATTATTATTATATATAAATTTCCTTGCAGCTTTATTAAAGTATTCTATTTTGCCATCTTTATTTGCTAAAAATATACCATCACTAATATTATCAATTATATTTTTATATTTATTATTTTCCTCTTGTAACTCTTCCTTCTCCTTTTTAAGCTTTTCTATTTCTTTTTCCATCCTTGTATTGTTTAACACATCTTTATTTACATTTATAAAAGTTATTGTTAGATATTTTATTGTATTATTTTTTATTATTGGATTTACTATACATTTTAAATATTCGGAACTTCCATTAATATTATGAAAATATATATATTCAGAGCATTGCATTTCTTGGGTTTCAATAGACTTTTTTAGAAGATCTATTAAAATATTATCTGCTCCTATTTCTTTTATTTCCTTTAATTTAAATTCAGAATCCTTTTTTATTTTTATACTACTATTATTTAATATATCTATATAAATTTGATTCGATTTTATCAATTTTAGTTCTGGAAAATTATAAACACCTACTGCTATCTTATTATTATTTAATAAATTATCTATAAAATATATATTGTCTACATTATCTAAATTTATATTAGAACTTTTTAAACAAAAATCAATTAAGTTACTCATATTTAGCCCACCCTCTATTTAATAATTAGTGTGAAATAGAAATTTATATATAATAACCAATATTATGATATCATACGCAAACATTTTTTACCATATTTTCTCAAGAAAATGTAATTTTTTTACTATATCATATAAATTTGTTTTATATGATACTTTTATATGATACATAGTTAAATATTAAAAAGCATATTTAGATTTTATCTAAATATGCTTTTTAATTCTTTATGAATTTACTATTTCTCCACCATTAACATGAATTGTTTCTCCAGTTATGTAAGAAGCTCCATCACTAGCTAAGAAAACATAGCTTTCACCTAATTCTACTGGTTGTGCCGCTCTTTTCATAGGGCTTTGTTTGCCAAAACTTGAAACTTCAGTCATATCAAAAGAAGCTGGTATAAGAGGTGTCCATACTGGCCCTGGAGCAACTGCATTTACTCTTATATTTTTATCTGCTAAATTTAATGCTAATGATCTTGTAAATGAAGTTAAGGCTCCTTTAGTCATTGAATAATCAATTAACGTTTTATGTCCATGATAAGCCGTTACTGATGTTGTGTTAATAATACAATCTCCAGCATTTAAATGCTTTAAAACTTCTTTAGTTATATAAAAAGCTCCAAATACATTTGTTTTAAAAGTTCTATCAAATTGTTCTTTGGTTATATCAGTTAATGCATTGCATACATGTTGTTCTGCTGAATTATTAACTAATATATTTATTTTATTAAATTCTTTTATAACTGTATTTACAGCATTAATACAAAAGTTTTCATCTCCAATATCTCCACTTATTAAAATACATTCACCATTTATATCTTCTATAAGCTTTTTAGTTTTTTCTGCATCTTCATGTTCATTTAAATAAATAATTGCTATTTTCGCTCCTTCTTTTGCATAAGCTAAAGATACAGCTCTTCCTATTCCACTATCACCACCTGTTATTATTGCAACTTTATCTTTTAATTTATTTGATCCTTTGAATAATTCTTCTATTTTATAAATAGGCTTAGGATTCATTTTTTCTTCTATTCCTGGTTGTGTATTTTGATGTTGTGGAGGAAACTCCTTTGGAAAATTATTACTCATCTTTTTTCTCCTTAATACTATAATTATTTTTGAAATTTGAATTGCTTTCTATAGTTTCTAAATAATTAGTTTTACTTATTATATTATTTTCAAATTCCTTTACAGCATTTTTTGTAAAATTACCAATATTATTTAAATCATTGTAAACTTCCTTCATAATCACTTCTCCTTTACTTATTTATATACTTATTTTTTATTATTTAATCGCTAAATATACTTTTAAATAAATTTAAATTCTTCATATATTTGTAAAGTAGTGCTATAATAATTTTATTACAAAAATTACTTGAGGTGGAAGCTTATGCATTTAAAAAAAATTGAGGAAACAAGAGAAAAAATTAAAGATGTAATTAATAAAACTCCTATTTTATACAGCCCAACTTTTTCAAAACTTTCAAATTGTTCAGTTTATATGAAATGTGAGAACTTACAAGTTACTGGCGCTTATAAAATACGAGGGGCTCTTAATAAGATACGCTCATTAAGTGATGATGAAAAGTCTAAAGGAGTTGTTTGTTCTTCAGCTGGAAATCATGCTCAAGGAGTTGCTTATGCTGCTGAATTATTAGGAGTTAAATCAACAATAGTTATGCCAAGGACTACTCCTTATCTTAAAATACAATCTACTAAAGACTTTGGTGGTGAGGTTATATTATATGGTAATTGCTATGATGATGCCTTTTTAAAGGCTAAAAGTATTGAAGAAAATAATAACTCAGTATTTATACATCCTTTTAATGATATAAATGTAATTTATGGACAAGGTACCATTGCTTTAGAAATTTTAGAAGAAATACAAGATGTAGATGTAATCTTATGCCCAATTGGTGGTGGCGGATTAATAAGCGGTATTTCATTAGCTGCAAAGGAAATTAATCCCAAAATAAAGATAATAGGAGTTCAAGCTGAAGGTGCAAATGCTATGGAACAAAGTTTTAAAAATGGAACTTTAGTTTCATTAAATTCAGTTAATACTATTGCTGATGGTATAGCTGTTAAAAATCCAGGAGATTTAACTTATAAAATAATTCAAGAATATGTTGATGATATAATTACTGTTTCTGACAAAGAAATTGCTGAAGCATTTTTAATATTATGTGAAAAACATAAGTTACTTGCAGAAGCTTCTGGAGTTGCTTCTCTCGCTGCATTAAAAAAACTTAATATGAAAGATAAAAAGATTGTTCCTATAATTAGTGGTGGAAATATAGATATGATTACTATCTCTTCTTTAATTAATGACGGATTAGTTGAAAGAGGTAGATTATTTTGTTTTTCTATAGAGCTTCCCGATACCCCTGGACAATTACTTGAAATATCTAAAATTCTTTCAGAACTTAATGCAAATGTAGTTCAGCTTGAGCATAACCAATTTAAAGCCTCAAATAGATTAAAGAATGTCTTGTTAGAAGTTACTGTTGAAACTAATGGTATTGATCATATAAATTTAATTAAAGAATCTTTTACAAATATGGGCTTTAAAATAAATCAAATGTATTAATAAACGTATAAATAAAAACAACTTAAGATACAGCTATGCTTTATTTCTTAAGTTGTTTTTTATTTGATTATTTAAATTTTCTTTTAGCTTTTTTCATTTTCTTATATAATTTAGCATTTTGAACAACATCCATAAAATCTTCTGCCATCTCCATCACTAAATTACTTTTCATTCTTTTTCTTTTAAAATTTCTTTTCATCTTTTTCATTAGTTTATTCATCCTTAATCCCTCCTAAGGTTATACTTTACACTTATAGTTTACCCTTAAGAGTCAATTTTATTATAAAATTTAAACTATACTAGTTACTATAGCATTTATAAAATCTTCCTTTTTAGAATTTAAATATTCACCATAATAATCATTATTTATATCATTATTAATTTTAATTATACTAGATAATATAAAATTATTTATATCTATTTCATATCTAAGTTCTATTTCATTTTTAATACTTCTAAATTCTTTTATACCACCATTTTTTCTATATTTTCTAATTAAGGAATCTAAATAAGTATTATATTCTTTAATTTTAAAAGCTATTTTTTGAACATATTTTTTCTTATCTTTTATATAGCTTTTTTCATATTCTAATTTTAATTTTAGTAATTCCGAAATAGAATATCTTTTTTCTAAAATTTCTATACATGAATATTCATTTTGAAAAGCACTTTGCAGTATAAAAAGTGCCAATTCATCATCACTTCTTATACTTTTTAAAAATTCTTTTCCCCCTGCTATTTCAATAGCCTTTTTTAGCTGCTTTAGCTTTTCTTCTATAAGTTTATTATTAATAGTTATCATGGTACTCCCCTTTGTTATATTTTGCGAAGCATTTTTCAGTTCACAAGGCACAGTTGTTTTTATTTTTTTAGGTATCAGAGAACAGGTATCAGGTAACAAGTACTAAATGTAACCTATAATTAAAAATTAAGAAACATCCACTTCAAGGTGAGCTTCAGTAGATAGGCTTTCATACTAAGTTCAGTTATCGCTACACTCAACTTCACTAAGTATTTAATGCCGTACACATTATATAGTTTAAGTTTTGTGCAGCAAAACAACCTAAATTTTTTCATGCTTTCATTTATAAATTGCTTTGCAATTTATATCATAACCTGTTATCTGTGCCCTGTTACTTTATTCCAAAAACTGTGAATTGTACACTGTGAACTAAAAGAAATTGCTTTACAATTTATAAAACGTTTATGCAATTTATATCTAAATTATAAGTTACATCCTTACGTTCTACAATTATTTTTATCTTTTCTTTTATTTCTTCATCTTCCATAACTTTGCTTAAAAGTTCTTTTGTTGGATTTATTGCATATGGTATACCTACTGATTTGAACATACTTATATCTCCAGATGTGTCTCCATAGGCATAGCTTTTGCTTAAATCAATATTATATTTTTGTTGAAATTCATTAATTGAATTCAATTTGCTTTCATGATCCCACATAGGAATTACATCACCGCTATACTTATTATTATTATCTAGTTCATAAACTGTTCCTTTATAATCATCCATATTATACTTCATAGACATTTCTTTTACTAATTCACTTGGAGAGCCTGATATTGCAATTACTATATGTCCTTGATCTTTGTGCCACTTTATTCTTTCTCTACTAAAAGTGTACACTCTATCTCCCTTTTGTTCTATAACTTTTTTCGCTATATAATCTATATGATACTTATCTATTCCTTTTATTGCTTCAACATAAACATCTACCATTTTTAGTAGATAGGTATCGTAATCACCTTGTCTTTTATCCCATTTTATGTATGAAGGTCTTACGTCTTTATACCATTTATTTTCGCTGACTAGTTCATATTTTATTATTTTTTTAAATACTTCTGTAATTAAACCTTCTCTGTATATAGTCCCATCAATATCAAAAAATGCTGCTACGTTTTTCATAAAACCCCTCCTATTTACTTTTTAATATCTATTATATATATGATTCAATTAAAAATCTACAATAATATTATATTAAAATAACTTATTATTGTAGATTTTTATCTTATATTAAATTTCCATAATTATAGGGATTATCGTAGGCCTTCTTTTAGTTTTATCATAAATATATCTTTCTAAAGCTTTTTTAACATTTGTTTTAATTAAGTACCACTCTATAATTTTATCATCTAAACAATTTTGAAGTTCTTCTGTTGCAATTTGTTTTAACTCTTTAATTAGCTCTTCTGATTCTTTCACATATACAAAGCCTCTTGTTATTATATCTGGTCCTGCAATTATACTATAACTTTCTTTTTCTATTGTTACAACAATATTTACTAATCCATCTTGTGCTAAATGCTTTCTATCTCTTAAAACAAGACTTCCTACATCTCCTACTCCTAATCCATCTACCAAAACAGTTCCACTAGTTACTTTGCCACATATTTTAGCAGATTCTTGCTTTATCTCTAGTACGTTTCCAACTTCTAATATGAATATATCCTTAGATTCCATACCAAGACTAATTGCTAAATCTTTATGATGTTTTAGATGTCTATATTCTCCATGAACAGGCATAAAGTATTTTGGCTTTATAAGTGTGTGCATCAATTTTAACTCTTCTCTATAGGCATGCCCTGATACATGGACTTCTTCTAAATCTTCATAAATAACATCCGCACCTTTTTTAAATAACTGATTTATTACTTTTGAAATTAGTTTATCATTACCTGGTATTGGGGATGCTGAGATTATAAATAAATCATCTCTTTCTATTTTTATTTTTCTGTGGTTTCCAAAAGCTATTCTTGCTAAGGCTGCCATAGGTTCACCTTGACTTCCTGTTGTAATAATTGTTATATTTTCATTTGAATAATTTTTTATATCGTCTATTTCTACTAACATATCATCTGGAATATGAAGATATCCAAGTTCTTTTGCTGATTTCGAAATATTTTCCATGCTTCGACCTGAAAAAGAAACTCTTCTATTATTTTCTATTGACGCATCTATTATTTGCTGCATTCTATGTATATTAGATGCAAATGTCGCTACAATTATTCTCCCCTTTGCACTTCTAAAGATTCTTCTGAATGTGTTTCCTATTGATTTTTCTGACATTGTATATCCTGATCTTTCAACATTAGTACTGTCGGCCATTAATAAAATAACGCCCTCTTTTCCTATACTTGAAATTCTATTTATATCTATGACTTTTTCATCTATAGGTGTTAAATCTATTTTAAAATCACCAGTATGAAATATAACTCCAAGTGAAGTTTTTATAGCTAAACAGCAAGATTCTGCTATACTATGTGTACTTTGGATAAACTCAATGCTTATATTTTCTAAATCAACATTTTCTCCTGGATTTACACTAATTAAATTACTGGTTTCTATTAAGTTATGCTCTCTTAATTTATTTTCAATAATAGCTAAGGCCAATCTTGTTCCATATATGGGTACATTTAACTGTTTTAATATATATGGAATTGATCCAATATGATCTTCATGAGCATGTGTAATAAAAAATCCCTTTACCTTATCTTTGTTTTGAATTAAATATGTTATGTCTGGAATTATTAAATCTACTCCATACATTTCTTCATCTGGAAATGCAACTCCACAATCAACTACTATTATTTCTTCACCAGCTTCTATTGCTGTAATATTTTTTCCTATTTCTCCTACTCCACCTAAAGGAATAATTTTAACAGATAAATCATTATTCATTGAAAAACCCTCCTAATCTATTAAAAATAGTATTCCCTAAATTTTTAATTTAAATAATAAAAACCATCCTTTAAAAGATGGTTTTTATTACTAATTATTATAATATAAATTTTCACTTTGATATTCAGCATCACAAGTTATATCTATTCCAAGCCTTCTGAAGGTTTGTTCATCATTAGTTGGTATAATAGTTGTAGAGTGTGCTTGGCATCCCTTTAACATAGTCAGTTTTTCAAGGGCAACTTGTGCTGTAGGATTAGTTGCTGCACATATGCTTAAGGCTATTAATATTTCTTCACAATTTAAAACTGTATTTTTTATTCCTAAAGTTTTTAATTTTAAATTTTTTATTGGTTCTAATATTACAGGTGAAATAAGATGAATTTCATCTGATATATTTGCAAGATGCTTTATTGAATTTAATATTACAGCTGCAGATGCATCCATTAACTCCGAGCTCTTTCCTGTTATTATATTTCCATCTTCAAGTTCTAATGCAACTGATGAGATCCCATCATTTTTCCCTTGCAGCTTTCTTTGTTTAGCTAAATAATCTCTTGCTGGAATTACAACATTTCTGTCAGTTTCCTTTAAGCTTAGTTCTTCCATAATCAACTTAGCTCTATCTGATGTTTCTTTATCTATATATCCTTTTTTATATTCACAAGTAGTTTTAAAATATCTTCTTATTATTTCTTGCTTAGAAGCTTCTTTTATTACTTCATCATCTATAATTCCATAACCAACTCTATTTACTCCCATATCCGTAGGAGATTTATATACTGATTCCTCTCCAGTAATTTTCTCAATTATTCTTTTTAATACCGGAAAACTTTCTATGTCTCTATTATAATTTACAGCTAACTTATTATAAGCATCAACGTGAAATGAATCTATCATATTTACATCTTTCAAATCAACAGTAGCAGCTTCATAGGCTATGTTTAAGGGGTGTTTTAATGGAACATTCCAAACTGGGAAAGTTTCAAATTTAGAGTATCCAACAACATTTCCTCTTTTATTTTCGTGATATAATTGACTTAAACAAGTTGCAAGCTTACCACTTCCTGGGCCTGGGGCAGTAACAACTACTATAGGCTTAGTTGTTTCTATATATGGATTTTTTCCATATCCTTCTTCACTTACTATAGTATCAACATCAGTTGGGTATCCCTTTGTAGCCTCATGCTTATAAACTTTTATTCCTCTTCTTTCTAGCTTATTTATAAAAACAGTAGTAGCTGGTTGTCCATCGTATCTTGTTATAACTACACTATTTACATCAAGTTCATATGTTCTTAAATCATCTATTAATCTTAATACTTCTAAATCATATGTAATACCAAAATCTCCTCTTATTTTATTTCTTTCTATATCTCCTGCATAAACACAAATAACAACTTCAACTTTTTCTTTTAACTTTTGAAGAAGCTTTATTTTAGCATTTTCATCAAATCCCGGCAAAACTCTTTTTGCATGTAAATCAAACATAAGTTTTCCACCAAATTCTAAATATAATTTATCATAATTATTAACTCTTTCTAGTATATATTTAGATTGTTCTTCAAGATATTTTTTATGGTCAAATCCTATTTTCATTTTATTGCCTCTCTTCTTTTATTCTTTATGTTCTTCACTAAAAACTAATTATACATTAAAAATTTTTATCTTTCTATAATAAGTTATATTAAAAGTATATGTTAATCTTTTTTATTAAAAATTATAGTTATATATTTTATAATGAATTATATAAAAAGCATATGCTTATTTTATTATATGCATATGCTTATTGGTAAAATCATTATCACTTTTCCTTTTATATTACATTCTGGTTTTTTAGGAAGAATTATATTATTTTCTTTTAATACCTCTAAATATGGATCTATTGAATCTATTACTTGTTGATAATATTCTTCTTGTGAAGTCTTTCGTAATAAGCTTATACATTTATTTTCATCTTCTTTTATCATCATTACCTTCCCGAATACTTTGCAAGAACAATGAACCAAATTAAACATATGTGCATGATTACTTAAAAAGTTATTTTCATTTATTGTTAAAAGTAATGATATGTCTTCATTTTGCATTAGGAGATCATGACTTCCTCTTGAAGTTATAGACATTCTTAATCTTTCTAATAACTTACATATTATATTAAAATTTAAGTTTTTCAAGTTCTTTTTTTCTAATAAAGTGTTTAAAAAATCTGCCCCATAGCAGTTTATGATATAAATCAAGGTATCTATATAAAAAGGGAGTGATGTTTCTTTCAAAAACCCATCAACTTCTACATATTCCCCTTCCTTAATATTTCCACTTTCCATATCTTTATAGCTTATTTTTTTTACGTTTTTATTATCATACATCCTATTTAATAAACTACCATGAAGAGTAAAGATGGTACTAATTTTTTTAATTTCTTGTTCATTTCTATCAAAATCACGGCCTTCAAAACCTAAACTCCTATCACTCCCATTTTCATAATGATCATCACATCTTTCTTGTTTGGTTTTATAACCCTCTATCTTATCTTTTTTACTTCCAAAATCAGAGCCATTTGATTCCCTGTCACCTATCTTAATATTTCCTCCAATAGTTCTATCTTTAATTCTCCTATATGTTCTTATATCTATATATCCATTTAATATTACTGAATTTAAATTTTTTATTAGAGCTTCATCTAAATATACCAATAAGTCTAACATCAGTGTCCTCCTAAGATTATTATACTTTTACACCATATTATATTAGACTAGTAAATATTTAATAACTTAAATATTATTTTTTATTTTTTGATAAAATACTTTTTATTTCATTTAGTATATCTTTTTCATCTTCTCTTAATACAAGAGTACCTTTTTTATTACTTTCTATTATTTTTAATATAGTTACTTCATCCTCTAGTTCTTTTATTTTCTTATTTATTTCCTTTTTATTCTTTTTTGATAACTCTGATGAATATACTTCATTATTACATACTGAGCATTTTCCATACAACTTATTATAAGCTACTTTTCCTATGTTAAACTCTTTAATTTCTGTACAACTATCAATTTTAATATTTTGAATTTTATTGCATTTTTCACAAAAACATCTGTTTTCAAGCATAATTTCACCCCTAATATATTGTACCATATTAGAATATTATTTTTATCATAAAATTTTATCTAAGTCTTTATTATATATTTATATATATATTCTTCCATTTATTCTTTTGTCAAAGTCACTCCAACTTCCACTTTCTAAATCTTCGCATATTATATTTATTTTATTTAGAGTTGCATCAACATAATCTGCATAATGAACTATATATGCTTCCATGGTATTAGGCTCCTTTGGTGATCCAAACTCTTGCTTTCCATGATGTTGAACTACTATTGCCTTCAATCTATTTATAAAATCACTAGAGTATATTTCTTTATTACTATTAAAGGCTTCATCTAACATACTTAACCCTATAACTATATGGCCTTCTAGCTCTCCTTCTAAGGTATAACTAAAGGGTTTATCATAATTCATTTCTCTTATTTTTCCTATATCATGTAACTTTGCTCCTAATATTGCAATTTCTTTATTTCTGCAATTATATCTATAAGCAAATTCACGTGCAAGTGAAGTTACTGCTAGTGTATGCTCTGCTAATCCCCCGATGTAATTATGATGGTTAAACACTCCTCCAATTGCTTTTTCAAACTTATTTAAAAATTCTGAGCTGCCAAAAAAATATTCATCAATTGTTTTTGCTTCTAAGCTTTTAAATTCAATTTTGCTTATTTTATTTAATTCATCCATTATTTCATTAATAGGTCTTTTCACTGATGGTAAATAATCTAAAATATCTATTTCTAAAACTTTTTTTATAAAATTAACTTTAAACTTTGGAGCTAATTTCCCTTTTACTAATATAACATCTCCTATATTTATTGATGCATTTATATTTTTTATATAAGCTTTTATTTCTCCAGAATTATCTCCAATAATTGCAATAAAATTATCAACTTCATAAGATATTATTTTTATTACTATAAAAGTACTTTCAATATTTTGATGCATTTTAATATCTTTTAAATATATCTTTTTCATATGTATCACCTCTATTTAATGCTTGTTTATAAATTATTATTAACTATATTTTTATAAAAATTCTATTTTACTAAACTCATATGCTTTAATTTTTAGTGTTTATGGAAATATAAAATAAAAAATTCTATAAAGTAATAAAAGGATGCCAAAGCACCCTTTTATTATTATTTTACTACCAACAAAAACCTAGTAATAATAACCATATTAATGGTGAACATCCGCAGCCACATCCGCCAAATCCTCCACCGAAGCCTCCACAGCCGCATCCTCCACAGCCTCCACCGAAGCCTCCGCAGCCACAGCCACAATTAGAGTAGTTACCGCAGCAGCCACCTCTGTAGCCACCACCACAACAGTTATTTCTACTATAACAAGATCTTCTTGACATGTTTATCAACTCCTACTCTTTCGTATAGTACATTGTATTCATTACATATTGTTTATGTTCTGTAATATTTTTTATATTTTAATAATCATTTACGAGTATATTATTTAAATGTACTTTTTCTATTTCTTATGATAAACTATTATTAAGGAGGTGTTTATATGGAAAAGAGAAATAGATTGGTGGCTCCAAGAAATGTTGTAAACACAAAAATGCTTTATAGTTTTTACATATTAAAAGAATTATCAAAAGGAAATACTATATTTGGTAATAAGGTTCTTGAAGAATTTAGAAATAGATTTTCAGAGACTTCTCTCCCTTTTCCGGTTTCTTCTAGTACAATATACGAAACTCTCTATGATTTAGAAATGAAGGGATATGTAAAAAGCTCTTGGACAGGTGATGAATTTTTAAATAAAAGAAGTAAAAAAATATATTCTATTACAGATAGCGGCGTTGAATATTATAAATATCATATAGCAGATTATATTAATAATCTAAATAAAACTAAAGCCACTTTAGATATTATGATAGATATGCTTATGAAATAAGATACACAAATTTGTAAAATATATTTATTAAATAATATAAATTTAATCATAGGAATATCTATAAATATAAAATTTTGTTGTAAACTTTATATTTATAAATTATTGTGTAACTATTTCTTTAATAAGAAATAGTATAATTAATATATTATTTCTATGGAGGATTATAATGAAAGAAAATAAAGTTATTAATAATTTTATTTATTTAAATAAAAATTTGAATTTTGGGGAATTAAATCAAAATACTTTAATTTTAGAATTTAGTGATATTAATTTTTCAATTTATAATAAAGTATCTGTATTTATTAAAAATATAAAAACTCGAGAAGTCTTTAAATGTTTATCCTTTATAAAAAATGCTGAAATAAATGTTAATTTAGATAGCATAAAACATTTATGCACAGATTATGAATACATTATTCTTATAAGAGCTGAATTAAATAATTCATCATATATAATATATCCTAAATTCACTTGTAAATCTAAAACTTATATAAGTAATAACTCATCAAAAAATAATCATAGATGGTTTATTAGAATATCTGAAAATGGTGAGCTTAGATTATCTACTATATTTATTTTTCCAAATCAAGACAATGTTAAAGAAAATATTTCATTTTAAAAAATGGATATATGTAAATTTGTTTGTTCTATTACTAAGTTAATAGTATCTCAAACTTACATATATCCATTTAAAAATTAGAACAAATAAAATATAAAATAAATTTACTTTTAATAAGCTTAAAAGTATTTTGATTTTAAATATTCTATAAAACAATATTTTGAACAAAAAACATTTAACTCTTCTTTATCTATATAGGCCTCTTTAGAATTAGTTACATTATTACAATATCTACATTTAAAAATTACTTCATTAGAAATTTCATTTTCCATTTCTTCTCTTGTTATCTTGTTTATTAAATTTTTAAAGCTATTCATTGTAATTCCTCACTTATACTATATTAGTATATATATATTAATATAGTATAAGCATATAACTATTGTTTAAAATAAATTATTAGATTTTGCAATATCTATATACTCTTTTATGTTCTTTTCATCATTATAAAATATAGGAAATTTAAAATTATAATTTCCCCATACCAATATTGGCCCTTTTGTAAAATAAAAGGTTATAAAAAATAATTCTCTTGTACATAATTTAGTTAAAAGCTTAATATATTTTTTATCTCTTATTTCAAAAAATATACTATTACTACTTCCTTCATTTAAGATATCATTAAATAGTTTTCTTTCTTGAGAATCTATATTATCATAAATAAACTTAATACTATCATGATCCAATTTATTTTTATAAAAATCTATTATTAGTTTATCTTCATTAGAATTTAAGTCAAAAAATTCTTCTAAAGTATTTATGAAATCTTCTTCTACTATTTTAATCTCTTTATCTTCTTTAGGAAAAAGCTCAACATATTTATATTTATTAAATCCCTCTAAAACATTACAAAATCTTATCTTTATCATTTTTTCAGCTTCTTCATTCTTTAATGACTTAACTCCCATACTTCCCCCTATTTTAAAGTTATTTTATTCCATTCCATTCATAAAGTTGCTTTCTAACTTCACTAATTAATTCATTAAGATTTTCAGTTTCAATTTCAGTTACTTCATTTAAAGTATTGTTTTTTATTACTTGCTTATACTTTACAACCTTATTATGATTAGAATTCCATACTTCTAATATTTTACTTTTTTCTATATCCATATCATTACTCCTTATATTGCTATAAGGAGATAAAATTAACTTTTAAATTTCGCTTTCATATCTCCAATAGCATCATAATAACAAATTCCTATTTTGCTTTTACTCATCTTTCCTTTTTCAAATAAATATGCGCTATAGTAATTTGTATTATTTAGTATATCCCTAATTATATAAATTAATAAGATATCTTTTTCTATTTTTAACTGAGATGTATTAACTATATTATTAAGGTAATCTATCCTTGTGCTAGAAGAGGTTTCTAAAATTTGTATATACATTTTGTTTGGATCTTCTTTTATTTTTTCTAATAAGTTTTGTACTGATAATAAATCATTAATTAAATCAAATTCTCTAAAAAGTTGTAATTCATTTATATTATCTGATAATTTATTAAAATCATCATTCTTCCATTCTATTTCTACATTATTTAAATGTTTTGGTTGATTTTCTTTTATTACTTTAGATATAACTGAATAACCTAATAATTGTCCTAACATTATAAAATATTTATTTTCCCTTTTTACAACTTCAAATTTATCACTTTCTTTATTTAACCCAAAGTTTATATAATTTTTTATAAAGCCATTAAATATATCCATTAAATCAAAATTTAACATACTAACTCCTTATTTAAAATTTATATGCTTTCAATTTTGCTATTTTACTTAAATAAGTCTATTAACTTTTAATTTTATAAGACTATAATGATGTAGATTATTAATTGAAACATATATATTATTTTATCATTTATATTTATATTATTCTACTTATATAAATATCTAACTTATCGTCTATTTTATATATTTATACTTATTTACGAGTATATTATTTTAGCTATAAAAATAAATTTATTTGACATTAGAAATTATTGGTGATATCCTGTAATTGATAATGATTATCAAGGAGAGATAAATATGATAAAATATAGATTGAAAATTATAGATATTATTAATGAAGCAAAAGGAACAAAAACATACTATTTTGAAAAACCAAAAGATTTAACATGGGAGGCTGGATCTCATACCCATATAGGAATTATTGGATTTGATGAAGGTGAAAAGCCTAATAAAAGTTTAGTGAGACACATGTCTATAATGACTTTGCCAACTGAAAACAAAGTTGGGTTTACAACAAGAGTGCCTAGAATCTGTTCTGAATTTAAAAGCAAATTATCTAACCTAAATGTTAATGATGAAATTGTAATGTTTAAATTAGGATCAAAATTAGCTTTAAGACGTTGCAACAGACCTGTAATTCTACTATCAATGGGAGTAGGAATAGCTGCAATGAGACCAATTATTCTTAATTTTATAGAAGATAACTCTAATATTCCTTATTTAATTAATGTAAATGTAGATTCATCAAATGATTTTATTTTTAAGAATGAACTTGATAATCTTTCTAATGAAACATATAAAAATTATTGGTTAAATTCTAGGAAATCATTTTATGAAAATTTAGAACAATTATCACAATTACAAAACCCTATTTATTATATAGTTGGAAGTTATGATTTTCTTAAAGATACTATCCAAAGCCTAAAGACTAAGAATGTGAATATCTCAGATATTGTCATAGATCAAAAAGATGAAGTTTTAAATCAACTTTTTGGAGCTTAAAATTGATTATTTTAAAGCCCAGTGATTTAAAATCACTGGGCTTTAATTCGTAATAGATTTATATAGTTTACAGTTTAGATGAAACTATCAATTTTAAGTTATATCAGCTATTTGATCGTTGATATAATGATTCCTTAATTCGGCAGAGCTAAATTATTTCCATAACTGTGCACTGTGCCTTGTGAACTGCTTTTTAATAAAATATAACAGATAAAAAAATTTACTCTATTCCAAAACTATTTTCATATATATCAAAAAATACACTTATATCAAGACATTGTTTTTTCAATTCATCATCTTCTGTAGTCACTTGCCATCCGTAGGTTTTATACGGTTTCCAATAAAATCTATTTACTTTATTAAGATTAAATTCATCTTTTATAAAATCAAATCCATAGGCAAAATCAATCTTTGCTTGTTTAAATGCTTTATTAGCATCTTTAAAAACAGGCATTCCACTTTCGGCTAATCCAATATCATAAGCTTCATTTTCTTGAAATATTTCGCTACCTATCCTTTTATTATATTCTCCTACTGCTTTTTCAGGGCTAGTAGCTTTGTATATAAGAATGATTATGAATAAAACTGCCACAATTGATATTAAAATAGTCATTTTAGATTTCTTTTTCAAGATATACACCTCTTTTTATTCTTATAATCTTAATATTTCTATTTATCATAACATATTTTACTAATAAATTCTTTTTTAAATTTAAACTTCTATTAAACTATATTATGAGCAAATATATAAGTTAGTATTAATAAATAATAATTTTTAATACTAAAAATATAATTATCTAACCTTTTTTCTGCATATTTTAAAAAGATTGTTCATTAACATAATATTAATTTTACGATAATTCATCACTTATTAAGATTGTAAAATTAAATCCACTTGTCCAATTATTATTTTCTTGGCAGTTTATTACTCCAAATTATTTCATAACTCCCATCTGCATTTATTGGCTGTAAATTAAGTTTATATACACCAGTTTGGCTTCCAGCTTCAAATTGAAGATAATTAAAATTCGGAATATGTATTATATTTCCATTTTTGTCAGTTTCATCTTTTACTTCTTCTTTTAGGTTAAGAGTTCCACCTAAATAATCTAATGGATAAGTTAATTCACGATATATCTTTCCATCTTCATAAACTACATATCCTTTAAAAACTGATTCATTTTCAGGGTTTATAATTTCCCAATCAACTTGCCCTTCAGTTAAGTTAAAATCAAGAGAAGCATAAAATCCCTGACTTGACTTAGTTTCTATATCCACAGCAATAGTCTCTGCTTTTAATTTTGAAAATGAACCTTCATAGGTAGTATGTTTTATTGGGTTGTTGGAGCAGGAAACAAGAGTTAAAATTAAAAATGCTAGCAAAACTAAATATCTAAGTTTTTTATTCTTCAAGATTTCTCCCCCTTATAATTTTGTAATATATTACACTTACAAGTTAATTATACCATATTTTTCCAATATTCCACTATTCAGTTTTCAATGAAAGTTTCAATTACTTAATTTAAATCACGTATGGTATTTAAACTACACACTAAAAATACCGCATATTAATTTTTAATAGTACGGCATTTTTATGGACTTAATAAACTTATTCGTATTCCACATATTATGACCAAAAGAGATATTGAATAATTGAAATATCATGCTGTTAATAAAAAACTAATAATTTTCCTTAAAATCTTTTATCTCATCTATTTTTTTCTCAAGTCTATTTAAACGAATATATAATTCTTTTAAGTATAATACATTTTTCTCTTCTTGCGCCTTTAACTTATTAGGTATGTAATACACAACATTAAATATAATTAATAAAATTAGTATTATAATAATAAACTCTATCACAATCTAATATCCCCCTTTAAAACTCCTATAATTACATTTATTCACTTTATTTATAACTACTATTATACTCTAAAAACTACATTCCAACTATATATTCCCATATTTGTCTTGAATTTATTTCCTTTTTACTATAGAAAATTTTATTGTTTACGAAGAGGTTATTTCTCTAAATAAAAATAGAAATAAAAAAAGCTATTGCTTACCACAAAATTTATGGTTCATAATAGCTTTAATTAAAACTATAAAGGTTTGTTGCTTTTTAATAGTTGATACGCTATAGTCTAAAAGTTTTTCTACTGCATCAGATAATTGAACTAAATTATCATCAGTTGCATCAGCAGAAATATTTTTAAAGTTTTGCTCCTTAAAAACATCCTTACCTTTAGAATCATCCCCTATTTGATATCTAACCTTAATAACATTTTCCGTTAATACTGAATTTGCTGCCATATTATCACCTCCTCTTTACAATCTTCATATATGCAGAAAAGAAGGTTATAAAAATTTTATTTTTAATTTTTTGATTTAATTAATTGGAAGCACAAAAAGCACCAACCTGAGAACATTTTTCCCAAGTTGGTTCCTATAATTTTTGTTATCATATAACATTTGTAAACAGCTCAGTTCCGATAGCATTCATTAAAAATATTTATATTCATTATATTTATCCAGATAACTATTACTTGTTATATCCTTACAATTATTTATAAATATATTATAATCATTATTAATAAATTCTGTTTTTATTATATTAAACTCTTCTTTTGAAATTTTTTATTATAATAATAATTGCCCCAAAAACAAATTGCTTTTCCTTACTTTATCCATAAAGCAGGACGAACTCCACCTGTACATTTTCCATCACTAATGTTGCCCTTCAATATATTGTTTCCTTGTATCCCGATATTACCGTCAGTACCAAAGATATACACAGCTTTTACATTAACACGGCCAGGTGAACGAAGCCACCACCACCAAGCCCATTCTTTATTATGAAGTTTTGCTAATCTGTTACTGTTATTTTCATCTTTTCTTTGAAACCAATATCTTTGATTTTTACCAGGGTTGTTCAGTTTTGAAGTGCTATCACCAAAATACTTGCATACTTCCTCAAGGCTTAATAAAAAGATATTGTCTTCAGTATCTTCTCCTCCCTTTGTCCCATACCACTGATTATCAAGATTCTTATTTATTACCGTAATGATTCTTGATTTATCATCTGCATTAAATTTCTCATAAAATTCACCATTAAGATATTTCCTTAAAGTACAGTCAGCCCATGTTATATCTTTATACGCATCATGGTAAGGTCGTTGGTCTATAATTTCTTCTGTTATAATCAAAGCTGTATTGTTTTGTATATCAAGCACACGCCAGTTATAATCACCAAATGATAATACTGAGCCAATTTTAATCTCTTCCATTATAAGCACTTTCCCTTCTTCTTTGTAACATGTGGATTTATCAGATTTATTTCATCCTATTTAAAGGCGGTGTTTTCATCATTATCGCAACTAATCCCCAATAAATTCCCATCATAATTTCTTGTTCTTTCTCAAAAAAATTCAAAAAATTGTCTGCTTCATTTTTACATTTTTCAATATCTTTATCTAAATAAAGCCAAGTACTGTTCTTCTTTAATTTTATGCAATTTTAGCTTTTAAGCCTAGCTGCTTCATTATAATTCTGTCTAATCCTTTTAAATCTTCTTCATTTAACATATCTCCAACATCTATGATTTGTGATTTATCAATAACTGTTAGCTGCTCTGCCATCATTATATTTCCTTTATAAGCTACATCATAATCTTTAGTTAGCTTAGTATGTATTGGTAATTTAGTTTTATCTTTACTGGTTAAGGGTATTACCATAGTTGTAGTTGAAAATTTATTTCCTGTATTATTTTGTACCACTACAGCTGGTCTCTTTCCTCCCTGACAGCATCCATAACCTTCTTTAAAATCACACCATATTAGTTGTCCTCTTTTTATTACCATATTAATTTCTCCTCTCAATTTAATATTATAGGTTGTGAAGATGTTAAATTATAAGAAACATCTTCACAATACCTTTTACTTATAGTTTTAAATAAATATCTTTTAGATACTTTTTATATTTATATAACAATTTTAAGTACTCTTTCAATACTAAAAAATCTTTTTGACCAGTTATATCTAAAGCAATATAACCTAAATCATTATCAATTTTTCTTATCTCAGGATCTTCTAAGATTAATTTATTTCTGTCTAAAAACATGTTATAAACTAAATTTTCTAACTCATCCTTTAGCTTATATACCTCATATTTACAACGCTCCTTTAGACTATTATTCATCCCAAGGATCGTTATCACTTTCATCCATACCGTAATCCTCTATATCACATTGATATTCAAACTCTTCTCTAGACAAACTTCCTCCTTCATTCCTATGCTCTCTCCATCTTTCATCTCTATCGTCTCTACACATTTATAATTCTCCTTTCATTTATTATCTAAAGTGCCTGTATTAAAAGTACTTTTAAATTTACTTTATACTTTTCCTGAGCACATTTTTAGTATACTATAGGAAAGCATATAAAGCATTTCTGGTTTCAGACAATCTTTTAGGAACAAAAAAGAGGAAACCCAAGACTTCCTCCAACTAATTCAAATTTTAAAATTTTAAATCTAATTATCTTAATTCTTCTAATTATTTCTTAGAATTCCTAATTATTTCTTGAGATTTCTCACTTATTCATTTAACACTTAAATTTATTAGAGGTTTTTAATAGATTTCTTATGAATTTTGTTTTAAACAATCATACTAATTTTCAAAATTAATCATATTATTAACTTTATTCATAACATCTTTCATTGACTTAAATTCCTTTTTATCAAAATCACTAGCTTTTTTATAAAATACATCATTGTCTATTTCATTATTTTCTATAATATAGTTGAAATTATTTTTGTCTACTATTTCAAAGCTTATCCTATCTATTTTCTTAGCAATTAATTTAATGTCTTCATCAAAGGTAGTTAAAATAATAAAATTAGTATCCTTGCTATAATATTTATTAAACTCTTCAATTGTATTACTTATAAATTCTATTTTTTCTGCAATAGTTGATTTTCTATCTTTCTTTAAATCTTTATTGTTGTCTTTATATATTGTATCAGATTTAACTTTTCCCCACGAAATACTGTTATATACTATATCTTCTTCTGTATATAAAACATTATAATGTATATTTTCAGCTCCTATTATCATTCCTAAGCTTACATTTAATATTCTCTTTTTACTTCTTTCATATTTTGGAACTTCAGCTGATGAAATGGTTCCTAAATTAATATATTTCAAGATAAATGCTATGCTGTTATCTTTATTTAATACTTCTTCCAATATAATATTTTTCCCTTCTGCTTATTTTGTAATTACACTTTTAATATGAATTACTAAAAAAATTTGTTGTTTTGTTTGATGAGTTTTTTAAGTTATCTAATAATTACCTACTACTTTTGCTGCTATTATAACCTTCTTAGAAAGCCCTCCATGAATAAGCTGAAGCACATCATTTTCATTATAGTCACAATAATCATACACCCTAAATTTAAGTTCTCTTTTATTTTCAAAATCAGTTACATATACTTCATAGTAGTTCCTTCTACCTCTTCTTCCTAATTTCATTACGATCCCAGTACAAATTCCTTTTGTCTCTGTATATAAGCCCAAAATTGCATCTATAAAATATAGTACATCTGAAATAATAAATATAAAAGCAATAACCATAGCAGGAATATACTCTAACCTAAATTTACCTGAGAATGGTAATATAAATATAAGTACAATCCAGTCAATATGCTTAATTCTTTCAATAAAACTTACTGATACATGAGGATGTATCATTGGCTTAATCTTCCATAACAAATTAATATCCTCGTAAGAATTTTTATTATAAGCCTTTCTCCAATTTCTTTGAGTTTCAGAAAGCATATAAGATGACTTAATCTTACTTTTGAACATATACAAGTTTATATATCCAGCAAACATGAGCAATGCTGAAATAATTATACTAATATTTCTAACAATAATAATTGTAAATAATATATATCCAATAAAAAGTGCACCTAATAGTTTCATAAAATACATCTTTTTATTAAGCTCTTTCTTCTCTTCACCTGAAAGATTCCTACTCTTTTCAAAAAAATTAAGAATGCAGCATATAAAAATAGTAAAAAGTGTAAAAGAATTAACATTATTTACAGCCCCTATAGTTTCATAAGAGCCTCCCCTCATAAAATATACAAAGTTTGTAGCTACATTTAACACTATGGGAAATATAGCAAAAATCAAATTACTTTCCAACCCTCTTTTTTCAGACCACATATTTTCTCCCCCGCATTTTTTAAGTTAAACTAAGTTTTGTTTATATGTAAAACATGGTAAATATATTATTCATTTTATCATAAAAACAAGCTGTATATTGTAAATTTTATATTTTTACTCTTTCATTTTTTATTAATAAATAGTATAAAAAAAGGTACCACTTAATAGATTAATTGAACTTGTAAAATGAAAATAGACATTATAAAAAGTAAAATTTTTATAATGTCTATTTTTGCATATAATTAAATTATCGGAGGTGTAATTATGAATAAAGTAGGAAGGCCTAAAGGTGGAAAAAGTAAAAGGTGGACTCCTGAGGAGAAGGAAAGAATAGTTAAACGATATTTCGAAGGTGAAATATCAAGAACACAGCTAGCTAAAGAAGAAAAAGTTACAGATAGTATGCTTCATGTAAATGTCAACCTCAAAATGTTGAAAAGTTCCAACATGAAAATGCATAATTATTTGATAGTTATTT